>DATHOO010000153.1:0-58767 GCA_035484815.1 Candidatus Acidiferrales bacterium
CGTCGTAGATTTTGGTCCGTGGCTATGTCCCGGGTGCAGTTCGCACATGCGAGTGAAGCCGAGCTCGCGCGTCTCTTCGACTTCTATCGAATAGACTGGGAGTATGAACCCCGCAGTTTTCCGATTGTTTGGAACCGAGGCGGACGCCCCGTCGAGTTTTTCACACCCGATTTCTATCTGCCCGAGTACAAGCTCTACATCGAAGTAACCGTCGCCAAGCCGACCCGCAATTCGCGCAAGAACCGCAAGGTGAGGCTGATGCGCTCGCACCACCCGCGCGTCAACGTCAAGCTCTTTACGCGGCGCGACGTCGAGCGGGTCTTCTCGCGCTCGATGAAGCGCGCTTCGTGATCGGCGAGCCGCTCTACGATTCGCGGTCGATTGCCGACCGCGTTTCTGTAATTGGCGCAGCGATCTCCCGGGATTATGAGGGTAAGCTTCCGCTCATGATCGGCCTTCTCAGTGCCGCGGCGACCTTTCTTGCTGACCTGGCGAGAGCCGTGACCATTCCCTGTCACCTCGACTTCATCTCGGTGAACAAATACGGCGACGGCGACGGGATCGTGCTCGAGAAGGACGTGACGGTCCCAGTCGAGGGACGCCACGTCATTCTCGTCGACGACACCGTCGACACCGGCCTCACGCTGCAATACGTGGTCAAGCGCCTGTTCGAGCGAGGGCCCGCATCGCTGGCCGTCTGCACCCTCCTCGACCGTCCCCACAGGAGGATTGCGGATATCGAAATCAAGTATAGGGCGTTTGAGGTCCCCGACGTCTTCGTCGTGGGCTACGGCCTCGATTACCTAGGACGCTATCGGGAGCTCCCGGCTTTGTACGCACACGGAACCTGGCCTCGATAATGAGGCGATATCTGGTCGCGAGCGCGTTGCTCGCGTTGCTCGGCGCGATCGTTTACGCGCTTTTGCCGATCCGTGCGCTCGCGTTAGAGCTTGGATCGATCGAGCAGGCCGCGGCCGGCTACCGCAGCCCCAACTCGCACCTCCAAGAAATGTTCCGCGCGGCGCTGCTCGATACGAGCCGGCTCGCGCAGTACGCACCCGACGGAACCGCCTACATCATGACCGGCGACATACCGGCGGAGTGGCTGAGGGACGCAAGCGCCCAGGCGCGTCCGTATCTCTTCTTTGCCAAGGACGACCCCGACGTGCGGGCATTGCTGCGCGGGATCGTCGCGCGCATGGTGAAGTATCTTCAGATCGATCCGTATGCCAACGCCTACACCTTGGATTACCGGGTCTGGGAACAGAAGTTCGAGCTCGACTCCCTTGCCTATCCCACCGCGCTGGCTTGGAGCTACTGGAAGACGACGGGTGACGCGACCATTTTCACGCCCGACTTTTCAAAGATGCTCGACGGCGTGCTTGCAACGATGGAGCGCGAACAGAACCATCCGCGCGACTCGCGCTACACCCACAAGGAGCTGCCCAACGAAGGGCGCGGCAACCCGGTCGGCTATACCGGCATGATTTGGACGGGCTTTCGCCCGTCCGACGACGCCTGCGACTACAACTTCCTGATTCCTTCGGAGATGTTCGCCGTGGTTGCGCTCGGCGATATGTCGGACATCGAGCTGAACGTTTATCATAACATCGTCAAGGCGCGCGAGGCGAAGGCCTTGCGCGACGAAGTGCAGCGCGGCATCCAAACGTACGGCCTGGTGCTCGTGCCGAAGTACGGTTACATTTATGCCTACGAGGTGGACGGCCTCGGTCACGCGATTCTCACCGACGACGCGAATATTCCTAGCCTGCTTGCGGCCCCATATTTCGGCTACACGGCGCCCGGTGACCGCTACTACGAGAACACGCGCCGCTTCTTACTCTCGCAAGACAATCCATCGTTCTATCAGGGACACTTGGCGCGTGGCATTGGCAGCTACCACACCCCCGATCACTGGGTCTGGCCGTTAGCCCTCATCATCGAGGGCCTTACGGCGACGACGAGCTCCGAAAAAGAGGATGTGCTCGGTCAGCTCCTCGCGAGCGACCCCGGCGACCATCTGCTGCACGAGTCGTTCAATCCCGACAACCCGCAGCAGTTTACGCGGCGCAACTTTGGCTGGCCGAACGCGCTCTTCTCAGAGTTCGTGATGACGCAGTTCGGCAGCGCCGCCGAAATCCCAATGGGCGACACCAGCGACTTGGAGTTCAACACGGAGTGAGTCGCTAACCGCTCGTCACAATGAGGCTACGAGGAACGGAGTTGCCTTCAAAAGCTGATGTGATCGTTGGGTTGCAGTGGGGCGACGAGGGCAAGGGCCGAATCGTCGATCTCTATGCCGCCGATTACGATGTGGTCGCCCGCTTTGCCGGCGGCGATAACGCAGGACATTCGATCGTCGTTGGCGATCGCGAGTTAGCGCTACGGATCGTTCCCTCGGGCGTGATGCATCCACACGTCGAGCTTTTCGTCGGCGGCGGGACGGTCGTAAACTTGCAAACGCTCATCGGGGAGCTCGACGCGTTGGCGGCGATCGGCATCGATACCTCGCGCGTGAAAGTCTCCGATCGCGCGCATGTCGTGTTTCCGTATCACGTTAGCCGCGATGCGGCGAGCGAGCGCGAACGGGCGAATGCGATCGGTACGACGGGCCGCGGCATCGGACCGGCCTACGTCGATCGCGTCGCGCGTACCGGCATTCGGTTTGCCGATCTGTTACGCGGCGTGACCGACGCCGACCGCGAAACCGGGGCGGCGACGGAGCGGCTAACGCCGCACGTCGTCGACGGGGTAGCATATATGCAGGAGCTGCTTGCGGGCGGCAAGCGCGTGCTGCTGGAAGGGGCGCAGGGTTCGCTGCTCGACGTCGGCTACGGCACGTATCCGTTTGTTACGAGCTCCCACACGATTGCGGGCGGCGCGTGCACCGGACTTGGCATCGGGCCGAGCGCGATCGGACGCGTGATTGGGGTGCTCAAGGCGTATTGCACGCGCGTCGGCGCCGGGCCGATGCCGTCGGAGCTCCGCGACGAGCGCGGCCAGCGCCTGCGCGGACAGGGTGGCGAGTTCGGTACCGTCACTGGGCGTCCGCGTCGCTGTGGCTGGCTCGACGCCGTGGCTGCTAAGTATGCCGTCGCGCTCAACGGTTTGACCAGCGCGGTCATCACGAAGCTGGACGTGCTCACGGGCTTCGACCGGATCGGCATCGTTACCGGGTATCGCATCGCCGGCAGATCGGTCGGGTTTGTCGCTGTGGGCCTTGACGAGGTTGAACCCATCGTGGAAGAGCTTGCCGGCTGGAGCGAGCCGATCGGCGAGTGCCGGCGCGTCGCGGATCTGCCGGCGGCGGCCGGCGAGTACGTCGATCGCGTTCGGGAACTGCTCGGGGTGCCGATCGAGCTGGTCTCGGTAGGCCGGGAGCGGACGCAACTGGCCCGCTAAGGGCGCTTGCGGGGAGTTACTCAACTATGGCCCGCTTTGCGTTTCGCTTGGAGCCGCTGCTGGATGCGCGCAAGCGCACGGAGGATGAGAAACGCCGGGACCTCGCGGCCTGTCGCAACTCGTTGGAGCGCTGCGCCGGCGAACGGCGCCGGTTTGCGGTTGCACGCGAGGCGTGCATTGCCGCGCTTTTTAATGCTGTGCGAACGCGGCCCGTGCGCGACCTTCGGGCGCTCGACCGGCACCTGCGCTATCTCTGCGCGGCAGAAACGACGACCCGCGCGCAAGAGACCGGTCTCGCGGAGTCATTCGAACGCGCGCGGGACGAGCTTATTTTCGCCAACCGCGAACGACGTGTCGTCGAGAAGATCAAAGCGCGACGACGCCGCGTTTTCGAGGCGCAAGAGGCGCGGCGTGAGGAGCTCGAGCTTGATGACGGTAACGCGCGTAGGCACGAACGCACACTGCGCAAAAGAGGTGCTGGATGATCACGCTCACGCGGCTCAACGGCCATCCCGTTTTGCTGAACTGCGACCTCATCGAAACGGTCGAAGGAAATGGTGAGACGGTCATTACCCTGACGACCGGAAATGCGGTGGTCGTCCGCGACGGCATGGAGGAGATCGAGCAGAAGGTCGTCGCGTTCAAACGCAAGATCTCCCGCGCTCCCGACTAGCGCCCGATGCCCTGGAGCTTCTGGGCGGGATACCTCGCGAAGCTGACGCTCGTCGCGCTCGCGCTCGCCGTCATCTACGTGTTGGCGCGGTGGCTACGACGTACGCGATTCTTCGAACGTGGCGACCGGTTCCTCAACGTCGTAGAGTCTGCCGCACTCTCACAACACGCCGCGCTCTACCTGGTTCGAGCCGGCTCCCGTTATTTTTTAATCGGCACCGGCGTTAGCATGCTCGCGGAGGTTACCGGCGCCGAAGACGAACCTATACGTTAAAGTAGCGGAACTGGCCGATCTTGTTGCCGGCGGTTTCGACGAAATAGATCTGGCTGTCCAAGCCTAAGCAGAGCGCGGTTGGTTCCGAGTTCGCCGTCGGAATCGAAAAGAACACCGTGCGGTGCGACCGGAAAAGAAACTGAGCGATCTTGTTTTTCGCCGTATCGGTGAAGTAGAAGTTGCCGTCGACTCCTTGGATGAGGGCATTGGGCGTCACTGAGTTCGTCAGCGGATATTCAGCCGTCACGACACCAGTCACGGAGATGCGGCCGATGTTTCGAGCTTTCTGTTCGGTAAACCAGACCGCGTTATCGGTACCGGTGGCGATGCCGATGGGGTCGGAGTTCTTCGTCGGGACGGGAAACTCGCTGAGCGGGTAGCCGCTAATCGGCAATCGGCCGATGCTGTTGATGCCAGGCTCGGTGAACCAGATCGCGCCGTCGGGGCCGAGGGTGATATCGGTCGGTTGCGCGTGTCCGGTCAACTTGTATTGCGTGAACTTGACGTGTGGCTTCACGCGAAGCTGCTGTACTTTCCAAATCGAATTCGTTCCGGCATCCGCGACCCACATGTTCCCGTCCGATCCGAGCGCGATAGCAGCGGGCTTCGCCGCGGAATCGGGCAGCGTGAACTCCGTATACGGCGGCCCGCTCGTCGTGATTTGCGCGACCCGCCCGAGGTTAGTCTCGGTAAACCAGACGTTGAGGTTCGGTCCGGGACCCGAGGCGATGCCGTTGGGGCCGGCGTCCTTCGTCGGGGTAACGCTCTCCGAAATTCTGCCGCCCGAGTTGAGCTGGCCGATTTTGCTCACGGCAAACTCGGTGATCCAAAGATTTCCGTCGCTGCCCAGCGCAATGCCGAGCGGCTTGCTCGATGCGCTTGGGATAGGGAACTGGGCCGTAACCTGCGGCGGGATCGTGGGCGAGGGACTTGCCGTGCCGCTCGAGATCGGCGTGCCTTTACCGCACCCGGCGAGAAGGCCTACGGCCAGAAATGCAAGCGCGACGCGCGCCATTGGCAACAATTGCTTCTCCTGAAAAGGAAAGTGGGCGGAATCAGCCTCCGTTATTGGCAGACCATTCGAGCATTCCCGCAACGTCTCCCGAGACGGGTGGAGCCGGGCGGGAGTTTTAATCCTAAATATTTAGTTGACAAGGCCGGCGCAAGCGTCTATTATGCAACTAAATCTTTAGTAGTCTTGAGGAGGCACACCCGATGACCCGCACCGCCGATACCCTAACTTCCGAGCTCCCGCCCACCGTGCGGACACGCGTCCGCCTTCCTGAGCCGAAGGCTTCATGCCGGCTCTTTCAAGGCTGGGGTCCGGACCTGACGGGGCGCTAGGAGCATGGCGCGACGACGATCCAGCACCCTGACCGAGGCCGAGCTTCGTTTGATGGAGGTGCTATGGCAGAAGGAACAGGCGACCGTCGCCGAAGTGACGGCGGCCCTTCCGCCCCCGCCGATCGCCTACAACAGCGTCCTTACGACGATGCGGATCCTCGAGCGAAAGGGATACGTTACGCACGTGGAGGCGGGCCGGGCCTTCGTCTATCGCGCCGTTATGGCGCGCGAAGTGGCGGCCGGCCACGCGGTTGGCCATCTTCTTTCACGCTTCTTTGACAACAGCGCGGGCACGCTTGCGCTACGCTTAATCGAGACGGAACGGCCCTCGGAAGGGGAGCTGAATCGTCTGAAAGCCCTGATCGAAGAGTACGAGGAGGGCGACAAGTGATCGTCTGGCAGCAAGAGTTTGTAACCTTCGCAAGCGCGATTTCCGCGATTGCGCTCAATGCGCTATGGCAAGGCGCGTTGCTCGCGCTCAGCGTGTGGTTGCTGCTCCGCTTTTGGCCCCGCGTCAACGCTGCAACGCGCTACACGGTTTGGATCGCAACGCTCGTCGCCGCGTTCGTCCTTCCGGTGGCGACGACGCTGGCATTCTTCTCCCCATCGACGCCGGATCGGCCGGCGACGCAGCTGACGAGCTCGATCGCTCGGGAACATCCCGCGCAGCGATCGCTACCGCGCCAGTCCGCGGCCGAGCCACAGCCCCCGGCGACTCTATCGGCGCCGGCGCCCCGCTTACCGCAACGATTCCATCTGACGATTCCGGTGCCGGTTGCGCTGGCGGTCTTTGGGCTGTGGGTGGTCTTCGCCGTGTACGCGCTGGTACGGCTCGCGATCGGCTTGCTGCGCCTCGAGCAATTAAAGCGCGATGCGCTGCCGCTGCCGGTCGAGTATCGCGACGCAATGCCGCAATGGCTGCGCGCGAACAAGGGCACGCGCGACGTCCGGCTCTGCGTAAGCGACGAAACCGACGTGCCGGTTGCGGTCGGTCTCTTCGATGCAATGATCCTGGTGCCACGCTCGCTCCTCGACCGCCTCTCGGAGCCTGAAGTCGACCAGATCTGTTTGCACGAGCTCGCGCACCTGCGGCGCGCCGACGACTGGACGAACGGCTTGCAGCGACTTATCAACGCGCTGTTGGGATGGAATCCCGCCGCACAGTTCGTCGGGCAGCAGCTCGACCTCGAGCGCGAGGTCGCGTGCGACGATTGGGTGCTCTCGTTCGTGAAGACGGTGCGCCCCTACGCGCTCTGCCTAACGAAGATGGCCGAGACGGCCAGCTGGCCGCGCCAGCCGATTCCGGCCCCCGGTGTCTTTGCCACGCGCAAACACATCTCGTTGCGCATCGAACGGCTGCTCGGCGCCGGGCGGAATATCGCAACGAATCTCTCATTCGCTCCGGCGGCCGCGGCGGTCGGCATCGTCGGCGCCATCGCGCTGGTGATTGCGCTCGTCGCGCCATCGGTGGCTGCGCCATGCATTACCTCGATTACCGTGGTCACGAACGAGAAACCCGTGCCGGTGCCGGCGTCAAAGCCGGCTAAGATCGTCTATGTGCTGAGCAAAGAAGTTTCGATGCCCGCAACGCACGTCTCAATGCCGGCGACGCACGTCGCGCTGCCCGCGACGCACGTGACGCTGCCGGAAACGCACGTCACGGTGCCCGAGAAGCACCTGACCGTACCGGAAACGCATGTGACCGTGCCGGAAACGCACGTGAGCGTGCCGGAAACGAATCTGACCCTCCCCGCGACGCACTTCGCACTGCCCGGAGCGCAAGTAACGATTCCGAAAATGCGAATTCCGATGCCGAACCTTGATGTTAGCGGGCTTAACGCGGGGGTTTCTCGCGAGATCGCTCGCAGCATGAGCATCGCGCAAGCCGCCGCTGGTGCGAGCAGCTCCTCCCGCGCCTGCTCCGATTGTGATTTCAGGAACGTTGATTGGTCCGGCAAAGACATGCGTGGGGTCAGCTATTCCGGCGCCGATCTCAGCGGAGCCAAGCTCGTCGGCACGAACTTCTCGAGCGCGAGGTTCGATGGCGCGGACTTCAGCCGAGCGGATTTGCGCAACGCATCGTTTCGCGGTGCGCGCCTTACCGGTTGCGATTTTTCCGATGCCGACCTTCACGGCGTTGATTTTACCGGGGCGAAGCTCTCGGGTTGTGAGTTTACCCGCGCGCGACTTACGTCGACGGACCTTCGCGACGTCCTGAACACCTGCAGCGGCTGCGATTTTAGCCACGCGAACCTCAGTGGCGTCAACCTCTCGGGGGTTCGCGCCGGTGGCGACGACTTCACCGGAGCGGACCTTCGTGGCGTGAACTTCTCGGGTGCGCAGCTGACCGGCATAGACTTTACGAAAGCGCAGCTGGATGGCGCAAACCTTGCCGGCGCGACGCTGACCGGTTGCGATATGAGCGGCGTCGATCTCACCCACGTCGACCTTTCGAGAACGAAGTTAATCGGCATGGATCTCACGGACCAAAAGCACCCCAGGTAATCTAGCGGCCGCGCGCCCCGAACGCGCGGCCAAACGCTCTGTTTTATGGGCCCCACGCATGGAGGCTTGGTTTCCTGCGTCCCAATTGCCACTCGATAACGGAGGAAAAACGAAATGACCGGCCTGCTCGTTCCACTTTTCGCGGCTTTGCTGATGGTCGCGGCTGATCCGGGGCTGCCTTCGAACTGTACCGGATGCTCGTTTGCCGGGCGTCAGCTGCGCGGCGCCGACCTCGCAAGCGTCAACTACGTGGGCGTCGATTTCGCCGGCGCCGATCTGCGCGATGCCAACCTTCGTAACGCGAATCTCACCGGCGTCGACTTTGCCGGGGCGGATTTGCGCGGCGCCGACCTACGCAATGCAAATCTCACCGGCGTCGATTTGAACCAGGCCCAGCTGCCGGGAGCGCGATTCGGCGGCGCCAGGCTTACCGGCGTCGACCTGAGCCGCACAAACATCCAGGGACTGGATTTTTCGGGGATCTCGATGATCGGCAGCGATCTTCGGGATACGAAGGCGAGCGCTGCGCAGTTCGCCGGAACCGACCTCGAAGGCGCTAATTTTAATGGGGCCGACCTGCATAACGCGAGCTTTCGGAATGCGAAGCTCTGCACGCGTAACCAGGACGGGCGCATTCACTGCGCTACGTTTCGCGGTGCCATCATGGCCGGCGCCGATTTGCGCGGCGCGCAGATTTGCGGGAACGGCCGTGAGCCGCGGCGTTGCGAGCCGGTCGACGCCCAAACGCTGCGACAAAGCAGCGAGAGTAACCTTGACGGCGCAATTCTTTGATGTCGGTTAGAGTCGTCGCATTCCTTGCGACGGTTGCGCTCGCGGCAACGACGGGCTACGCGCTCGCTTACCCGCAAGTCGCGATACCGCAGTCGCCCGATCCGTCGCTCGATCCGAGCGCGTCGGTGAGCGATTGGGCGAAGGCGGTGCAGGTCGACCTGTCGTGGGATCCCGTGCACTCGCGTCCCGCGAGCGAGTCGACCAAAGCCTGGATATCGACCGACGGCCACGCGCTTTACGTGCGGTTCGCAGCGACGCAGCGCGAGCCCATTGCGGCAGCGCAACACACCAACGACGTCGGGCAAGGCAGCGACGATGCGGTCTGGGTCGATCTCTGGCCAAACGGAACCAGCGGTTACTTTTACCAGTTTTACGCGACCCCGAACGGCACGCATTACGAGTTTTCTTCCGAAAACACCGCCTACTCGCCAAACTGGGAAACACAAGGCACAGCGCAAGGCAACGGCTACACCGTCACGATGCGGATTCCGTTCGAGGTGCTGCGCAACGCTCATGGCGGCAAGTGGCACGCGCAGTTCTGCCGGTACGTGCGCGCGACCGGCGAGCAGGAAGTCTGGTCGTACGATAAAGTGCAGATGCAGCCCGACTCGTATGGAAACTCCGACTACGCCCATGCAGGCTCGATCGACTTGCCGCAGCTTCCCAATATTATCGCGGCGCGCCCAAAGCCGCGGGCCGCAGTCTACGCGCTCGGCGAAGCCGCGAGCAGAACGATCGGCGGCTCGACCTCGCGGGTTGGCGCCGACCTCTCAATCCCGATTACCCCAACGGCCTCGTTCTACTCCACCTTCCATCCGGATTACTCCAACGTCGAACTCGACCAGCAAACGATCTCGCCGACGGTCTACCAACGCTACTACAGCGAAGTGCGGCCGTTCTTTACGCAGGCGGCCGGCTTCTACAACCAGTTCAACTGCAACGTTTGCCAGGCGATTCAAACGCTCTACACACCGTCGATTCCGACGCCGGCCGAAGGCTACGCCGTTGAAGGGAAGCAGGGACCACTTGGCTTTGCCGCCTTCGACTCGAGCGGCGATCAGCGCAACGACTTCGCAAGCGCGCTCGATTTCGTTTCGCCGGATACCCGCTGGAACTCAAGCATCCAGCACGTCGCCGTGAGTCTGCCGGGCTTGAACGACGACGTCACGCAAACCGGCGTCTCCTATAGCGATCTCAAGCATCTCAACCTCTATGCAAACTACGGCAGCGATTCGGGGACCAACGTGCTGGTGCCCGATGAAGCGCAGTATTACGAGCTCGGCGGCGGCTGGTCGAATCAAACGTTCGGCTTCTTTGGAGCGACGCGCAAGATCGGCGAATTCTACAATCCGGTCGCCGGGTTCGTCTGGCATCCGGGCATCGCCGGCTACGCGCTGTACAGCGCCAAGATTTGGGATTTCGACAGCAACGATAAGCTTGCGTCGGTCGGGGTTGCGGGAATCGTCGACCGCTATCAAGGACCGACACTGGGTGAAGCGCAGAGCGACAATCAGCTCTTGCTCGACATCCTTGCGAAGAACGCGATGGATCTGCAGCTCTACACGGGCTCGAACTACTGGCGGTTCGGCGAGCAGCTCACGCCAATCTCGCAGAGCGCCGGGTTTGCGTTCACCTACGACGGCGGTCTGCAGACGAACAATCCCGGACAGTTCCCCAACCACGGTGTGGCGCCGTACCCGACCACGCTTACGTACAATGCCGGTCACTACGGCGCCGGGTTTCTCGACACGTGGTTTCGCTCGACGACCATTCGCATCGGCAATCACGGCGCGCTCACGCTCGCAGTCGACGATACCGCGCAGTGGCAGCCCGCACCGGCGCCCGATAACATCCAGTGGTTCGAAAGCCTTTCCTACGCCTATCAGATCAGCAGCAACTCGTCCTTCGCCATCGGACTGCGGCGCGTTGTCGGCTCGCCGCCGGTTCCCAACGGCGGCGGTGACTGTATCGGAACCTGCTCGAACGTCTCCATCGCCTATCATTTGCGGTTGCGCCGAAGCGAGATCTACCTGGCCTACGGCAACCCGAACACCCTCATAACCGTCCCTCAGGCAATCTTCAAAGTAATCTTTTATGCCGGCGCTGCCAAAGGTACGTGACAATGAAACCGTTGCGGGCGGTGCGCGGTATCAGGGGCATGCGCTATTTTCCTATTGCCGCCCTGATGCTTGGGCTTTTCCCGGTCGCGGCCTCGGCGGCCGCGGTCCAGCCGGAGGACCTGTTCAAGGTTACCTTCTTGAGCAACGCATCGATCTCGCCCGACGGCACCGCCGTTTTGGTCGAAGCTTCGCGGATGAACGGTCCAAAGAATACGTACGACCGCACGGTCGAGCTCGTTGACGTCCGCAGCGGAAATCAGCGTCACAACGTTACCGGCCATCTTGGGGATGGCGATTATGCTTGGATGCCCGACAGCAAAAGCTTCGTCTTCGTTCGGACGCTTGACAAGCAGAAGCCCCAGCTGTTCCGCTATACGCTCGCGACCGGCAAAATCGTGCAGCTGACACATATCAAGCAGGGCGTCTCGTCGCCGGTGGTCTCGCACGACGGCGATCGCATCGCGCTCGCCGTGACCGAAACGGACGCCGCCCACGACACCTATGTCGACTTCGCACGCGCGGGGTTTAAGCCGAAGAACTCGCAGCAGAAGAGCGACGTGAACGTCATCAACCAGCTTTTCTTCGAGGCGAACGGACAGGGCTACACGTATCGCGACCACCAGCATATCTGGACGGTCGCAGCCGACGGTTCCCATGCGACGCAGCTGACATCGGGGCAGTATTCGGAGAACTTTGACGCATGGTCACCCGACGACCGCGCGATACTCTTCGATTCGCTGCGCTACGAATCGGTCAACAGCGGCCCAAGCGACGTCTATACGATCCCGTCAACGGGAGGCACGATGGCGAAGCTCGACTCGCCGCTGCCGGCGAACGGTGGCTTCTTTTTCGGCAGCGACGGGAGCCGCGTCTATTTTCTGACCGGCAATGTGGAAGACTCGGCAGAGCAGCCCGCGCTGGCTGTGGCAAATCGCGACGGTTCGGATCGCCGCATCGTCGTTGCGCGTGACACCGTCGGATGGGGCGATTCGCTGCTCGCCGATATGAAAGAGGGTGGCGGTCTCTGCGGAGCGCCGCTGCCGGGCGGAAAGCTCGCGCTGCTCAACGTCGACGGTCCAGGTTATTCCAACCTTCGCTCGCTCGATTTGACGAGCGGAGCGTTTGCCGACGTCACGCCGCCGCACGGCGAAGCCTGGTCCTGCTCGGTTTCGCACGACGGCAGCCGCGTCGCCTATCTCTATAGCGATTTCGCGCATCCGGCCGATGTTTACGTGGCCGGCGTCGCGGGCGGCACGCCGCGACAACTGACCGACGTGAACGCCGGATATCTCGCGTCGGCGACGCTGTCGAAGGCGCAAGAGTTTACGGTAAAAGATCCGGCCGGCTTCGACGTTCAGGCGTGGTTCATGCCGGCGACCGGCGGCACGCCGGGGGCGAAGCATCCGACGCTCCTGGACATTCACGGCGGACCGGAGACGCAGTTCGGCGACACCTTTTTCCACGAGTTTCAGCTCTATACGTCCGCGGGCTATAACGTGGTGTTCAGCGATCCGGCCGGCAGCACCGGACACGGTTATGCCTTCGAAAAATCGCTCGAAGGCAACTACGGGGATGCGATGTTCGCCGACGTGCAGGCAGTCATGGATGCGGTGGTGCGTCGTCCCGACGTCGACGCGACGCGACTGGGCGTCTTGGGCGGTTCGTATGGCGGCTACGCGACGCTCTGGGTGATCGGGCATACGAACCGCTACAAGGTCGCCGTCGCCGAGCGCGCGGTAAGCAACATGCAAAGCGAAAATCTGGCGGCCGACTTTGCGGGCAAAAATGGGCTGGGCGGCGGCTACTACAACTGGGGTCCGCCGTGGGATCCGGCAAGCGCCGATTACGCAAAGTTTTCGCCACTTACCTACGTTGCCGCCGTGCGGACGCCGGTGATGCTGCTTCACGCAGACGAAGACACGCGCGCGCCGGTCGACCAGACGCTGCAAGAGTTCACGTCGTTAAAGATACTCGGGCAGAACGTTGAGTACGTCGACTTCCCAGACGAAAATCACGATCTCTCAAGGACCGGCTCGCCGATTCACCGGGTCGAGCGACTTCACCTGATCCTTGCCTGGTTGGCAAAGTATATCTAATCGTCACAGGCAGGTCTGGTCGAGCGTCGTAAACGTAGAGAACGTTGATGCACCGAGCACTCGTTGGGCTTGCGGTCATGCTTGCGATGGGGGCGACCCCCTCGCCGACCCCGCCGCCCCAGATCTACCATATTGTGACGCGTCCGCTCTGCAGCGAGCTGCACGAGCACATCGCCCCGGCCGTCGGCATGATGCTGCAGAACGACTCGACGATCAAAAAGAGTCCGGACCTTTTCAAGCAGTATAATGCTGCGGCGCTCTACGGCAGCGGCGGGTCGGCAGCCGACAGTAATCCCGCCTCCGGCGATCCCGGCGGCACGTCGAACCCATCGCAGCAGCTGGCCCTTCAAGGGATGGAAAACTTGATCCGGCCGATCGCCAACAACATCATCGCGATTGAAACGATGCTCGATTCTCCTACGCTCCTCAACGGAACGGGACAACCTGACGACGACAAGCAGCTGCAAGATATTCGAGCCAAGCTGCTCAAAGCGCTGGCGGCGCAGAACGCCTCGCTCGACATCATCAGTGGATTCGTCGACACGCAACAGATGGCCGATCTTCAACACGCCGACGAAGGCTTGATCAGCTCGTTGAGCAAGCCCGACATCAGCAGCGCCGGCACGTCGACGCCGGCGCCGGCGCTGAACCCGCTCGAAGCAAACCCAAACTATGCCGGGCTTCCGCCGAATCCGTACGACATCGACTTGGCGACCGTTCCCGGTCTGACGCTCGGCTACAATCCGGTCACGCGGCTACTCGAGGCGCTACGCTGGACGATCGACGCAACCGCGACCCGCGAAAACGACGCCGCTAAAGCGGTAATGAGCAGCGCTTCGCTCTGCAGCAGCTACCTGCCCCGCCCATCGCCGACGCCCTAGAATAATCCGATCGAAAATCCGTTTGGCGTCGCGATCAGCGAGAAGAAGAAAAAGAAGTAAGCAGGTCGACGGCGCCTTCCGCCGCGACCTGCTCGCCCGGGCGCAGACCCGAAACGACGCGCGCGACGCGCGCGTTGCGCACCCCAACGGCAACCGTTCGCGCGGAAAAATGCGCGACACCGCTCCGATCGACGTGCCGAACGAAGACGAGCTGCGCGCCGGTTTGCGGGTCTTCAATGATTGCTGCTGCCGGCACCACGAGCCCGTGGGATTCTCCAACGACGACGGAAGCGTCTATCGGAGTTCCTGCGGGCGTACCCGCCGGAACGCCCGACACGCTCAGCACGGCAAGACCGGTGGCGGGATCGACCGCCGTCGCGATTCCATCGACGCGTCCGTCCCAACCGATTTTGCTCGCGTGCGCTTCGACCGGGTCGCCGACCGTGATGCGCGTTAACTCGGTGACGGGAACGTCGAGCGTCGCGACGCCTTGCTGATCCGAGGAGAGTGCGACGACGGCGATGGTCGAGTCGACCGTCTGCCCGGGTTGGACGAAAACGCCGACGACCGAACCGGCGGCCGGGGCGCGCAGGGTCGTGCGCGCGACGTCATAGCTTGCGCCGGCTGCATGCAACATCGCCGCGCGCGACTGTTCCTGTGCTTGGGCCCGCTGCACGCTCGCGCTCGCACCTTCGGCACGATCGGCTGCCACCGTTCCTTCCGCCGCCTGCACGTCGCGTAATGCGACGACTCCGGCGTGATAGAGACGCCGC
Source organism: Candidatus Acidiferrales bacterium (assembly GCA_035484815.1). Taxonomy (GTDB): domain Bacteria; phylum Vulcanimicrobiota; class Vulcanimicrobiia; order Vulcanimicrobiales; family Vulcanimicrobiaceae; genus Cybelea. The sequence continues at coordinate 14,860 of DATHOO010000153.1, forward strand.
TGGCGTGCGAGCTCCGCTTCGTCGACGCGTAGCCTTACCGATATCCGATCGATGCCTGCAAGCGCGGCGCCTTGCGTCGCCGCGCCGGCCTCGGCCTGCGCCTGCTGCGCCGTCAAAGCATACGGCGTTGGATCCAAATGAGCGAGCGTGGCGCCGCGTTCGACGTGCTCGCCTAAGCGCACGTCGACGCCGGCGATCGTGCCGGGAACCGAAAATGCCAGTTTCGTTTGCGTGCCCGCCGGCGGTCCAACTCGTCCCGCAAGCTCGATGCTCTCCGCAACGCTGCCCTCGCGCACCGTTGCCAGCGTAACCTGCGGCTGGAGCGCGCTCGGCTGCGTTTCGGCACCGCGCCGAGTCATCCAAAACAGCGCAACGGCGAGCACCACAAGGCCGAGCGCCGTTAGCCAAAGTGTGCGCGCACGATTCACGGGACGATCACCGTGAGGATCGCAAACGCGACCGCGCGCTGATATTCGGCGACGAGCGCATCGACCGAGGCCTGGTCGTAGGTGCGCCGCGCGTCGGCGACGTCGAGGCTGGAACTTGCACCCTCGCGATAGCCGATCTCCACCGCGGTCAGCGCACGCTCGGCCTCACTGCGCGCGCGATCGGCGCCTTTCGCCGCCGACTCCTGCGCCTGCGCATCGCGAACGGCGGCGGCAACTTCGAGCCTGATTTTGCGACGTTCGTCGACGAGTTGCGCGTAAGCCTCATCCACCTCGGTCTCCGCCGAGGCGACGCGGTCGTCGCTGCCCGATGCGAGCGGAAGGTCGAGGTGCGCGGCGACCTGGGCGCCTTGCACGGGAATCCCGGTGTCGACGCCTTTCTCATAGCCGCCCTGAATCGTCGTTGACGGCATCCACGATTGGCGTGCCGCGTTAACGTCGGCGTTGCGCGCTTCGATCGTGGCGAGCAGTGCGGCTAACTCCGGCCGGCCGGCGAGCGCACGGGTGACGGCACGCGTCACGTCGAGCGGCGGCTCGGCCGAAATGGGAACGGCCGTTACGGCCGATAAGCCCGCGGGATCGATACCGGTCGCCGACGCGAGCGCATCGACGGCGTCATCGCGATCGGCCTGGGCCCGGGCCAGATCGGCATGCGCTTGCGCCAGCGTTACGTCGGCGCGAACGACGTCGAGCTGCGGAGCTGCGCCGTTGTGTGCGCGCAGATCGGCGGCGTTGCGGTCGCGCTGCGCGCCAAGCAGCGCACTGCTACGAAAACTTTCGAGTGCAATCGCTTGAAGGGCGGCGAAATAGAGCTTTACGGCGTTCTCGCGGGCCGCGATGCCGGCGGCGTCGGCGCCGCGCTCTGCGGCGAGCAAATCGCCGGCCGCCGCGCGGATCGAGTTTGAGGCGCCAACGAGATCGTTGATCGAGATGCCCGCGCCAACCGCGAAGTAATGCTGCTCGACCGTCCCGGTGGTGGGCGCGTTCGCTTGTGGTGAGAGCGAGTAGTCGCCGATGAGATGCGGCACGGCTCCGATGCGGGCGAGGTGTAGCGAAGCTTCACGGCGGCGCACCGCTGCAAGTGCAACCTGCGCATCGACGTTGTTGGCGGTTGCGCGTTGTTGCGCGTCGGCGAGCGAAAGCTGTGCGAAAACCGGAATCGCGGCAAGCGCGAGCGTGGCAATCATGCGGATTGCCTTTCGCGGGAGTAGAACGACGCGTAGAGCACCGGAATCAGAACGAGCGTAAAGAGCGTCGCCGTAGAGAGGCCGCCGACGACTGCGATCGCGAGCGGACGTTCCATCGCAGCGCCCGCCCCGATTCCAAAAGCCAGTGGCAGCAAGCCGCCAATGGCGGCGAGCGCGGTCATCAGAATCGGCCGGAGACGTTCGCGACCTGCAAGCATCAGTGCATCGTCGACCTCGTGGCCTTCGGCGCGCCGGCGATTCGCGGCATCGACTAAGAGAATGCCGTTCTTTACGACGAGGCCGACGAGCAGCAAGCAGCCCATGAATGACGCGACGTTGATCGACGTATGCGTAATCGTAAGAGCGATCGCGATGCCGATTGGGGCGAGCGGAACCGCAGCGAGAATGACGAGCGGTTGACGGAACGATCCGAACGCGACCAACATAACGAAGAAAACCAGACCAATCGCGATCGTGATCACCGCCGCGAACTCGCGAAACGATTCTTGTTGCGCGCGGTAAGCACCCTGAATCTCCGCGGGGTAGCCTGGCGGCAACCCGGCGAGCGCAACGGCCTCACGAACGCCGGCAATCGTCGTCGAGAGCGATCGGCCTGTCGTGTTGGCGGTGACCAGCGCCACGCGTTGCCCGTTGATCTCGGTAACATCGGTCGCGGTGCGGTCGATTGCGGTGCCGGCGAGCTGTTCGAGTGGAACCGCGCCGCCGCTGAGCATGAGCATTTCGGGCAGCGCGTTTGCGCCGCCGGCAACGGTAACGCGAACCGGAACGGTCGCTGATGATTCGGGCAGATCGGTTGCAATCGTGCCCTGCGCGGCCGCGGCGATTGCCGAGGCGAGACCGCCGGCGTTCGTTCCGCTACGCGCGAGCCCCGCAAAGTTCGGCAGCACGTGCAGCGTCGGGTCGTCAATGTCGATCCCGGAGAAGACATCGGTCACGCCCGGCACCGACGTCAAACCATCGGCGACGCGCTTTGCGCTCCGCGCGAGCGTAGCCTGATCGTTCCCGCTGATGACGAGTTCGACCGGCTTGGGTGCGCCGGAGATGTCGTCGATCATGTCTTCAAGGATCTGGTGCACGTCGAGCTGCGCCGCCGGCACAACTTCCGCAAGTCGTGCGCGAAGGCGGTCGGCGATCGTTTCGAAGGACGCGCGCTTACCGAGCGGCTTCAGCCGGACCCGAATGATCCCGGCCCGTGCCGGTGTCGGCGAGAAGCCGTTGGTGTCGATTCCGGTGAAACGTCCCTCCGACGCCACCGCAGGATCGGCCAGCACGGTGCGCTCCAGCGAAGTCGCCGCGGCATCGCTGGCTGCCAGCGTCGTGCCGACCGGCATGCGGTAGGCAATCTCGAACTGGCCTTCGTCGAGTTGCGGAAGAAAGTCGCTGGGAAGCAGCGCGAGCAACGCGACCGTAATGGCCAACACGCCGCCGGCCGACCAATAGACGGCCGCGCGCCGAGCGAGCGCCCAACGCAGGATCGGCTCGTAGCGGTCCAGTGCGCGCGCAATGACGGGATTCTCCTCATGCGGCGTTCCGCGTCCGAGCAACGCGCGAAAGAGCAGCGGCGTAACGAAGAGCGCGAGCGCGAGCGAGACGAGAAGCGCGCACGAAAGCGTCAGTGCGAGCGCGCGAAAGAAAGCGCCGCTCACGCCCGAAAGCACTGCTAGCGGGACGAAGACGACGACGGTCGCCAGCGTCGACGCCGTCATCGGTGGGATTAACCGGCGCATCGTCCTCGCTACATCACCGGTCCGCGCGATGCCCTCGACGACGACGATCGTGTCATCGATGATCAAGCCAACGGCGATTGCGAGGCCGCCGACGCTCATGATGTTGAGCGTCTCGCCGAAAAGCGATATTGCGGAGATTGAGATCGCCAACGCGGCTGGAATCACCAGCGCCGCAACCAGCATCATCCGAAAGTTGCGAAGGAAAAAGTAGATGACCCCAAGTGCGAGCAATGCTCCTACGAAAATCGCGTCGCGCAAGCTCGCCTGCGAAGCGACGATTAAGTCGGTAGCGTCCCAGTAGCGGTGTGCGGTGATGCCGGGCATCCGATCGGCGATAGCGGCAAGCCGTGCTTTAATGGCTTGCGCCATACGAACGTTGTCGGCGCCGGGGAGGGCATAGAAGTTAAGCGCAACGGCGTGCGTCGAGTTGAACGACATCTGCGCAGTTAGCGGCGCCACGCCGAGGCGCACGCTGCCGAGCGATCCGACGCGCAATCCAGAGCCCGTCCGGTTCGTCACGACGATGTTCGCGAGCTGCGCGCCGTCGCGCAGGCCGGCATCCACCAGAATGGCGCTTCGCTGCGAGTCACCCTGCGCGAGACCGACACCGGTGACGCCGTTGGCGGTTGCGATCGCGTCGCTAACGTCTTTGGCCGAAAGACCGGCCGCAGCTAACGATGCCGGATCGAGATCGACGTGATACTCGCGTTGCGCGCCGCCGACGACCAGGATGCGCGCGAGACCGTCGATTCCATAGAGCGCCGGCACCAGATTGCGTATCGCGTATTCGCGGACGAGCGACTGTGAAAGGACCGGCGACGTCAGCGCATATGAGAGCACCGGCTCGGTCTGCGGCGTCACCACGGCCGCCTGGACGGAGATATCCGGCGGCAACTCGCTGCGCGTCTGCGAGATCGCGGCGTTGACATATTGCAGGTCGATGACGCTCGAACTTCTCGGGTCGAAGGCAATGACGAGTTCGGAGCTGCCTTGCGCGGAGGTCGCCGTTACTTTCTGCGCCGAGGGTAGCCCGAGAAAGGCTCGTTCCAAGGGTAGCGTGACCGCCACGCGGGCTTGTTCCGGCGGAAGATCACCGACGTCGGCAACGACGTCGATACGCGAGAAGCGCATTTCCGGGAGGATCGAAGCGGGTGTGCGGAGGTACGCCCAAACCCCCGCACACACCATGACCACGGTAAGAAAGGCGATCGCCCGCGCGTGACGGATCGAAAACCGGGCGGGGCTCACCCCGACAGAATAGCGGCGCTGAATGAACGCTACGTGAACGAACCGGAATCGTCGGATGAGGGGGCAAGCACGATCGTGACGATCGCCCCGCCGCTCGCCACATTGGCGAGCTCCATGCTCCCGCGATTGGCTTCGACGATCGTGCGCGCGATCGCCAAGCCAAGCCCCGTGCCGCCCCGCGGATGCGCGGCATCGCCGCGCCAAAATCGCTCGGTTGCGTGTGCCAGCGCATCCGGCGTGAACCCCGGCCCATCATCGGCAATCTCGATGCGCACGGCATCGTTGTTCCGAAGCGCGCGCAGCGAAACGACGCCGTCGTCGCGCCCGTACTCGATCGCGTTGTGAACGATCGCGAGCAGTGCGCGCTCGAGCGTCGCGCGGTTGGCTTGCGCTAGCGCGGTTCCAGCGGCTTCGACGCGCACGTCGATGCCGCGCGTCGCGGCCGCCGGTCGAACGCGATCGCCGAGTTGCCGAACGAGCTCACCGGCATCGAGCGTCTGGCGTTGCCGTGCGTCCACCTCGGCACGCGCCACGGCGAGCAACTCGTCGACGAGCTCCTCGAGGCGCGCCGATTCGCGCGCGATTGAGAGCAACGCGGCACGATATTCAATATTGTCCCGCGGACGGCGCAGCGCGAGGTCGGTTTCGGCGCGCAAGACCGCGAGCGGGGCCCGCAGTTCGTGCGAGGCATCGGCGACGAAACGCCGCTCGCGTTCGAATGCCGATTGAAGGCGATCGAGCATGCGATCGAACGACGCGCAGAGACGGCCGAGCTCGTCCCAGCCATCCGCATCGAGGCGCCCTGAGAGATCGTGGGCTTCGATGCGCTCGGCTAACGACGCGATCTCCCCGACGGGTGCCAGCACGCGTTGGGCGACGCGGCGTGAAACGATTGCGCCGAGCGCGATCAGGAGGAGGCCGATGCCAAACGAAACGATCGCGGCGTTACGAGCGAACTCGCCGATCCAGAGATCTGATTGCCAAACCGCGACGTGGCCGAACGTTTGATCGTCACGGGTTACCGGAACCACGGCAGTTTGCAAGCCGCGCGCTTCCGATGAAGGTGGCGTGCCGGCGATAAGGCTGCCATCGGATCCGTAGACGGCGAAGGGCGTGCCCGCGTTGAGCGATGTGATCGAACGCAGATCGCCGGCGTCGACGGAGATGCGACCCTCATGGACGTCTACCGTCATCGCAATTGTCTGCGCTGCGGAGCGCAGCCGGGACTCCAGGCCGGAGCGCAGCGTGCGATCGAGCGCGACGATCGAGAGGCTAGCGAAGAGCGCAATGGTTACCGCCATGATCGCGACGACGGTGACCGTAAAGCGTGCGCGGATGCTCATGGCGCCTCGAGCCGATACCCTAAGCCGCGTAGCGTGTGCAGCAACTGCGGCTCACCTCGCTCGGTAAGTTTCTTCCGCAGCCGTCGCGCGTAAACGTCGAGAACGTTCGAGACGCGATCGCTCTCGCGATCCCAGAGGCGGTCTTCGAGCATCCGGCGCGTCACCGTGCGTCCGGGATTGCGCATCATCACCTCGAGGAAGAGGCCTTCCTTTGCGGTTAGGTGCAGATCGCGCGGGCCGCGATGCGCTTCGCGCGTTTCGGAATCGAAGACCAAGTCGCCGACGCGCAGCACGGTATCGATCCAACTCGGTGGACGGCGCCCCAGCGACCGCAGCCGCGCCTCGAGCTCGTCGAAGAGAAAGGGCTTGCGCAAGTAATCGTCCGCACCGGCGTCCAAGCCGGCGACGACGTCGGCGGCGCCGTCACGGGCCGTGAGAATTAAGACGGGCGTCCGATATCCTTGTTTGCGCACGCGGCGCAGGATCGAGAGTCCGTCCTCGCGCGGCAGGTTGAGGTCAAGAACGATTGCATCGTAGTGCGCTCCGGCCAAATATGCTTCACAATCGTCGCCGTCGGCTAAGGTGTCGACGACGTAGCCATCCTCGGAGAGACCTCGTCGCAGCAGGGTGCGCAGCGGTTCGTCGTCTTCGACGACTAGGATACGCACGTAGGAGCTAGGGCGTCCATTTGAGGCGCTGCACCCAGTCGCCGCGCGCGTCGGAGTAGACAACCCAAAGATCGTTGGTGGCTTCGTCGATTCCGACGGTATGCAGCCCTTGATGACCGGTGTCGATACGGCCGACGACACGGGGCGCAGCTGCGCGTTTCGTTGCGATCACGGTCACGATGCCACGCCCGGCACAAACGACGAGATTACCCTTCGACCCCGTGCTGCACTGGTCGATGCGCGGTTGCACTGCCACGTCGCCGACATGGGTGCCGTCGGGCGTGTAAGCCGAAAGCACGCCGTTGGTGCCGCCAACGATCACCTGATTTGCACCGGGCACGAATACCAGCGGATGGTTGTCGGTGAGCTGCGGCGTCTTGACCACTTTTGTTACTTTCAACGAGGCCGGATCGATCACCGCAAATCCGCCGCCATTTGCGAGATTCTGATAGAGTACGCCGGTTGAAGGGTCAACCGCGGGCGATTCGAGGTCGTCGGCCGGCATCGCGATCGTGCCGATCAACTTCATCGTCGCGCCATCGATCACGTAGACCGAAGCGCCTCCGTCCTGGTCGGCATAGACGCGGTGGTGCGACGGGTCATAGGCGATGGCATCGATATTGCCGGGTACGTCCACATTGGCGACGACTTTCCCCGAAGATGGATCGACTTTCGAGAGCGCTTGATCGGTCCCATCGCCGGTGAAGACCAGGCCGGTCGCGGGGTCTACGGCCACGCCGTGCATCGGTCCCACGTCGACTTGTGCCGCGACTCTTCCGGTGGCGGCGTCCACGATGAGCAACCGCTTACTCGCACTATGCGCCGCATAAACCCGGTGCCGTGCTTCGTCGACGGTGACGTAGTCGAATCCGCTGAAAACCGGAACGCGCTGCGGTGGCGCTGCTACTACTATTGGCATCGGTTCTCCTCAGGACGGCGCTTTTGCGCGGCGCGGACGGGGATTGAAGTTCGCCGGCGGCGCGGAGGGAGCATTTGGTAGCGCCACGGGTTGGATTCCGAGCGACCCGCAGTTCATCTGCAGTGGAAATGTATTGACGATCGCATCCGGGATCTCGGCCTCAGACGCGTCGATCGGCGGCGTCGTGCCGGCGAGGCGCGCCGGATCGAACCCTCCCAACAGATCCGTGATCGCCGGATTGGCATCGCGCGGCCCCACGCTTGGTAGTCCGAAGAGACGCTCGGTCAACTTAAGGATCGAAGTCTGGTCGCCCTTATCGGAGACGACGTCCCCGCCGCGCGCATAGGGTGAGATAAGAATGAAGGGCAGGCGCGGGCCGTCGCCGCAGGGCTTTTGATCGGGGCAGGCGCTGAACTGGGGCGGCGGCACGTGATCGTAGTAACCACCCGGATCGTCCCACGTAACCACGATTGCCGAGTCGCTCCAATATTTGCTGTGCGCGATTGCATTGACGAAGGTCGCGACGAAGCGTTGGCCGATCTGCGCGTCGGTATCGCCCGAACCGGGATGATCGTCATCACCCAGCCAGTTCGCTTGAACGTAGGGATCGGTATTTGCAGGCTTCCAGCCAAAGCCGTTTTGCGAGCTGCCCTTGATGTAGAAAATGCCTTGCGCCGGGAGCGTCCCGTCGCGCAGCTGCTTGAGCATCGCCTGCGCGTCGTGCACGTTGCGCCAAAAGACATCGTTTTGCCGAAGATACCCGAAGTATTGCGGCGCGTTGTGATGCGTTTCGTATCCGGGCAGCGCGAGGGTCGGTGAAACGTAGCCTTCTTGATACCAACCCCACGGTATCGGCCCGCGGCCGCTGGCAACTGCAGCACCGAGATCGCTCCCGACGCCCTCGGTTTCGTTGGTCGCTTGGCTCGCGTCGCTGCCGGCCAGCGGGATCATCAGGGTTGGATAACGCTGCGGCGCCTGATACGCTTTGTCGGCTTCGGAGTACGGACCGTAGGCGGGATCGAGGTCGTTCGTAACCGAGCCGGCCTGCGCCGCGATCAGATAGAGTGCGTTTGGCGTCGACGGACCGATCATCGCACTGAAGATGTGATCGAAGAGCGTAAACGCGTGCGCGTACTTCCAAAGGAATGGAATCGTATCGCAGTCGTAGTGCGAAATTGTTAGCAGGCCGACGCTGCGGGCGCCCTCCGGCGCGAATTTCTTCAGAGAAAGCCTCTCCTGGGTAGAGACGAACGCGTCCATCGCGCCGCCGTTCATCTTTTCCGCGACGACGTCTCTCGACTGGGAGGGCGATTCGGTGGCGGGATCGGCGATCCGAAACGGCGTCACCCAACTCTTGCCGATGGCGTCGTATTGGCGAAAGCCGTGCGCTTGGGCTTCGGCGCTGGCGAGGTTGTCGGCGCCGGGGTACGTTCCGAAGTAGTTGTCAAACGAGTGATTCTCTTGATAGATCACAAAAACGTGCTTGATGTGCGCGCGCAGCGCGGTAGCGACGTCTCCTTGGCCTGCGGCGGGCGCCGGCGGGGCAAGCGAAAGTACGGCAACGAGTGCTAAAGCGCGCGATACCATCAAGAGATTGTACGGCTTCGACGTGAACTCAACATGAACTCAAAGTTATGCGCGAGGTTAAGACCAGCATAAGTTTATAATAAACTTCATCAGCCATTCTTGGCGGTATGACAGGACGTGCGAACGTACTCTCGCGCGCCACAGCGCTGGCATTTCTGCTACTTCTGGCCTTCGCAATGCGGACGACGGCCGCGCCCACCGCGACCACGACGGTTTCCGGTCGCATCCTCGACACGCAGGGCGGGTTACCGGTTCCCGGCGCGACCGTCGAACTGGTGCGAGGCGGCGTTCACATTGCTACCGGGCGAACCGATGCCGCAGGCAACTTCTCAGTTCCGGGGATCTCCCCGGGGACGTACGTCGTCTTGGTCAACGCGAACGGGTATCAGGCGACACGTCTCTCTCCCGACCTCTTGGTCTCTCCGGAGGCCCCTGAAGTTTCCTTTCAAATTGCGATCAACCGCGCGCGCCAGGGCCTCAAGCAGATTGGCTATGTGGTCGCCGGGGGACGGACCTCACTACAAACGACGGCGACGATTAGCACGCACGTCGATGCCAACATTCTTCAGAGCCAGGGTTTTCAGCGGTTCGGGGACGTATTAACGACCATTCCGGGCGTCATCACGTCGACCAGTTCGTCGGTCGGTGATGATATGTCGCTCTCCATTCGCGGCTTCGATCCCACCGAAACCGCAACGCTCCTCGACGGACATCCGATCGGACCGGTTGGTGCATTCGGCAACGGCTACAACTATAACGTTTCGCCGTTTTGGGGCGTCAGCGGCGCCGACGTCATCTTTGGTTCGGGCGCAACCGGCCTCTTTGGCGCCACGACGATCGCCGGCGCCGTAAACTTCTTAACGATCAATCCCACGCAGCAGAATCACCTCACGGTTACCCAGGGTGTCGGAAGCAACCTGAAGGCATTTACCGGCTTGCTCGGGACCGGTACCGTGGGAAAACTCGGGTACGCCATCGCCTGGGGTACCCAAGGAACCACGGGAAACTTCCCCGGCGCGGTGATCACTCAGAACGCGCTGCTTCAAACCAGCGTGGTTAACCCGGGCTACAAGTCGAACGCGCCGCCGCCCGATCTCACTCACGCGAACGTCAACAACCTCGTCAACACGTATTGGGTGAGCGGTGGCTACGTGCAGCGTAACTTTGTCGGCAAGCTAGTCTACGACTTTTCGCCGAAGACGTCGCTGCAGTTTACTGCATATTCGGCCCAAGATTGGTCGAACTCCACCGGAAACGGCGACAACGACTACGAGACCTTCCCATACGTGCTCTTCGGCGCGCAGCAGACGCTGGCTTCGATCAAGGCCAGCAAGGGCGGCCTCAATACGATTCTGGTCAACGGAACGCCGCGTTCATGCCACGACAGCATCGCCGTGCTCGTCGATAACGCGCGAGGCTTTACGTGCATGAATCCGGAGCAGTATGCCGTCAACTTCTACGGCCCGTTCGGTGGCAGCATCGATCGCTGGCGAACGCTGGGCAATGTCGATTATGACGCGCGCGCGAATCAACAGATCGGCTCCGGAATCATGACCCTGGAAGGTTTCGTCGACGCCTACAACTACAACGAACAGAAGGGCCCAGGGGCCGCGATTGGGCCGTACGGACCCGGACCCAACTTCCTAAACCTTTACAGCAACCGCGGGTATCTGCTCAGCTACGATCTGCCGATGTCCAAGAACGATCTGGGCTTCGGGTACAGCTGGCTGCACCAGTCGAACACGAACGGGCAGTTTCCCTATTCGTTGGCGAACGGTACGACCTATAACGTCTTTGGAACCAATCCGCCGCTCTATCTGGCGACGGCGAGTTACTTTTTGCGCGATACGTGGACTCCGAGCGACAAGTTTCAGGCATTCGGCAGCTTCTGGATCCAACGCTCCCTCGATACGTCGTCGACGCATTTCGATCCGCGCGTTTCGCTTGTCTACCGGCCGACCCCCAGCGACGTGATCCGGCTGACCGGCGGGCGGTCTTATAGCGAGCCCGATCCTTCGCTGCTTGCATTTGCACCGCCGGTCTACGGCGCGCCGTCGAGCATCAACTGCCCGCCGGCGACGAGCGGAAGCGGAGCGCTCGTCTCCATCGCCTCGGTCGCGAATCCGCAGCTGCAACCGGAGACGGCGCAAGACCTGGAGCTCGCGCTCGGCCATCGTTTTAACGCGACCACGAACATCCAAGCCGATCTTTATCAATCGTGGGAGAGTCAGGCGCTGCTCAACGGCAACGTTTCAATCGTCGGATTTCCCGGCATCACCGTTCCGCAGGATTACATCGATAAGGCATTGCAGCGCCTAAGCTCGTGTCCTGGATTGAACCCGAGCGAAAAGAATCTGGCGTTTTCGACCACATTTAACGCCGCGGGAGCGCGCTATCGCGGTATCGTGCTCTCGACGAACGTCGGTATCACCCGAAACGTGTCGTTCAACGCTGGATACACCATTCAATCGGCCGCGTACCTCGGAGTACCGACCGACATTTTAATTGCGAATACTAACCTGATCGACGGCGGCCAAATCTACGGCATACCGTTGCGGGTCGGGACCGCCGGCCTCGCCTACACGAGTCCCATTGGTTTTGGCGCGCGCATGGACACGTCGTACTTCGGACCAAACAACTCATGGAACCGCAATCCGTTCTGGTTGACAAATGCGGCCGTCTCCTACAGCGCGCCAAACAGCCAGACGGCTTTGAACCTCGGCATTTACAATCTTTTCAATAGCGCCGCGCAGCAATACGGGTTGATCGGATACGGCGTTTACGTTCCGCAGAATTTCTTCGGCCTTGGCCAGAATGGCGGCCCCACGAGCGCCCTCGCGCAAAGCGCCGAGCAGTTCGGCCTACCCTTCAGGAGCTACTGGTTCACCGTCAAGTTCGGAATTTAGGGGAGGTGCCGCCCGCCCGCGAAACCAATCGCCGGTGCAGATGAAAAGCTTACGATTTTTAGGTGTGGCCGGCGTTCTAGGGGTCGCGCTCACGGCATGCTCTGCGAGCAACCTGCCGACCGGCTTCGCTCCCGGATCAGTCAATCAGACGCAGGGAGCCGCACGCCACGGAATCGGCCCGAACGGCGTGCTATCGCACATCTCAACCCTGCGCGGTTGGATGTCGCCAGATAGGAAGAGAAAGAAGAAGCTGCTCTACGTTTCGGACGAAGGACAAGGAATCGTCGACATATTTTCAGTGCCGAAATATTCGATGGTCGGACAGATCACCGACGGGATTAACCAGCCCGAAGGACTCGCCACCGACAAGAAGGGCAAACTGTACGTCTCAAACCTGAGCGGGAACACGATCACGGTCTACAAGCCGGGGGCAACGAGCCCTTCGCTGACATTGACAGACTCCGATGGACCCGACGACGTTGCCGTCGGAAGCAACGGGTACGTCTATGCCGTCGACATCGCCGGAGGCATCGACGTGTATCCGCCTGGTGCCACGGAACCGAGCACCCGGCTAACGAACTCAGCTCTGACCTACGCCGCCGGCGTCGCCGTCGACGCGTCGAACAATCTCTATGCCGACGGCACCAACGGCTCTGGGGGTGCCGTCGTGAAATACGCCAACGCGAGCGGCTCGGGCACGAATCTCGGCCTGACCGGACTCTCCGAGCCATCCGGCGTGATCGTCGACAAGAAGAATAACCTCGTCGTGTCAGACTTTGGCCTGAGCGAAATCTTGATTTATCCTCCCGGGCAGACGTCGCCGTCCGGGACGATTACCGTCCCCAGCGCAGACCGCAGCGCCATCAACAAAGCCGAAAACGTGATCTACGGCCCCGAAGGCTTCAACTATGGAGTTGGCGTGTTCGACTATCCTGGCGGTACGTTAGTGACCACCATCCCGATCGGGGGCTTCACTCCGGGAGCGGCGCTCACGCCTTAACTTTCATATAGGTGTCATCCGGGGCGCCTATAATGCCGCCATGAACAAATTCCTTGTCTTCGTTTTGCTATTCTGTGCCTTGGCGTTTGGCGCTGGGACGGTGGCCTGGAGTGCGCCGGCGGCGCAAAGCTCATCGTTGCGAATGGTGGTCGTCCTTAGCCGTCACGGCGTCCGATCGCCGACGCATCCTACCGAGCTGCAAGCGTACGCGAGCCAACCGTGGCCGTCGTGGAGCGGTCAGCAGCCCGGATATCTCACGCCGCACGGCGCGTCGCTGATGCGCCAGTTTGGCGCATACTATCGTCGTTATTACGGCGGCATGCTGGGTTTGAGCGAGAGCGGCTGCCCGCCGGCCGGATCGGTTTTCGTTTGGGCCGACGTCGATCAACGGACCAAAGCCACGGGTGAGGCGATCGTGCAAGGTTTTGCGCCGGGTTGCAACATCACCGTCGGCCATGCGAGCAGTGATAACGATGCCCTCTTCGATCCGCTACCGGGCCTCGGCGTCGCCAATAAGACCGAAGCGAAAGCGGCCGTCCTCGGCGCAGTCGGCGGAAGCTTCAGCGGTATGGAAGAGGCCTACGCGCCGGCGTTTACGACCATGGAGCAGATCTTGGGATGCACGTCGGGGCGCTGCAAAGAGATCTCACAGGTGCCGACCACGGTATCCAACGACGGTGACGGAGGTCTCGCCAGCCTCGACGGTGGCTTCGACATGGCTGGCGACGTCGCTGAGAATCTGCTGCTCGAGTATACCGATGGTCACGCAGTTGTTGGTTGGGGGCGCGTCGACCACAGCAAGCTTCTCACGCTGCTGCAGCTGCACGTCCTCGGGAAGCGGCTCGAGCACAATCGCTACGCGGCGCGCGCGCACTCGTCGAACATCATGGCACACATTCTGCAGACGCTTCAGCAGGGCGCTACGGGGAAGCCGGTCGCCGGAACGCGGGTACCCCCGCAGGCACGCTTTGTCTTCTTATCCGGACACGATACGCAGCTGGCGGAACTCTCGACGATGCTCGGACTTTCCTGGCTTGCGAAAGGCGATCAACTCAACGATACGCCGCCCGGCGGCGCGCTCGTCTTTGAGTTGCTTCAGAATGCCGGTGGGGAAAGCTTCGTGCGGACGTTCTTCACGGTGCAGTCGTTGGACGCGATGCGGACGGGCCACGGCGAAAGCCCGTTGCGCGTTCCCGTCTACGTACCAGGGTGCCCAGCGCTGGACTGCCCGCTTTCCACGTTCAGCGGCGTAGTAAGTGCAGCGATCAATCCCGCCTTTGTGTCGCCCTGGTCCCCATAAGCGTTTCTTAGCAAGCTCTTAACGCGGCGCGAGTATGCTCGTCGTAGAAGTGCGCTTCAAACGAGGAGAACATGTACGCAGAACTCGAGGCTCCTAGCAACGACGTGATCGCGATGAATCTCACGATCGCCGCCATCGACCGGTGGCTCGAGAACTCGTCGGACGATAAGAGCGGCCAAGAAGTCGGGCGCGAAATCGGCGCCATGTACCGCGAAATTCACGCAGTGGTTGCATTGATCTCGCCAGCCGACGATGAGGATGACGAAGACGAGGACGACGAGGAGACCATCGTCGGACGCGTCGCGGTTTAGCGCCCGCCCCGCAGAAGGCCTCCAGTGAGCGGCGACGTAAGCTCACTGCGTGCATGACGTAACCGAGGCGCTGCGGCTGCCGTCGCCGGCGCCACGCCCACAGGCGCTTGCTTTCGACGGCGACAAGCTCTGGATGGGGTCGGTCGCGACCGATCGGCTCTACGCGATCAATCCACGCCAGTGGACGGTGATCGAAGAGGATAACGTGCCGGGCAAGCCCTGGGGCATGACGGTCGTAGGCGACGAGTTGCGCGTGGTCTGTGGGATCGGAGCGGATGACGATCGCGTGATTCGCCGCTTCGTTCCGGGCCACGGCTTCAAGTCACAAGGTATCGACTGTCCGGACGCGACGGGGTCGCAGCTTAGCCACGACGGAACCTATCTTTACCTTAGCCAGTGGTACAATCGCCGCATCCTCGGACTCGACGACGAGGGGAACATCGTGCGACAGATCGACGTACCGCATCAAATTTGCGGGCAGTGCTACGTCGAGGGAAACTTTTATCTCGTTACGACGGAAGACGAAGAGAGTGGCGAATACTTCCTCACACGAGTACCCGCCGACGGCGCCGAGGGTTCCAAAGATCTTGCTCGCATTCCGTTTGCCGCGCGCTCGCTAGCGTACGACGGCTCGCGATTCTGGACCAATCACCGCGAGGCGAACCAAATCGTCGCTTTTGATCGCTGAGCGGTTCGCATCGGAAGACCCGCATGCCCGAATCGCGATTGCCGTGCTTCGGCTGCTCTTCGGTGAGGCTTACGCTCGTGAGTTTGGCGTGCTACTTTGGGACGGCACGCGGGTTCGGGCGTCGCTACAAGAACGTTTCGTCTTAAAGGTCAACACGCCGGGCGCGCTCCGCGCGGCCTTTACGCCTCCGCTCGACCTATCACCCGGAAGAGCCTTCAGTGCCGGTTTGCTCGACGTGGAGGGCGACCTCGAATACGCCGTCGACGCGCAGTATTGCGCGAGCGCGTCGCTACGCTCCGGCCGGCTGGTTCAGTTGATTCGGCTGCTGCGCCGCTTACCAAAGGCCGTTATTCCTCCCTTGCGCGAGGCGCGGCTCCACGGCAAAATTCACTCGCGCGATCGCGACCGCGCCGCTATCGGATTCCACTACGACCAACCGGTCGAGTTCTATCGCAGCTTCCTCGATCGCGATATGGTCTACTCGTGCGCGTATTTTGCCGAAGGCGTCGAGTCACTCGACGACGCGCAATCGGCGAAGCTCGACTATTCCCTGCGCAAACTCCGGCTCCATCCCGGTGAACGGCTACTCGACATCGGTTGTGGTTGGGGCGGCCTGGTGTTGCGGGCGGCTCAAATGGGCGTGCACGCGCTCGGAATCACGCTGAGCCGCCGGCAATACGATGAAGCGCAACGACGCATCGGCGTCGCCGGGCTCGGCGAGCTGGCTCGTGTCGAACTGCGCGACTATCGAGACCTGCGCGGTGAACGCTTCGACAAGGTGGTTAGCATCGGCATGTTCGAGCACGTCGGCAAGGCGCGTTTTGCAGAGTACTTTCGTGCCGTCTACGAGGCGCTGCGCCCGGGTGGCCTTTTTCTGAATCACGCGATCGCTAACGAAGAACCCGCCTTGTACGACGGGAAGACGCGCGGCTTCTTAGGACGTTTCATCTTTCCCGACGGCGAGCTCGTTCCGCTTTCAGTTGCGTTGAACTTTGCCGAGCGCGCCGGCTTCGAAGTGCGCGATGTCGAGAATCTGCGAGAACACTACGCGCGGACGCTTCGCGCGTGGGTGGCAAACCTCGAGCGGAATCGCGCCGGCGCAATCGCTGCGGCAGGCGAGGCGAGCTATCGCATCTGGCGTCTCCATCTCGCCGGCAGCGCCCTGGGCTTCGCGACCGCCCGAATCGGCGTCTTCCAATCGCTCCTCGCCCGGCTCGACGATCGCGGCCGCGTCGATCTCCCCGCAACGCGCCGCGATTTGTACCCATCATTGTCATCCTGAGGCGGAGCGCCGTAGCCTTGTCATCCTGAGCGGAGCGAGCGCAGCGAGCGTAGTCGAAGGACCCGCGCGCGTTGTCACCCTGAGCTTGTCGAAGGATGACAAAGGCGGTACGTAACATCTTGGATAGGCGCGCGGTCGTAGCTCAATTGGATAGAGCAACAGGCTTCGAACCTGTAGGCTGGGGGTTCGAGCCCCTCCGACCGCGATTGCAAAAAATGGTGGGCTGTATAGTTTTTTCGGCCTGCTGGGTTCTGACTAGATGGTGTCAGGACCTATTGCGTGACCATCGGATCGTGGCCAAAATCTTCCTTTGGTCGGCGCGCAGAAGGCGCAAGGCTTGCCAATGCGGCGGCGAACCGCGTTGGCGTGTCGGATTCAGAGCAGGGGCCGGGCGTTTTCCGGCGGGATGCGTCGTGCAGGTTGCCGACCAAGCCGCTTTGCGCCATTTCAAAGCAACTTGGAAGTACCATCATCCACTTGAGGAATCGCAGTTTCGGTTCGCCGGCATGATAACGACGGTCAGCGGCGTCGGTTATTACCATGGCGGGGACGTTCTTTACACGCTTCGGGATACCGACGGCGAGACGTGGCATGAGGAGTGCTTGCGCATTCCGGGCGAGACGAAATCCACGTTCGAACATTTGGACGCGTGCGAACACCTTGACCTCGTCAGCATATCGGAGCCGCGAGTCAACTGCCTTCGACTCGTTATCGCAGAGCTTGCACCATCGACGAGGGACGATATGCTGGCGCGACCGGTTGAGGATGCGCACCTAATCGAACATGGCAGCCGTGACCGTCTATTCGAGGTCATGTGGCCCCGATACGTCTCGTACAACGTCCTAAACGAGAGTTACTTCGGGCGGACCGATTCCGGGGACTTTCACGGAAGGGCGTTTCGGCTCTATTCCAAGTCGCACTATCTCGACTTCCTAAAAACGGTCGAGAATGTTCAATACCTCCCGCCAAACCACAAGCACTGGCGCATACTTTGTATCAACCACATAATCGACGTTGCGGCGGAGCAAGATCCGAACGTCGCGCGGTACGGGCATGCCTAACAGGCCGGCTTAGCATTCTTGCGGGACCATAGGCCTGCTTCTGGGTGACCGCTGGCAGAGGCCGTATATGTTGAGGGTCTAGTCGCTCCGACCGCGAAATTCATAACGTGGAATCGTTCGAAAGACGCGCAGCGGTGAGACGGAAGACATGGAAAGGTTTCGTGGCGCGGTCCTACGAGGAGCTTGCGACCTTCCGGCGCGATGCGCATGACGCGATTCCGCCGTCTGCGCGCGTCGAAATGATCTGGGAGCTTGTCCAGCGCTTACCGTGGGGGAGCAATGCAACCGAATCCAGACTTGACCGATCTGTTGGCCGCGTTGAACGCCGAGGGCGCTGAATATCTGATTGTCGGCGCGTATGCGTTTGCCTTCCATGGGCGGCCGCGTGCGACCAGCGACGTCGATCGATGGGGTCACCTTCGAACAAGCATGGAAGGCCCTCGGTAAAGCGGAGTTCATCGCAAATAAAAAGGCCGCTGGGCGGCCGCAAGATCTCGCCGACGTCGCTTATCTGGAGTCGATGAACGCTGGTTGAAAGGGCAGGTTTGGATCCGCAGAGAGCGTGAGCGGATCGACGCGCACGGCTTCGCCCTGGTGGAAGGCGGAGGCAGCAATCATCGCGGCGTTGTCGGTACAATACTTCGGCGGTGGGACGAACGCAGGAATGCCGTTGCGCTCGGTCCAGTTGCGAAACGCCGCCTGCAGCGCCGAGTTAGCGGCCACGCCGCCCGAAAGCACGACGGCGCTGTAGCTCGCACGCTCGTACGCCGCTTTCAACCGCGCCATGAGCACGTCGACGACCGCGGCTTGAAACGATGCCGCGACGTCCTCGACCTTCGCATTGCGCCCGGCCTCGGATTCGAGAAAATAGCGCACCGAAGTCTTTAAGCCGGAGAACGAAAGATCAAGCGAATCACCGGCGCGGCGGTGGCGCGGAAAAGCGAAGGCGCGCGAGTCGCCGCGCTGGGCGAGCGCGTCGAGCGCGGGGCCGCCGGGATACGGAAGACCGAGCAGCCGCGCGGTTTTATCGAACGCTTCGCCGGCTGCATCGTCGTGGGTACGCCCGAGAATGTGCATGCGCGTTGCGGATTCGACCGCGACGAGTTGCGAATGGCCGCCCGAGACGAGCAGCGTTAGAAACGGATACGGCGGTGCGTCGGGGCGATCGAGAAAGGGTGCGAAGACGTGACCGTGCAGGTGGTTGATGCCGTAAAGCGGTCGGCGGAGGGCGAACGCGTACGCCTTCGCAGCAGCAACGCCCACAACCAGACTGCCGATGAGGCCGGGTCCGCAGGTGACGGCAATCCCGTCGATCTCGGCAAAGGTTGTTTCGGCACGTTCGAGCGCGTCTTCGACGGCGGCGGAGAGCAACGCCACGTGACGACGGCTCGCAATTTCGGGAACGATGCCGCCGTACTTGGCATGAAACGCGTCTTGGTTTGTTGCCACCGACGAAAGTACGTCGTAGCCGTCACGAACGACCGCGGCGGCGGTATCGTCGCACGAGGTTTCAATTCCAAGCAACAGCACGAGACAGAATTAGCCGCCGGGAGGAGCGCGCCTGCAAAGCAAGCAATCGAGGCGGCGTGGACGCGCGTATCTACGGTTCGGGTGAACGGATCTCGGTTTACGAGGTCGCGGACACCGAGCTCGCCGTTGGAAGCACCCTCGGCGGCCCGAAGGGCGCGATCGTCATCAAGGCATCCGGGGCGGTCGCAAAATTTTACTCGAGCGATCTCGGTTTAGCGCTACTGGCGGGAGTCGCGATTCAGTTCTGGGACGGTCCGACCGGCGCGTCGCGCATCAAGATCGACGGAGAGTTCCGGATCCATCCTGATTTCCAAGAATACGTCTACCGCATCGACGACGACGTGACGGTGCGCGAGCGACTTTTTGTGCTCAATCGCTTTCCGGTTGGTCCGCAAGTCGATCCGTTGACGGCCTACTTGATGGTCGAAATTCGAAACGACTCGCACACGTTGCGATGGTTTGACAGTCTGACAGGGGCGCTCCTGCGCGGCAATACGACCCGCGACGTCTGTGCGCGCTACGACCGAGCGTTGCATGCAGTCGTGGCTTGGAATCGAAGTGCACTCGAAAACGGCCGTGCGATGCGGACGTCGCTCGTGCCCAGCAGCTTCGAGGTTACCAGTGACCACGGTAAGCTCGACCGGCCGCACTTTGGCGGGCAGCTCTCCGATGCCATAACGCACGACGCGGCCGACCCCGTCGTGCTCTTCCATCACCGCCATCGCCTTGCGGCGGGAACTCGGCGCCGCTTTGCATTCACGCTTACCGGTTCGCCCGACGGCGCGCGCGGGGCGCGGCGCGCCTTGCTGGCTGCGCCGCCGGCCTTGAGCGGCTTGAGGCAGACGCGCCGCTACTACGAGCGCACACTGAACCGCACGGTCGTCGTGACGCCCGACCCCAACGTTAACCGTGGCGTCCTGTGGGCCAAGGCGAACATGCTGCGCACGCAGCTTTGCGCCCCAACCGGTTGGTGCTTCGTGAACGACCCAACGCGTTCGAATAACAGCGTGGGGCGCGACACGGCGATGTTTGCGCTCGGCTCGGATTTCGTCACGCCCGAATTTTCGCGCGAATCGCTGCGCTGGTACCTTCGCCACGCGCGACGCAGCGGTAAGGTAGTGGAGTATTACGACGTTCGCAACGGTAAGCCGAACGATTATAGCCTCAACGTGAACGATGACACGCCGCTGGTGATCCTGGCGCTCAGCCATCATTACTTGACCACCGGCAATCTCGATTTCGTCCGCGAATGCTACCCGGCCGCGAAACGCGCCGCCGACTATTTGCTTTCGCAACGCGACGAGCGCGGCCTCGTATGGTGCACCGCAACCGGGACGGGTGAGGAGGGCATCGTCGGTTGGCGCAACATCATCGAAGACTATCGAATCTCAGGGGCGTCGACCGAAGTGAACTCCGAGTGCTATGGCGCGCTCGTTGCGATGGGCTTGATGGCCGACGCGCTAGGAAAGAAGAAGGATAAGGAGCGTTTCGAAGGCGAGGCAGGCGCGCTTAAGAGCGCCATCAATCGCCACCTGCTCGACCCCTCGACCGGCCTCTACTATCTGAACATCGACGTCGACGGACAGGCGCGCTCGAACGTAACGGTCGATATGCTCTTTCCGGTGATGCTCGGCGTCGCCGACCATGAGACTGCCGTACGTATCGTCAGCCGTTTGAGCGTCCCGTCATTCTGGACTGAAGCCGGGATTCGCACCGTCCCGCGCGACGATATCGAGTATAGCCCGACGCAAAGCTGGGGTCTGCTTGGCGGCGTCTGGGTGGGCATGACGTTTTTCTATGCGATTGCTACTGCACGGTTCAACTCCGGGTTTATGGCCTATGCGCTCAGCACGAGCTTTCAGCACTACTCACGCGATCCGGGACGCCACAACACCGTACCAGGACAGTTTTCCGAATGGCTGCACGGCGAAACGCTCGCCAATCAAGGCATGATGCTCTCGCCGTGGTATCCGCCGCGCTACGTCTGGTCGGCGATCGAGGGTGCGTGTGGCCTCGTGGTGCGCCATGGGCAACCGGCGTGCAACCCACATCTAGCACCGCAGTGGAAGTGGCTTGGAGCGCGCAACGTGCCGTTTCGCGGAACGAATCTCAGTTGGTTCATCGTGCGCATTCCCGAGCCCACGCTGTACGCGAACTACGAGTTCGCCAGTGAGTACGATCTTCACGTGTACGATCGCGACGTCACTCCCGTGCTGCAGCTCGGCCACGACGTCATCGAGATCGCGCTCCGGCGAGGCGACGATTACGTGATCTTCATCGGCAATACCGCGTCGCGCACCGTTACGACCCCGCTGCGGCTAGCGCGCCAACTGCACGGACGCTATCACATTCGCTACTTCACCAGTCTGCTCGGCGAATGGACGCAGGGCGAGAACGTCGGCGGCCATCGGCTGGAGCACGGCTTCGCCATCGACGTTGACGCGCAGGGCTTTAGCCTGATCGAGCTTCACCGCGTGCGCGGCTAGCCTCATTCGCGAAAGGCGAAGAAGCGGTCGAGCTTTGCGAGCCGGAACACGCGCGCCACGTGCGGGTGGACGCCGATGAGCGTCACCGGAGACTCGACGTGACGCAGACGCATCTTGGCGAGCTCACCGAGGAATGTGGAATCGACGAAAGAGACGCGGCTCATATCGATTGCCACGGGACACGCGTTGGTGACCGCTTCAAGCGTCGCTGAAAGCTCGGGTTTGCGGGCGATATCGTATTCGCCGGCCAACTCGATGCGATGCTCGGGGCCAATTTTCTGGCTCATACTCGACAGCTTACCCCAAAAAGATTAGAGGCACCCAAGAACGGGGAATAAGCAGCGAAACCACATCGCCGCTAGCAAGGGGAGAGTACATGGCAGGGCTACTCTGGACGGTCATCGTGATCCTATTCGTAATCTGGCTCGTTGGATTGCTGCTCCATTTCGGGGGAGCGTTGATTCACATCATTCTGCTGGTCGTGCTCGTCCTGGTCATCGTGAATCTGATCACTGGTCGGGGTTTACGGGTCTAGCGGATCACTAAGCACAGGAGTATAAAAGGTGGCCGCACGTAAGAAAACGACGCGGAAATATGGCCCAACGGCAAGCCAAGACGTCGAGCTCGCAATGCGCGAGATGGAGGAAGGAAAGCTCAAGTCTGGACGTTCCGGCAAGAAGGTAACGAGCCGAAAGCAAGCCATCGCGATCGGCTTGAGCGAAGCGCGGCACTCCGGCGCGAAGGTACCCAAGCGCAAGAGTGCCGCGCGTAAGCGAAAGAAGTAGGCTACGCCGGGGCTTCGAGCTCGGTCGCGTTCGCGAGGGGTCCGCGGTCGGTCGTATCGCAACCGCATGCGCTCAGAGCTTCATCCACTAAACCCTTTGAGATTGGGTCGTCGCCGCAGATTGAAACGTTGGCGCCGGATTGCGGCATATTGATGAGCGCGCGCACGACTCGGCGCGAGTCAAGCTTGTGGGCGAGCATCTCGGCGCCACTCTGCGACCGGTTGCCGCGCTCGTCTTCAACGGCATCCACGATGACCGCATCGGCGCCCGACCCGACGGCGGTCACCGCTCGATCGACGTCCTGACGAGGGACGGCCAGCAGCAGCAAATCGGCGCTCATCGCTTGCCGGTAGGGGATTTCGTCGCGAGCCCCGACGAGCGCGGCCGCGCGCTTAGCGCGCTCCCGCGCCTTTGGATCGGCGAACGTTACTTGGTGGCCCCCACTGCGCATGAGGCGGCCGATCGCCATCGCGCGGTCATCGGAGCCGACAATTCCTATTCTCATGACGCTGCGATTCCCAAATTCCCTGAAGAACCGCTGAGATTAGGCTGGCCCTCGCTCGCTCGTCACGCGAGCGCGTCTTTGAAAACCGCCCCGTCTTTCATGATAAGAACAAGGCTTTTCTCCGGTCTTGCAACGAGGGTGATGTCCTCGAGCGGATTGCCGTCGACCACCAAAAGATCGGCGAGCGCGCCGGCTTCGATGACGCCCAACTTTCCGGGATAGGGATTTCGTTCTCCACTCAAACTCAACAGCCGGCCGTTGGCGGCAGTCACTTGCTTCAAAAGCTCGGCGTTCGAGTACCAGTTCGTCAGATGCGTCACCATGATGTTCTGCCGCCTGGCGAGCGTTGCCGAGAATAGCAAATCGGAGCCCCACGCAACCTTGACGCCGTGCTTTATCGCCAGCCGGTACATGTCGCGCGTGCCGCTGAAGACCTCGAGCATTTTTTCCTTTGCTTCACCGGTCTGTGGAAGCTGGTCCTCGGCGCTCAGGAACGGCTGAGTGCTCAACCAGACATCCTTTTCGGCCAGTATTGCGGCGGTCGCATCGTCCATCAGATGCGCGTGCTCGATGCATCCGGCTCCTGCAGCAGCCGCCCGCGCAACCGCATTGGATTTATAGGCGTGCACGGTCGCGTAGGTGTTCCAGTCGCTGCAAACGTTGACCGCCGCGCGTATCTCGGCTTCCGTGTACGTCATGGCGTCCAGCGGGCTGCGCGGCGATGAAACGCCGCCGCTGCCCACAATTTTTATGTGCGACGCACCCTGCAAAAGCTGTTCGCGCACGCGCAACATAACCACATCGGGGCCGTCGGCAATCATCGCACCTTCCATTTCCCGGATCGATCCGAACGGACCGCCGGGCGCATGCGGGATCTCGTAGAGCGGGCGCATGTCGCCATGGCCGCCGCTGCTCGTGATCATGGCGCCGCAGGGATAAATCCGTGGGCCGACCGCCAGGCCTTGGTCGATGCCTTGCTTCAGCGCAAAACTCGGGCCGCCCAGGTCGCGAATCGTCGTGAAGCCGCGCATCAAGGTCCGCTCGGCCTCCTCGGCGGCAGCTAAGGTGATGAAGCCCGAATCGCCTTGCATCAATACCGGCAGCGGCAAGCCCGCAAACATCGCGTGCCAGTGTGCGTCGATCATGCCGGGCATGATGACTCTCCCGCCGCAATGAATCACCCGCGCACCCTCCGGCGTCGCGGGTGTGCCGCTGCCTACCGCCTTGATTCGGGTGCCTTCGACGAGCAGAAACAGCCCGTCACGCAAACCACTGGACGTGCCGTCAAAGAGACGAAAGTTCGTGAAGAGGATCGGGCGCGAGGTGGGTTCGGGAGCTGCGTTGGCAGACGCGAATAGTCCCAACGATGCGACCGAGGCAGTAACGCCGGCTATGAAGCCGCGCCGCGAGAGATCGGCGGTGATTCGGTGCGACGCGGTCTGGATCGCGGACGAATGGCAGGGGCAAGGTCGCATTTGTTCTCCTCAAACGAGCCGGCAAGAGTCCAGGCTTATTCTGCCGCGGCTGCCAAAAGCTTGGTGGCGGTGCCGGCTTGAAGTGCTCGCTTGGCAGCTTCGAATTGTTGCAACGCCGTGTTATACTGTGTGGCCGTGCCCGACAGCCAGTAGCGACGGTGGGAACCCTTACGTGACGACGTGAGAGCGCCTTCCCTGCGTAAGCGGCGGCAGTAGCGGGCCGGACGGAGTCTCTTCCTTTGAATCTTATCGACGTCAACAACTTCGACGCCATGCGCATCGGGCTGGCATCGCCCGAGCAAATTCGCGCTTGGTCGTTCGGCGAAGTAAAGAAGCCCGAGACGATCAACTACCGCACGCTCAAGCCGGAACGCGACGGCCTTTTCTGCGAGAAGATCTTTGGCCCCACGAAAGACTGGGAGTGCCACTGCGGCAAGTATAAGCGCATCCGCTTTAAGGGCATGATCTGCGACCGCTGCGGCGTCGAGATCACCCGCGCAAAAGTGCGCCGCGAGCGGATGGGCCACATCGAGCTCGCCACGCCGGTCAGCCACATTTGGTATCTCAAGGGCGTGCCGAGTCGCATCGGCATCCTGCTCGACATGTCGCCGCGCCAGCTCGAGAAGGTCATCTACTTCGCGGCCTACGTCGTGATCGATCCAGGCGACACCAGCCTCACGCGGCGCGAGGTGCTCTCCGAGCAGAAGTATCGCGAAGCGCGCGACAAATACGGGAATCGCTTCAAAGCCGGCATGGGCGCCGAGGCGATTCGCGAGCTACTGCGCGACCTTAACCTGCGCAAGATTCAGGAAGACTTGCGCAAAGAGTTCAAAGAGACGACCGGACAAAAGCGCCTCAAGGCAATCAAGCGGCTCGAGGTCGTCGAAGCCTTTCTTTCCAGCGGCAACCGTCCGGAGTGGATGGTGCTCGCGGCGGTCCCGGTTATCGCGCCGGAGTTGCGCCCAATGGTGCAGCTCGACGGTGGCCGCTTCGCAACCTCCGACCTCAACGATCTCTATCGCCGGGTAATCAACCGGAACAATCGATTGAAGCGGCTGCTCGAGCTCAACGCGCCCGAGATCATCATCAAGAACGAAAAGCGGATGCTGCAAGAAGCAGTCGACGCGTTGATCGACAATGGCCGGCGCGGGCGTCCCGTCACCGGGCCGAACAACCGTCCGCTCAAATCGCTCTCGGACATTCTCAAAGGAAAGCAAGGACGCTTCCGTCAGAACCTGCTCGGCAAGCGTGTCGACTACTCGGGCCGTTCGGTCATCGTGGTTGGTCCGACGCTCAAGCTGCATCAGTGCGGTCTGCCAAAAGAGATGGCGCTCGAGCTCTTCAAGCCGTTTGTCATGAAGAAGCTCGTCGACCGCGGGTTGGCGCACAACATCAAGAGCGCTAAGCGCATGGTGGAACGCGTGCGTCCGGAAGTCTGGGACGTGCTCGAAGAAGTAATCAAGGAGCATCCGGTGCTGCTCAACCGCGCACCGACGCTGCATCGCCTCGGCATTCAGGCGTTCGAGCCGGTGCTGGTCGAAGGCAAGGCCATCCACCTGCATCCGCTGGTCTGCACGCCGTACAATGCCGACTTCGACGGTGACCAGATGGCCGTGCATCTGCCGCTCTCAGCGGGCGCGCAGGCCGAGGCGCGCATTCTGATGCTCTCCTCGAACAACATCCTGTTGCCGGCATACGGCAATCCGGTGTCGATCCCGACCCAGGACATGGTCTTGGGCCTGTATTACCTTACCTTCAATCGCGACGAGTACTCGGGACCCGCGAAAGCGGCCGTTCTCGATGATTACGATCGCGTGGACCACTCGAAGAGCAAGAATGCGCCGGCGGCCGATGCAGCTGGAGCGATTCCGACCTTCTTCGACGGCAAGGAAGCCGTGATGGCGTACGAGACCAAGCAGATCGGTCTGCAAGAGTGGATCTATGTGCGCTGGAACGGTCAGCTCATCAAAACCACGGCAGGGCGGGTGATCTTCAATCTCGCCTTCCCCGAGCACTGGAATCACGAGTTCGTCAACCGCATCATTGACAAAGGGGTGCTGAAGAAGACGATCACGGACTCCTATCGGCGCTATGGCAACGCCGAAACCGCGCGATTCCTCGACGCGATCAAAGACCTCGGTTTCCACTACGCGACGCTCTCGGGCACGACCGTTTCGATCAGCGACGTGATCGTTCCGGAGAACAAGTACGAGATCGTCGGCAAGGCACAAGACGAGGTCGACGAGTTGCACCGGCTCTACGAGCAAGGTTTCATCTCGGAGGACGAGCGCTACAACAAGACGATCGACATCTGGTCGAAAGCCTCGGAGGAGGTGACGACGTCGATGCAATCGTCGCAGAACCCGCTCAACCCCGTCTTCATGATGGCGACCTCGGGCGCGCGTGGATCGATCGCACAGGTCAAGCAACTCGGCGGCATGCGCGGGCTGATGTCGGATCCATCGGGTCGAATTCTCGAGATTCCGGTAAAGGCGTCGCTCAAAGAAGGCCTCACCGTTCTCGAGTACTTCATTTCGACGCACGGCGCGCGCAAGGGTCTTGCCGACACGGCGCTGCGCACGGCTGACTCGGGTTACCTCACGCGGCGCCTGGTGGACGTCGCTCAGGACGTGATCATTCGTGAAGAGGATTGCGGCACGAGCAACGGCATCGTCGTCAGCGACATTCGCGTCGGCAAGGAGATCATCGAACCGCTTATCGACCGCATCATCGGCCGGCGGGCGGCCGAGGAGATTCGGCTCGATCCCAAGCGGCCGACCACGGCAATCGTCACGAAGAACCAAGAGATCGACGAGGAGAAGGCGCGCGCGCTAATTGACGCGGGAGTCCCCGAGGTGAAGATTCGCTCGGTGCTCACGTGTCAGTCGAAGTACGGCGTTTGCGCGCTCTGCTATGGACGTGATCTCGCTGCCGGCAAGGGCGCCGACATCGGTACGGCGGTCGGCATCATCGCTGCGCAGTCGATCGGTGAACCAGGTACGCAGCTTACGCTGCGAACCTTCCACACCGGTGGCGTCGCAACCGAAGACATCATCACGGGTCTGCCGCGCGTCGAAGAGATTTTCGAAGCGCGCAAGCCCAAAGGTCAGGCGACGATCGTCGAAGTGGCCGGCACCGTGCGGCTGGGAGACGAGCGGAACAAACGGACCGTCTTTGTCGCTGATTCCAACGGCGACGAGCACGAGTACGAGATCCCGCCAGGCACGCACTTGCTGGTCCAGGATGGTCAGCAGATCCTGCCGGGAGATCAGCTCAACGAAGGCTCGCTCAATCCGCACGACATTCTCCGCGTAAAGGGTGAGACCGCGCTGCAAAACTATCTCGTGCAGGAAGTGCAGAAGGTCTACCGGTCGCAGGGCGTCGACATCAACGACAAGCACATCGAGGTCATCGTTCGTTCGATGCTTCGCAAGGTGAAGATCGTCGAAGGCGGCGATACGACGCTGCTTCCGGGGCAGTTGGTTGAAGCGGCGCAGTTCCATGAAGCCAACGAGCGCATTCGCGCCGCCGGCAAGGAGATCGCGACCGCGAATCCAGTGCTCCTCGGCGTCACGAAGGCCTCACTGGCGACCGAGTCGTTCTTGTCGGCCGCAAGCTTCCAAGAGACGACCCGCGTACTTACCGACGCGGCGATCAAGGGCAAGTACGACCCGCTGCTCGGTCTCAAGGAGAACGTCATCATCGGCAAGCTGATTCCCGCCGGCACCGGAATGTCGCGTTATCGCAACGTCGACATTCTGCCGGAGGGACAAGACGTCGACGACGACGGGCGTCCCCGACACGAGTACGACATCCCCTACGCGACGATGACCGCCGACGAGGCGGCTCTCGCCGAGGTGATGGGCGGCGGCAACGGTGACGGCATGAGCCGGTTGGTCACCGCTTACGAGCGCAACCGCGAACCGCTGACCGTGCACTACGAGGGCGAGATCGAAGACCACGCGACCCCGCACGCTGGCCCCGCGAAAACGCAGTACGATCGTCTAAAAGGCATCAACCCCGAAGACCTCTAGCTACTCTGTCATCCTGAGCGGAGGCGCGAAGCGCCGTAATCGAAGGACGAAAAAAGAAAGGCCCCGCATCGCTGCGGGGCCTTTCAAAATTGCTACGAACGTTGTGCCATGCGTATACCGATCGCAATGGCAAAGCTTTTGACCTATTGCGCGCTGGTCGTGCTTGCGGGCTGCAGCGCATCGCAAGCGCCGCTCACGCCGTCCGGTGCGTTGGCCGCGCACGCGATCCGCGAAATTCCGGCGCCCGTTTCGGCCGAGAAAGGCATGTACGTCAGCGCGTTCGATGGAAAAGTCGTCTACGGTTATCCGTACAACAACCGCCACGGCAAGCCGCCGCTCTGCGAGGTGACCGGGGTACCGTATGTCGACAGCGTCGGGGTCGATATGCACGGAAATCTCATCGTCCCCATTCAAAGGGGGACGATCGAGGTCTTCCAGGGTCCGGGGATGTGTGGGAAGGGCCTTGGTGATATCAACGATCCCTACGGCTATCCCTTCGACGTTGCAAGCGCCGATGCCGTCAACGGCACGATCGTCGTCGCCAACTTTTACGACAGCGGCACGACCCCCGGAAGTCTTTCGCTCTGCACCCTCAAAGGTGGCTGTACGACGAATCTCACTAATCCCAAGATTGACGAAATCGGAGGTGTCGCGTTAGCGAAGAATGGCGACTGCTGGGCATCAGCCACGGACAGTCAGAACAAGGCCATCCTAGTCTACTTTAAGGGGTGCTCCGGCTCGGGGCGCGTGGCCGTAGGTTTTCAAAATCAGAGCTACGGCGGTCTCGACATCGACAGTGGCGGCCGGCTCGTTTCGCTAAGCGCCTTCGATGGCAAGCTGTGGGTGTATAAGGGATGTAACCCCAAATGCGTTACCATCGCCGGCCCCTTTGCGCTGCGCGGCTTGGCATTCTATGGTCATCTCAACGAGAAAGCAACGCGTTTTGCGGTCACTAATAACAGCGATCTCTTAGTTGACATATATTCGTATAGCCCGAAAAACGTAACGTACCTCTACAGTTTCGGCAGAGTCTCGGCGAGCAGCGATATCGGGGGAGCCGCATACAACCCCCGCTCGAAAGAGTAGCGATTCCGCCGCGCCGCGGCTGGCGATCGTAGGTAACGTTCGGGTGTGAGGGAAGAACGTTGGAGAGAATATCAACATGAAGCCGCCTGTCAGCGATCCATTCTTCGAAGAACTCAAACGCGCAGCTTGTCATGCTGAGCGGAGCGGAGCACGCAGTGCGTAGCGCAGTCGAAGGACGAACACGTTGTCATCCTGAGCGGAGCGGAGCACGCAGTGCGTAGCGCAGTCGAAGGACGAAAGAGAGGCCTCGCGACGGTGCGGACCTTTAAACATTCCGACGAAAGTAAACGCATGCGTGCACCGATAGGAGCCCCACGACTTTCGATCTGCGCGGCATTGGCGATGCTTGCGGGCTGCAGCGCATCGCAAGCACCGCTCGCACCGGCCGGCGCGTCGGCCACGCTCGCGATCCGCGAAATTCCGGCTCCCGAGTCGGCGAAGAAAGGCCTGTACGTAAGCGAGTTCTACGGCGACGCCGTCTACGGTTATGCGTACAACAACCGCCGAGGCAAGCGGCCGTTCTGCAACGTGCCCGGGGTACAATACGTCAACGACATTGCGGTCGACGTGCAAGGAAACCTCATCATCCCCGACGGCGGCAGCCGGACGATCAAGGTCTTCCAAGGTCCGGCCATGTGCGGCCAAAGCCTAGGTTCGGTCGCCGATCCCTACGGTCAGCCCAGCGACGCAGCGAGCGCCGACGCCGCCAACGGCACGATCGTCGTCGCCAACGAATTCAACGGCTCCGGCGGGCAGTACCCCGGGAGTCTTTCGCTCTGCACCCTCAAATCCGGCTGCACGACGAACCTCACCAATCCCAAGATGGCCCAAGTCGCAGGGGTCGCGCTGGCGAAAAATGGCGACTGTTGGGCATCGGCGCAAGACACTGCGCACAAGGCGATCTTAGTCTACTTCAAGGGCTGCTCGGGCCCGGGCCGTCTCGCGGTCGGTTTTCAAAATCAGAACTACGGCGGTCTCGACATCGACACCGGCGGCCGGCTCGTTTCGGTGAGTTCCTTCGATGCCGCGCTATGGGTGTATAAGGGATGTAACCCAAGATGTGCCACCATCGGCGGTCCCTTACCGATGCGTGGCTTGCCGTTTTTTGGTCATCTCAACGAGAAAGCGACGCGCTTTGCGGTCGCTAACGAGACTAGCGTCACGGTTGACGTTTATTACTATAGCCCGAAACATATAGCATTGCTCTACAGTTTCAGTGGGGTCAGCGCGAGCAACGATCTCGGCGGAGCGGCGTACAACCCGCGCTCGAAGGAGTAGCGGACACTTCTGCACTGGCTCGCATCGAAACGATATTATCGACTCTGCCTGGTCATGAATTGGGAAGCGACCTCAAGCACGATCATAGTCCTTGCAGTGCGAACCGGAGCTCGCACATAAACATCTCGAGCAACGTGCGCAGCACGTAGTTTAAGACGGCTCTGGTATTTCGGAGGTCAAAAACAACCGTGGCTGCGCTCTTCATAACTTCAGCATAGCGCGGATTCTGGAAAGATGCCTTGGAAAGAGCTTAGGGGCCTCACGCCGTTGTCGATCGTCCGGCTTAAAAAAGACGACGCAAAATACGTCAAGCTGGCGCACCTAGCGAGGGATTGGCCGTGCTCGCGACGCGCCGCGAATTTGGCGCCCAGGCCGTCAGCTGGCAGCAGCTTGGCTGCCGAAGTTTTACGTTAACGGGGATTAACCGCACCAGGTAGGCTCGCCGATGATGCATTGAGCAAAAACTGTTCAAATGGGGGTGCTTGATGTATCAAGCAGTTGCAAGATTTAGAAACTTGGTTGCTTAGAGGAGAGCTTAATCGTGAAACGCATCCTGACCGCCCTTGTTGCAACGACGATTGCTGCCGGCGCCTTGCCCGCCCTCGCGGCATTCTCGCTCAACGTTCCGCTCGTTGCGGCCGTTCCGGCTTCGGCGTCGAGCATTCCCAGCGGAGCGGTCGCCAAACTCGATTGGAACTCGAGCCAAAGTCGCTCGGCCGACGAACCCGCCACAGCGACTCTTGTTAACGATGGAAAGTATTTGTACGTTCGTTTCGACGTAGCGCAGAGCGCGCCGTTAATCGGCGGCGAAGGTGGCGACAACGTTGCCGTCGATCTCTGGCCCAACGGCCAGAACGGCGACCAGTACCGCTTGGGAATCGCCGTGGGTGGTGCGCGCACCGCTGACTCGACCGCGAACACCGCCGGCTGGGAAGCGTCCGAATCGACCCGCACCGGCGGCTATTCCGTAACGATGAAAATCCCCATGAGCGTGCTGCCGAACGCTAATGACGTGCGAGCACAATTCTCACGCTGGACCGTATCGACCGCCGAGCTTCAGGTATGGGCTCACGGCGGAGACGGCACCGATCAAACCGGAAGCCTTACGCTCGGCGGCTCGGTAGGAGCCACCACGCCAACGTCTTCGCAAAGATAACCGCGAACCCCACCCCAAGCAAAGCAGGGCCCCGTCAAATCCACGGGGCCCTCGGCTGTAGCCGCCGAAGCGGCGCGTCTTTTGGTGGCGGAAGCGTATGTGCGTGCGTCGATTTTCCCGCAGCAGATATATCTCAGCTTACAATCGCGCTCCTAGCGCCGGAGAACAAGGCGGGCCACATTGCGGCGGTCAGTGCGGCGCTGCGCCGATCGCTACACCGAAAACTTGGCCGTTGATTCCCGTGGATATCGTACGGCTCGGCGTTGATGCGCCCGGCGAAAAGACGACGACGTTGCCATTGTTTACCAAAAACTGATTGCCGACGAAGAGCGA
Source organism: Candidatus Acidiferrales bacterium (assembly GCA_035484815.1). Classification (GTDB taxonomy): domain Bacteria; phylum Vulcanimicrobiota; class Vulcanimicrobiia; order Vulcanimicrobiales; family Vulcanimicrobiaceae; genus Cybelea. The sequence goes on from DATHOO010000153.1 coordinate 47,222, forward strand.
TCCATCGGGAGCGTAGGTTAAGCCGGTCGGCGTGACGATGCCCGACGTCAGTTCTTTGCTTTCGTTCTTATATGGCGGCGGGTAGAACTGCACGGCCTCATGCCCGATGCCCTCGTTCGCGACGACGATATCGTGCTGAGAGTCGAGCGCGAGGCCTTGCAGGAAACCGCCGCCCAAATCGTTGAGCGGAAGAATGACGCCTTCGTAGGCGTCGTGTGGAAACTCAACGACGAACGTGTCGTTGCTGCCGTAGACCATCGCGACAAAGATGTTGCGCTTAGCGTCTACCGCGATGCCGTGCGGGTTGTAAACGTTGTAATACTTGACTTGCGACGGTTTCATTTTGCCGGACGGAAAAACGGCGATGTCGCCCTGGGTCTGCCCATCTAGGCCCCCGTCCGATACGTAGGTCGTGCCTTTGGAATCGACCGTCCCGCCGAACGGCAACCCGATCCCTTTTGCATAGGTGCGGATGGGCTTGTGCGCCATTCCAGGTGAGTAAACGCTCACGAAGCTGGGTTCGTACGGAAGGTTCTTCCCGCTGATGCCGACGTAGACGTCGCCCTGATCGTCGGTCCAAATCGAGCCCGGGTTCGTCCCGACGTTGCTCACCGTGCGGATCACTTTTGGATTTTTCGCATACGCGTCATACAGCACGACGGATCCCGTCTGCGGCGAACTATTGCTCGCCACGAGCACGTAAAGAATCTCCCGCGTTCCACTGCCGCCAGGTCGCGCCTGCGCCGATTGGAGCGGCGATTGCGCAAGCGGAGGCACGATCTGTTGCGATTGCGACGGCGCGTTCGTAGCGCAGTCGGCTAACAAAAGTGCGCTCAGCGCCGCGCCCGCAGTGAGACGATACTTGCGCGTGCTCATTTTGTCACCTCGCTGACGGCGATCGCTTGCGGAATGAAATAAGGCGAATACGTAAAGCTCTTCGTCGGTGAGCCGCCGCCGGGATACGCGTAGTAAAGGACGCTGCCGTTTCGCCCGCTGTACCCGTTGGAGTCGGCGACGACGATCGTCTTTCCAACCACGTCGAAGCCGGCCACGACATACGCGTCGGAGAGCGGCGTCGAACCGGCCTTGGTCGCGTTCGATCCCTTCACGGTGTACTGATCGATGGACGGAGCGCCCGGGTTGTCGTCGTCGGCGATGTTAAGCTTCGAACCGACGACAGCAAGGGCACGCGCGTCGGGCACTGGTGGACTGAGACTCAACGCCGTAAACTGGCCGTTCTTGAACGACGCAAGCCCGAACGAGCGGCCGCTCCCGCTCTGAGTCGTCCCATCGAGGTAGAGCGTCCCGTCGGGTCCGTACGCCACGAAGGCGAGGTAGAGAAGCTCGCTCGGGGCGGGATAGACTTTCGGCTTGCCCGCCGCGTGCTTATAGATGCTGATGCTGCCCGGGCCGCCGCTGTCCGACTCGTCATTGGCAACCGCGAGATTACCGGTAGTGGGATCTACCGCGCAACCCCACGGGACGTAGTTTGGATCGCGCAGCGTTGCAATCGGATGTGCGCCGCCGTGGGCGTACTCGAAGATTTTCCCCAATCCCGCGCTTGCGATCCAGATGTTGCCCGCCTTGTCGACGCACAGACCTTCAACCTGGCTTCGCCCGAAGATCTCTCCCGCGAGCTTACCCGTTGCGTAGTTATAGACGAGGACGCTGGGGATGTCGAGGTTTGATACATAGAGCAGCGCGCCATTCTTGGCGACCGGATCCATCCAAGACTTGCCCATCGAATAACGCAGCTGCGGCGGCCTCGCCCGCAGTTGCGGGCTCGCGACGTTTGCGGGAGCTGGAGCGGCAAATGGGGTCTGGCCCGCGCAGGCCGGCAGCAGCGCACTCGTCGCCGTCACCGCGGCCATCAGCGCGTGGGCGCGGCAAGCTCGTATTCTACCTTGCATGCCATAAGCATAGAGGCCGACGACGCGCATGGCATCCGTAAAACGGCTTCGTTACGGGTCCAATTTCGGACACTCGAGCGATAGCGCTCCCGCCGAGGGTAGGTTCGGTGCCGAATCGAAACGCGGGCCCGTGAAGAGCGACCGGTCGATTACCGCGCAACTCGCCCACCTACTTCGCATGGGCGACGATGCGAAGGCGTTCGCTGGCAGTGTCGTCGGTCGCGCGCTGCTCGAAATCCACGGCACCGAACGCGCGGCATTGCGGCGGTTCGATTACTCGATCGCTACCTTGCCTGCCCGCCAAGCGGCAATCCTCCGACGGTACGACCGTAACGGCGAGCCCATCGAGACCGTTTTGAAAGACCTCGCGATGACGCGTCGCCACTTCTACCGCGAGCGTCGTCGCGGATTGATGCGTTTAGCCGAACTTGCCGGAATCACGCACGCGCAAGGGGCGCAAACGTCAGACCCGTTCGCACGGGCAATCCAGGCCGCCGATGCGGCCGATGACGCCAATCAGACCGACCGCGCATTGTCCGCGTATCGGCAGCTCCTTGAGAGCACGACCGCGCCGCCTCATCGCGTGTTGCTACTCACGCGGTCGATCTCCATTCTCGCTCGCGGTGGGCATCTGGCCGAGGCGAAACGCGCACTCGCCTTAGCAGAGCGAGCGTTCGGCGACGTTCGCCGCGACGATCGGCGGAACAGCGAAGGCGAACTTTTCGTTGCCAAACTTCGACTGAGTCGGTATTCGGGCGATCGCATCTCATTCGCGCGCACGATCGATGCCCTTCGTGCGCGCTTTGCTGCGCGCGCGCTCGCCGGCGACGACGATGCCATCCGCTGCATCGCCACTTCATTTGTCGAGTCGGCCGAGCGAGGCTTCAACGCTGCAAACTGCAAGGCCGCTGCGGCCGACGCCGACCAAGCCGAAAGGCTTGCCGCGCGCACTTCCACGTTTCCAACGACGTTGCGCGTCCAAGCCGCGGCCGCCGGCGCGTGCGCGCGGTGGCTCGTTCCCGAGCACATGGCGACAGCGCAGCGGGACCTCGTCGCGGCATACGATCTGGCGCGTTCGAGCAAGCTGGAACGGATCGCGCTCGAGGTGCTTGACGCGCTCGCGACCATCGCATTCACCGAGCGTCGAACGGCTGCCGCAATCCGTTACGCGCGGACTGTCCTCAGACAAGCTCGCCCGGCCGGCTGCGAGGAACACTACCTGCCGCGAAATGAGATACTGATTGCGCTGGCCCAGAATCGGCTCGTCGGCGGCGCTGCGGGACTGACTCGCCTCGAGGCGCTGCGTTCGACGGCGATTCCGGGCGAGCCGCTCGATTCTCTCGATTTCGCGCGTGCCCACATTTTGCTGCGCGGCGGGATAACCGAACGAGCCCGCGCGATCCTCGACCGCATCATCGATCGAACGACCAACGAACACGTTTGTGGACTCGTCCTCTGGGAGCGGAGTTGTCTTGCGGCGGACGAGGGACGCTACGCTGCGGCCCGGCGCGACATCGAAGCGGCGCTGCCGCTGCTGGAGCGTAACGTCTTTCCGATCCGCCTGGCGGTTGCGCTACGCTACGCCTATACGTTGACCGGCCGGCGAACGCATCGCGATCACGCGCTCGACCTCTGGCAGCTGATCGAACCGGCGGTCGCTTCAAGCAGCGAGATCGACGATTCGTTCTCCCCCGATGGTGCCGAACCTGTAGGTGAGACTGCCGTCACGCCGGCGACGCCCGATTCCGATCTCACCGCTCGCCAGCAGCAGATTGCGCGCCTGGTTCGCAGCGGCAAGACGAACCGTGAAATCGCTTCCACGCTGCAGATCAGCACACGAACCGTCGATCAGCACGTTGCGTCAATCATGCAACGCCAGAACGTAGATCGCCGCTGGCAAATCGGCGGCGCCCTCCTCGTCTCATGATGGTCGACGGCAAGCGCCGCTTGTCATCCCAGTGGAGCCGTGGGACCTCGTCACCTTTGTGTCGTATGGAATACGAGTGCGGTCGCGTCTATTCGAAAGGAATAACGTAGTGAATACGATTGGTTTAGTGAGATTTGCCGGCGCTCTGCTAGCTCTCGCAATATGCACTGCGTGCGGCGGGGCCCTCCAACAGCCTCAGGGTGACATGCGGGGCGCACCGACAACTGCTGCGCTTAGTTATCCGTACCTCGGCGCTCGCCTGAGCCCGATGCCCCGATACGCGATGATTGTTCCTGACCGCCGCGTGAAGTCAAAAGATTTTGAATACGTCATCAACGACTACGGCACCTATGCCACCATTTTCGACTATCCGAAGAGCGTTAAGCAAGTCGGTACGGTCAATAACGTCGGCGGCCAAGGCTGCACGAACGTTTCCTACGGGTACGGAAAGAAGATAATCTGGATTGTCGCCGGCAATGACCAGATCGAGGAGTTCAAGGTTCCGGATAAGTCGATCAGGACGCTCTCGGTCGGCAATTCTTTCCCGACCAGCTGCGCCATGAATGCCGGCGGTGACCTTGCTGTCGGAATCTATGATGGGTCGACGTATCCTGGCGGTGCGGTCGTGATCTTCAAGGGCGCCAGCGGCTCCGGCACCCCTTACGCCACGCCATTGGACGAAGAGTTCTTCGACGGCTACGACAACCAAGGCAATCTCTTCGCCGACGGCTTTACCGGCTACCGCTCGGGCTTCGGGCTCGTTGAGCTTCCAAAGGGCAGCACGAAGTTCGTAGCAATCAAGACGAGCAATTCGGTGCAGTTCCCTGGTTCCGTGCAGTGGGACGGCACGTACGTCACCGTCTTCGACCAGTTAGCGAACGCGTTGTATCAGTATACGATCAGCGGAACGAAGGCGACGTTGAAGGGTACGGTAACGCTTACGGGTTCCAGCGACTGTGCGCAGACCTGGATCGTTAAAGGGCTTCTCTATTGCGGGGATGCAGGTAACAACCAAGGCGAGGTTTTCAACTACCCGGCCGGCGGTTCGCCGGTTGCGATCCTTACGGGCAGTTTCGACTTCCCGCTCGGCGTGGTGGCAGCTAAGAAATAAGCTGCGTTTCTTGGCCAACGCAGAACAGGCGCAAAATAACGGTAGCCCGTACAACGCTGGCGCGGTCTTTGCGCTGACGCCGTAGCTTAGCAAAGTCGCGCCTTGCCGCCCGGCGCCTCGAACCCTTTGACCTTCGCTTAATCAAGAGGAGCTAGAGCTTCTGCGAACCGCTTCGTTCGCAGCTTCCTCCCGCAATAAAGGGCGGAGAGATTTCTTGTGCTGCCGAAAGATCACATCAATTCAGCAGAACGCTATCATCCGCGCCGAATTGAAAGGAGCTTCGGTTGTGAAGGAGCCGGGATCTAAGACCACGGTCAATCGTCGTGACGTTTTGGTTGGGGCCTCGACTCTGGCCGCCGCCGCGCTTGGATTACCAGGCGTTGCGGAGGCATTGCCATCCGCGCAGTCGGTCGAACAACAGCACGACCGAAAAAGCCCGCCGGGCAAACCGCCCTTCAACATCGTCTTCATTATCGTCGATCAGCAAACCCATCAGCTACTCGGCGGACCCGAGTACATACTGCCGGGTACCAGCAGAATAGCGCGTAACGGCGTTTCGTTTGCCAACCACTATATCGCGTCGGCACAGTGCTCCCCGTCGCGGGCGACATTTCTGACGGGCCGGCCCCCACAGCACCACCACGTCATCGATCAGATGCAATTCGATTTCGTCCCAACGCTCAATCCGAGCATCCCGAACATGGGCTCGATCCTCAAAAGCCTTGGATACAAGACCGCCTATTTTGGCAAGTTCGAAATGGACAAGAGCATTCTGAATCCCGAGGCGAATGTAAACTATAGCCGGGCTGCTCAGCCCTACGGATTTGACATTTTCAGCGCCGGCGGCGATATCGGGAGCGCTCCGCTGAGCGGCTTTGAAAATGATTCCTTCATTGCCGGTGAGAGCGTGCGCTGGCTGCGCAATGCGGCCTTGCAATCGCGTAAGCGCGGTGAGCCGTTCTTCATGGTTGCCGCTTTCGTCAACCCGCACGACATCATGTATGGTGACGCCAACGTTCCCGGCGAGCCGCCGGTTCAAAAGCCCGTGACGCCCGCTGCGACGCCGCCGCCGCCGCCGAACTCCATTTACGAAAAGAAATGGCCGTTGACGTTGGCGCCCAGTCTTTCAGAATCGTTGACCGCTCCCGGTGTCCCCGAAGCGCTCGGGGAATACAAAAAAGGTTGGGACGGTTGGTCCGGGGTGATTCCCACCGACCGTAAAGACATGTGGACGATTTTCTACAACTACTACTTGAACACGATTCAGGATAACGAACGTAACGTCAAGCAGATCGTCGACGTTTTCGACGAGATGGACTTATGGCGCGACACCGTCGTGATCTTTACCGCCGATCACGGCGAGATGGGTGGCTCGCATGGCGGCCTCAAAGGGAAAGGCCCATTTATCTACGAGCAAAACGCCCATGTTCCGATGTTTATTGCGCATCCGACCGGGGCGGCCGGCGCGACGTGCACGGCTCTCACGAGCCACCTGGACTTGGTGCCGACATTCGTTGGCCTCACCGGGTTGCCGGAAGAAGAGCGGGCGAAGGCCGTCAAGGGGTTACCGGGACGCGACTTCTCAAGATTGCTGACGGATCCGAGCGCGGCAAAAACTCACGAAGTGCGGCAGGGCGTGCTCTACAATTATCTGGGTCTTGGAACGGTCGATGCCGAGTACCTGAAAGCCGTGATGGACTCCCAAATGCTGGACTCCACGCAGCAACCCTCCATTTCAAAGGCGAGATTGACGAAGCGCGGACTGGTTTCGTTTGCGTTCGATGGACGGTACAAGTTTGGTCGCTACTACGCGCCGACCGCCTTCAACATGCCAACAACGCTCGAGGAAATTCTCAAGAACAACGACGTGCAGCTTTTCGACCTGCGCACCGACCCGCATGAGGTGCACAACTTGGTCCTTGCGCCGGAGAAAAACCGCGAAACGATTCTACGCATGAACCGATTGCTCAACGACCTCATCGCGTCCGAAGTCGGTGTCAATGACGGCGCATTTCTCAAACCGCTCCTCGAAGGAGGCTCGCTGCCGCCAGGTCAAGCCTGAGCGCCCCTTGTCATCCTGAGATGGAGCCTTTGAATCCGGCGATCTTGAAACGCCGCCTGCCATGCTTACTGTTGATACGGCCTTTGCACCAAGGAGATGACTATGTCAGACAAGATCACCCTCGTCGTTCGCTTTCATATGGACGAGTCCGCGAAGCGGGAGTTTACCGCGAAGCTCCAAGACGTCTTCGCACATATTGTCCAGGAAGAGACGTTCGTTGAGGCCTCGCTTGTCCAGAACTTGGGAGACCCGGGGAGTATTCTGAACTACGAGGTATGGAACGAGAGCCCAGAGTCGTTCATAAAGAACCAGATGAGCAAGGCCTATCGCGAAGAATTTGAAAAAATGATTGTCGAACTGAGGATTGATCGGACTCCAGAGTGGTATTCCACCATAGCGGAATGGAAGAGGGCCTGACTCTCCGGAGCGAGCGATGAGCAGTACCAGCGAGAGTGGGCTCGCACTTGACGCGCGGGCATTGGACGCCCTGGGTCGTTAGCTTCGCGTCGCTCTAACCTGCGCGAGATAGTCGTATAAACTCTTCGGAAGCACCAATCCTAAGCACATCGTGACAACTGTCAGGAATGCTGTCGCGCCGTCGGCAACAACGCCGCTGAGCGCGGGCTGAAAGGAATGGCCGATGGACTTCGTGATTTCCAGGAGCCCACCGCCTAATCGAAACAAAAAGATGCCGGGAATCATCGAGACAACCGAAGCAAAGCCGACGGCAGCAAACGGTAATCGCAGCCTGCGCGCGATTGGCACCAGCACGATTCCGACGAAGAGGCAGGCTAGCCCGCTGGCCGCGGCGTTACTGAGCTCAAAATGCGACATGGCCCAATATCGCACGGCGTGCGCTCCCATGCCCATCACCACCGGATACACTAACATCTGCGCAGGTATGGTGAAGAAGATGCTATACGCCGCGGCTGCCACTCCGGCGCACAGGACGTCAATCCAGATCGGGGGCGAGCTCGGTGCGACGAGTGGCGGAAGAGTTTGATTTCCAGCGTCCAGACCAATTAGGACCCCGGTAGTGATCGCAAGCACCGTCAAGAGCCCGAAGACTACCCGCGACGCACCAAGCGGAATACGTATTGAGACGAGGTCGAACATGCCCCCGAGGATCGCGGGTCCAGGGACGAGCACGAGTAATGGGCCGAGCGCGATCAAGCGCAGCGAGGAGCTCAAATGGGCGCTAATGCCGGCCGCGCCGACGGCACCGGCAAGGAGTGAAGCCGCAAAGACCTGCATCAAGGTATTGGACGTTAAGGTGGCGATCATTTGGCGCAGCGCCCCTCCCGCGGCCGCACAGAGGGCAATAATCGCGAGAGCGAGGACGTGCGTCGCGCCGTTAATGATTGACAACGCCGCGGCGCCAAAGCCGCACGCAACCACAAAGACGGCCGCATTCGAGGGCAAAGCCCGAGCGGCTTCGTTCAATGCCGCCGCCATTTCGGGCGCTGCGAGCGAACCTTCGTCGAGTTCATCGATGATGCGAAGCGTTGCCACGACCCGTTTCATGTTCACATTGCCGGGTACTGATTCGATTGCACGAAGTCGAAAGCCATCGATCAAAAGAAATAGCTCTCCCCATTCCGGAACCAGTCTGCCCGCAATCCCTAGTCGCTGGGTTATCTTGTCCGCCGCGACGAGCGTACCGCTCGTATCGTGGCCATTATCGTGCAAAATCTTCGCCGCGGCGAGCACGAGACCGCAGCCGGGATCTATCGATGTGCGCACGGCGCTCGGAGGGTCATCGCTACTGAGGTACTACGTAAGTCTTTAGGAACTCGTTCAATGCACCCACGAGGCCTTCCGGATCCTCTTCGGCAATCAGATGGCCGCACTGAAGCGCCTGGCCTTGAACGTCATTCGCTTCCTCGCGCCATAGCTTCACGACGTCGAACAACTCGCCAACTGTGCCTTTTGCTCCCCACAGCGTCAATAGGGGCTGGCCAAGCTTGTTGCCGCGAGCGCGATCCTCTTTCGTATGTTGCCGGTCAATCGTCACCGCAGCACGGTAATCCTCACACACTGCGTGCACGCACGCAGGGTCGCTATAACAGCGGAGATATTCGGCGAACGCTTCCGGCGTGACGGCGCCGGGTGTCTTACTTTGCACGTCGAGATGGTCGCGCAAGTAGAGCTCCGTTTGCGAACCGATCATGCGTTCAGGAAGCGGCGCGGCTTGAATGTGAAAGAACCACCAGAAGTACTTCGTCGCAAATGTCTCATTCGTCTGAGCATACATGAGATCGGTTGGCGCGATGTCGAGCATGATCCCCCGCGTCACCGCATCGGGAAAGTCCAGCATCATTCTGTGCAAAACTCTCGCGCCGCGGTCGTGACCGACTGCCTGAAACTGCGGATGACCCAACGCCCGCATGACTTCAATCTGATCGAGCCCCATTGAACGTTTTGAATAGTTGATGTGATTTGGGCCGCCATCCGGCTTACTGGAGTCGCCATATCCGCGTAAATCAGTCGCGACAACCGAGAACGTTTCCGCAAGCTTGGGCCCGACTTTCCACCATGCCACATGCGTTTCAGGATGGCCGTGCAAAAGCAACAGCGGAGGACCGTGGCCGGCAATAAACGTGTTGATTGTCGCCCCTGACGTCGCCACGGTTTGCTGTTCGAAGCCGGGTAAGAACGGTGCACTCATCACGTCTCCTTCGCGTGGTCGCTTTTATTGCGCGTCCGATCCGGTTTTAGAGCGTAGTCGGTCCCATTATCCTACAGCACTGAATCGCTTCTTCGCAGTCCTTCACGGCTGGCCGACGGCCGCTTTGGTCGCTTGGTCTGCTTAGTCGATCGAAGATGAGGGGCCTCCCGTCAGGCGCGCGAGCGGCGTCTATGAAACGCGAAAGACTACGGTAAGGAACGCGACTATGCCCACGACGAGCACGATCAACGTGACGAGGAATACGTGGCTATGGCCCCGCTTGTCGTGCCAACCCGCAATAGGCTTGAACTCTGGGCTCCACATGTACTGTTCAGCCGAGCGATATTCTAGCAGCCCCAAGAGCAGGGCGATGATCCCGGTACCAATCATCAGCAGACCAAGGTCGCGCGCAGCTTGCGAGTGCAACGCGCGATAGGGATTTGGCAAATTGGAGATCACTTGGTAGATGGTGAACCCGAATGCGATCAAGGACAATCCGGTCCGGATCCAGGCCATCTGCGTGCGCTCCAGCGCCATCCGGGTGCGCAGCCATCCAAAATGACTGTCGGACGTGGCGCGCACGTCAAAGCGATCGGCGCCGTGCCTAACTGAGTCCATGCTCATATCGTTGCTCGTGCTCCATGCGGCGACGGGTTTCTTGGCGTCTTGTAGTGTGTGCGCAATCGATCCCAATCAGCGCCGAAACCGCCGGTTGGAATAGGAAGCGGAAGGACAACGGGCCACAAGTCGGCCGAGCAGGTTATTCCAAACGCGGGTGAAGAGGTCTTCCAAGCGCGACCTCGCCGACGGATAAACGCTTGCTTCCCTGGGACTGAGCAAGCCTGCGGCGAACCTCCTTAGCCACTCCGCTGAACTTCCGGGAGGAGTTACTTATGCGATACCTGCTTCGCTTAGCGCTTACGATTAGCGGCGCTGTGCTATTTGCGAGCTGCGGCGGATCGCAGCCGCCGATCGATCCGCCAGCGACGATGCAGCAAGCGCCAAGTTCTGGGTCGGCCGGGCAACCCGCTCTTGCCCAACGCTTTGCGCCAGGAACCGGTGAGGTTCAGTACTTTTCAAACGACGGCTATGGCAGCGGAAATCTGCTCGAGTTTGATTACCCAAAGAGCGAGTCGCCGATCGGATCGATCAGCTTCAACGCCGGGGGCCTTTGCACGAACGGAGCGAGGACGTTCTGGGCCACGGGCTCAGATGAGATCGCAGAGTTCAAGGTCGGCGGCGCGACCCCGATCAGAGTGCTCAAAACGGTTCCTTACACTTCGGGATGCGCCATTGATCCGGCGACTGGAGACCTTGCAGCGCTGGATGTGATCTCCGGCGGCGTCACTATCTTCCACAAGGCTCGCGGAAAGGGGAAACTCATCAGCGGGTCGGGCAAAGCATACTTCGATGGTTACGACAACCAAAGCAATTTATTTGTCGACGGCTTTGGCGGCAACTATGGCTTCGCGCTGGCCGAACTCAAGAAGGGCAGCAGCGCGTTCGTTCCCATCACCACGAGCAACACGGTGCAGTTCCCTGGCTCCGTGCAGTGGGACGGTAAGTATCTGACCGTCACCGATCAGGGCGCCGGCGCAATCTACCGCTACGCGGTCAGTGGCACCAACGCGACGTTGAAAGGCACCGTTTTACTGAGCGGGACAGCCGATTGCGCCGCGTCTTGGATCGCAAGACCCTATGTATATTGCGCCGATGCGGGCAACGACGATGGCGAAGTCTTCAAGTATCCCGCAGGTGGTTCGCCGATCGCGAAGCTTGGGGGATTGGACTTCCCACTCGGCGTGGTTTCCTTACGCGTTCGCTAAACCAAAACCTCGCCTCGCTACGCACTTATCATCAGCCTACCC
>DATHOO010000154.1:0-13174 GCA_035484815.1 Candidatus Acidiferrales bacterium
GTAGTGGGTCCCGGCAGATCCGCCGGGCCAACCGCGCGCCACAACGCCGTCTTGCAGGTCGCGTCGTTCGGTCAGACCGATTGTCGCGCGGACGCCGAATGCCCAACACCCGCAGTCGGAACAGTTAACCGGCACAGTTACGCGTACAACTGTGTCGGTCAGCTGCAGGACCTGTGGGTGTTGGCCACCGCCGATTTCAGTGACGATAGCGCCATCGAAACCCGCTTAGTTACGAAAGGAGGCGCTTATGCGTCTGTTCAGTCCTGCACTCTGGGCCTCAGTCTTACTCGGATTCGTGGTCGGGTCCGCCGACAAGGGCACGACGATGAGCCGGAGCGGCCTTGCGAGTGCCTCGCCCGCGATGCAACCGGCAACCCTCTGGAGGACGCCGTTCTAGCCGGACTGCATCGCGGTTTCCATGGCCTCGGCGCTGCTCATTGCCGCTCCTCGACGCATGAGCACCGCGAGATCTGCTTCCGGCAACCGATCGCGCAGCGTCGTTGCAAGAATATTGTGACTGTTGCGCTCGGTCGTTTCACGCTGGTAGCCAAAGCTGGAATAGCTGGCTTCCACGAAACCGGCGAGCAGCGCGGCCGTTGTCACCTCGTCACGAGAGGCGAGCGCTGCCGCGAGATGCTCGAGCGCATGCAGCACGCGTTCCGGCGCAAGGGACGCGTGTTCTGTGCTATGGGTCTTTCCGGCAAGGACAACGGCTTCGCGAGCTGTCGCCTCGGCCTCCGTGAAATCGCCCATGCTCAGTAAGTAGCCGGCGCGGTTGCATGTAAAAACCGACTCGAGCTCCCGATCGCCAGTTTCAGCGAGAACTGGAATCGCCTCATCGACGATCTCTAGAGCACGTTCTGGTTGGCCGGCGGCAAATTCGAGCTCGGCGAGACTTCCGCACACACCCCACGCTTCGCGTTCGGCGTTCAATTTTCGAAAGAGCCGAATCGCCGTTTCGAGACACGTCCGCGCTTCCTCGAGGTTGCCGAGTTCGACGAGTATCCACGACCGAGCGTGTAGGAACCATGCGATTCTTTGATCCTCGGAGAGAAACACGCGGCGCATGATGCTGAGCGCATGATCGTTCGCCGCCAGGGCCTCGTCGAGTCTACCCACGAGGTAGAGGGCGAGAGCGTATCGGATGTGCGCTGAGGCGAGGAGGCTTCCTGACCCGGAACGCTCGGCGAGCGAGACAGCGCGCTGCGCAGCTTCCATCCGCGTCGTCGCGTCGCTGGTGAGTCGCGAAAGGCCGCAGCAGAGCCGCGCCACGATCTCTAAGCGTTCGTCCTCATTCAGCTGGTTTAAAAATTGTTGAATCCAGCGACCGCCTTCGTCGGCGAGACCGTTCCAGTAGAAAAGGTCGCCGATTAAACTAGCGATCCTGCCGCCCAGCGCCACCTCGCGTTCACGGTCGCACGATGCGAGCGCCGCGCGAATGTTATCAAGCTCGGGCAGCAACGAAACGAAGCGAGCGTTAGTACCGTCAGTAGCAGCCCGATCTTCAGAGGTCTGCAGCAAATCGGCGACCCACAAGGCATGACGAATTGCCAGCGAATGGAGTTCTCCCGCGACGAGCGCGCTCTGTGCGAAAGCTCGTGTAGATTCCAGGAAATAGTATCGAAGGTCAGTCCCTTGTTCGGATGCCCGGACGAGCGATTTGTCGACGAGCGAGGCGAGGCTCTCCAAGACACTTGCGCCGAGGCCCTCGCCGCAGACACGCTCTGCCGCGTCGAGCGACCAGCCGCCGACGAAAATGCTGAGTCGCCGAAAGAGCAGCTGCTCCTGCGGCAAGAGCAGATCGTAGCTCCACGCAATCAACGCCCGTAGCGTCTGTTGTCGTGGGGGCGCGACGCGGTCGCCACCGGAAAGTAACTCAAAGCGCTGATCCAATCGCCGCTCGATCGTTGCCAAACCAAGTGCTCGGACCCGTGCGGCTGCTAACTCAATTGCCAGTGGAAGTCCGTCGAGGCGCCGAACGATTCTTCCGACGATCGGCGCAGCGTCATCATCCAGTGTGAACGAAGCGTCGTACGCGCCGGCTCGATCGGCAAAGAGCTCGACCGCCGAATATTGCGATGCCACCGATCCCGTGAGCATGGTTTCTGGTGGCGGACACTCGAGCACCGGAATCTCGTAGACAAGCTCGCCGGCGGTGCGTAATGCCTCGCGGCTCGTTACCAGAATGCGCACGTACTCCGATTGCGGTAAAACCGCATGAACGAATTCGGCGACGACATCCAACAGGTGCTCGCAGTTGTCGAGAACGAGCAGAAGTTCGCGCTCTCGCAAAAAGTTGATGATGCGATCGATCGGCGAGGAGCTTTGCGTTTCCGCGATGCCGAGCACGGACGCCACGGTCCGAGGCATTGACCTCGGATCGGAGAGCGGCGCGAGGTAGACGAACCAGACTCCGTCGCGAAACTGTGACGACAGCTCGCTCGCAACGCTGAGAGCGACCCTCGTTTTGCCGACGCCGCCGGCGCCCGTCAACGTGACGAGGCGGTTCGCGACAACCAGGGCCGCCGCTTGGGCGATCTCCTGCGATCGGCCGACGAGTCGCGTCGGCGGTAGAAGGAGGTTCGTCGTGGGTGCTACGGCGACACTCTCGGGAACCTCGCGCGGCCTGCGAGACCTCGCCCGATCGGCCAACGCCGCCAGCTGCGCGCCGTCTTCCGGCGTCGCGTCGAGCGCGACGAGGAGCTGATCGACCGTTTCTCGATATGGTGCGCGCCGAATTCCCAGCTCGAGTGAGCCAACCGCCTTGGCACTAATGCGCGCCCGTTCGGCGAGCGCTTCTTGCGAGAGACCCGCGGCCAGTCGTAGGCGCCGAAGGAGCGTTCCGAATTCCATCGGAGTGGTCTGCGCCATGGCCGGTGCTTCAACGATCGACCTCTCGTGACCCCGCGTCGACGCGTCGGCCGACCACAATTTGTGCAGGTTGTGTGCATGCCTCCGGGACTGAGGCGGTGGTAGACTGAAGTGGAAGTAGCAAAGCAGATTGAGATTTAGAATCGAAGGCGCGATACACCCGGGGCTTGCGTTGCGGCAGTCACAGTCGCGGGCTTCGTTCTGGATAGGAACTGAAACAATTGGCTAAAATTCTGTTCTCTGCCCGCCGCGTCGCGTTTGTGCTCTCTTGTGCCGCCATCACGGCGTGCGCGGGTCCGGCGTATGCACCGACCTCTCACTACCCCAGCCTTCCGGAGGCGGTCCCAAAGCCGAAGCCTAGCGTGAATGGCGACCTATTCTATTCGAATGGCAGCGAGCTTACAGAATGCCATGGCACCAAATGCCAGGTATGTAAACCCATCGGTGGCGTGCCTTTGGGCATCTCTACAAGCGGTTCGAGCGCTGCGTCTTCGGACATCGCGACGGGAGGCAGGGTCCTGGTTGCAGATTTTAGCGGCCAGGAGATCAGTGAATACAACTCATCGGGCACCCTGATCGCGGTCTACGCAAACCCGGGCTTTAGCGCAGAGGATACGGCATTTGGACCAAACGGAGAGATAGCTTGGACGAACAATTCTTCGACGTCCTTTGGTAACGGAAACATCACAATCGTCAGGGGTGCGAAGCGCAGCACCGTTACAGGGCTATTTGTCAATTTTTACTTTGGTGCCTTCGACAAAGGCGGTGACTTCTACAACGACGGGGTAACATCGAGTGGCACCTACCCGATTGGCGTAGTTCACGCTGGAAGCACGACCAACGAAGCTTCGAAGATCTCTGGCGTTATCAGTCCCGCAGGCATCGCGGTCGCGCTCAACGGAACCGTCAATATCGTCGATCAGAGTTGCCTCTGTATACGAATCTACAAGAACACGAAACCCGTAGGAGAAGTCACCCTCACCGGTGCCGCCGAGCCCGTTTCGCTCGCCTTGAATAGAGAAAATACGATCGTTTGGGTCACCGACGAATCGACCGGAACGGTCGCCGCTTACCCATACCCGCAGGGCGGGATGCCGGTGACGGTGTTCAACGTGCCTAATGCCTTTGGCGTTGGCATCCTACCGGCGCCGAACTAGCGGCGATTTCGCTCGCGTCATGCCCGAGACGATACTTTGGCCGCCGTCGTCGCGCGGACGGTGCGGGCCCTTCGCCATCAACCGCTTGATGCGGATCCCGTATCCGGTTTGGTAAGGTCGATGATTGTTTCGATGACGCGCTTGCACTCATCGGGGTCGCGAACTTGAATGGAATCGGCGCCCGCCTCCTTGGCCGGATAGTCGTTGCCGCCTGGAAAGAGCGCGTCACCGATGAAGAGCATCTGGGCAATCGGGATGTTGAGCACGTCGCGTAGCTTGCGAATTCCGTACGCCTTGTCGATACCCGGGCGCGTCACGTCGATCGACGTCGTCCCGCCGAGCCGTACCGAGAAGTTCGGGAGTAAGCCGTCGAGAATCGACTTGATCTTCTGGCGTTTTGCGAAGTCGGGATCCCATTTTGCCTTTGCTTCGAGCGGGGCTTGCTGGCCGAGCGCTGAGTAGGTGATTTGCGTTCCACGGTCCTCGACGCGTTCGCCCCACGATTCCTGCGGTTGAAAGCCGCTCTGGGCGACGGCCTGGTTGAGCGCATCTTCAATCTTCCGCTTCTCGTCGTCGGTCAGGTCGTCGGAGTAGAGCTTTTGCCATTGGCCGTCGTACGTGAAGTATTTCGTGCCCGACGTCGGAAGAATCGACAACTTCGCGACATTACTGCCGGGCGGAAGATGGCCGAGTACTTGCTCTTGAAACTGCGGAAAATCGCCGCCGGAGATGATGGCGACCTTCTCGACATCGAGCAGGCCGCGTAGCAGCGAGCCCATCTCGTCGTCGATGGCAGACTTACTTGGCGCGAGGGTACCGTCCAGGTCGAAAACGATCAGGTTCTTCACACGCCAATTTTGCGGAGATTGGCCAGGATGTCAATCGCTTACGCCGCTTTGTTTGCTTCGTAGAGCTCGGGAAGGCCCAAACAGTAGAGCGTCAGCAACTGCGAAGGCTCGAGTCGCAGCGCCTGGCCCAGCCGTGCCAAAAACGAGGGTGAGACCCGGATCGGCCGTCCGCTCTCGAACCAGCGGTACCAGTCGTTAGAGACATCGGCCAGCTCCGCGACCTCTTCGCGGCGGAGCCCCGCGACGCGCCTGCGGCCCGTGCGGGCAAGACCCACCTCGTCGGGCTGCAGTCGGGATCGGCATCCGGTGAGAAACGCCCGTAGCTTGCCGCGGCGTTGCTCGTCGTCGGCGACGGGAGGTTGGGCGCGGGTTGATGGATAGCTCGAGATCATGGCCCCATTCTCGCGTAGGGTCGAACGCAGCGCCACGGCGGGTACCCGTACAGTCCGGCCCTGCGTCCTTCGACCCCGCTCAGGATGGGCGCGTCGGAAGTCTGGTCCAACGATTCGCTGAATAGCCCAGGGGTGGCTGTTCAGAAGAACGGCGTAGCGACCCCGGCGCGCTCGTTTGGGGAGCTCTTACGCGACCACCGGCTGGCGGCCGGGCTGGCGCAAGAGACTCTGGCCGAACGGGCGCATCTCAGCGTCGAGACCATCAGCGCGCTAGAGCGAGGTACGCGGCAACGGCCTTATCTCGATACGATCGCCCTCCTTGCAAATGCTCTCGAGCTCTCCGAAGCGGATCGCGCCGAGCTGGAACGCGCGGCGAAGCGACGGGCCTCCCCCACGGTCATGGCCGATCTCCAACAACTTCGCACCAATCTTCCACCACCGTTATCGAGTTTTGTCGGCCGCGAGCAGGACGTTGCAAAAATCAAAGAGCTGCTGGCGAATCAACGTCTCGTCACGCTGGTGGGTGCCGGAGGCGTGGGCAAGACCCGTATTGCCCTGGAGGTCGGCCTTGGGCTGCTCGACGGCCCCCACGACTATGTCTGGTTCGTCGATCTCTCAACGTTTGCGGACGCATCCAATGTCGCGATCGCGATTGCAGGCGACATCGGACTCAAGCACATAGCGCTTCTCGATCCATTGCTCAACTATCTGCGGCCGAAGAATTTTTTGATGCTGCTCGATAACTGCGAGCATTTGCTTGGTGGCGTGCCGGAGGCAGTCTCCGAAATTCTGCGCGCCTGCGCCGGCGGCAAAATTCTGGCAACGAGCCGCCAAGGGCTGGCGATCCAAGGTGAGAGGATCTATCGCGTTCCTCCACTGAGTTGCCCCGCCGACGACGCCGGCGCGATGTCCGTCGGCGATGCGCTACGATACGACGGGATTCGGCTCTTCGCCGAGAGAGCGGCAGCGGCCGACAGCCGCTTCGAACTGTCGCCGCGCACGATACCGGCGGTTGCCGAGATCTGTCGCCGCGTCGACGGCATCGCGCTTGCGATCGAACTCGTCGCCGCGCGCACCAAAGTGTTTTCTCCCGCAATGCTCTTGCAGCAGCTCGACGAGCACTTCCTCACGCTCGGCAGTGGTGGGCGCGCGCTGCTTCCGCGCCACAAAACGATGTGGGCGCTCTTCGACTGGAGCTACGGTTTGCTGGAAGACACGGAACGAACGGTGTTCCGGAGGCTTTCGATCTTTAATGGAGGCTTTGCTCTCGAGCTAATGATCGCCGTGTGCGCGAGTGAAGAAATGGCGGCGACGGCCGTCGTGGATGCCCTCGCATCACTTGTGGATAAATCACTAGTCCAAGCCGACGTGCAGAGCGAGACGGCTCGTTACCGGCTCCTCGAGCCGACGCGTCAGTACGCACGCCAGCTGTTGCGTGGGCGCGACGAGTACGGCGCCGCGGCGCGCGCGCACGCGCTTGCGCTATTGGCGCTCGCTGAGGAGATGGACTCCTCTCTCGAACTTACGCCGGACCACGTTTGGTCCAGCCGTGTAGCGCCGGAGGGTGAAAATTATCGTGCGGCCTTTGCGTGGGCGTTCGGACCGGAAGGCGATGCCGCCATCGCCCAACAATTAGCAGGATCTCGAACCGGGACCTGGTTTGGATACGCAACCGGTCATGCGAGACAATGGGTTGCCGCCGCCTTTGAAACCGTCGACGCGACAACACCCGACAAAGTGTTGGCGAAGTTGGAGCTTTCTCGCGCGAGACTCGCTCTCGATGAAGTGCAACCCGAGTTAGCAATTGCCGCCGCCCAGCGAGCCGTACGATACCAGCCGGCCAGTGACGCCCCCAGTCTAGCCGAGGCCCAATGGCTTATGGGAATGGGGCTTATTCGAGCCGAGCGAATTCGCGATGGCGAAATTAAGTTACGCGAGGCACTTGCAACCGCAAACTTACGAGGTGACAAAGCGATCATTCCATCGATCAAGCAAGCCTTGGCGACTGCGCGATCTTTCTGCGGCGATCTCGAAGCCGATCGCGTCTTAGGCTGGGAAGCGATGCGCCTTCACCGTGCGGCCGGCTGCGAGCGACTCGCCGCGAGAGACATGCCGAATCTGGCCGAGACCGAGTTTGCAGCTGGCAACGCCGAGTCAGCACTGCAGTTGGTGCTTGAAGCGGCAACGGTCCTTCGCAGCCAGCGCGACGGGGCGTATCTCGGATCGGCGCTTGGTAATGCGTCCGTTTACGCAATGGCGCTCGATCGCCTCGGTGAAGCGCGCGCGTACGCAAACGAGTCATTGCGGCTGATGGTTGAAGCGCGAAGCGGCCTGCGCGCGATCTGGGCCGTGCAGCATCTGGCGGCCCTCGATAACGATCATGTGAGAGCCGCGCACTTGCTTGGCTTCGTCGAAGAACAGCTAGCACAAGTCGGAGTCGGGCGCGAGTTCACCGAGCGCTATAGCTACGAACGGCTCCGCAAAACGCTCGAAAGCGCCCTCGGCGAGCGACTCGACGATCTCGTGGCGGAAGGCCGAACGTGGCCCGAGGATCGCGCGTTTGTGGAAGCGCTGGCGGTCCTCTAACCTCGTTACGCTCGGACGCCGGCGGGCGCGAACCGCTGTACGAATGCGAGTGTCAAATCGGCGACCTCATGCCAGCCACGATCGATCGTCAATGAATGACCGCGGCCGGGCATCTCCACGTACTCGGTCACGCCGGAGTTACGCGCTTCGATCTCGGCCGCGGTCTTAACAACGACCGGCGGAACCGTACGATCCATCCCTGCCGCAACGACGAGCAGCGGCCCTCGGTTCTGACTCTCTTCGACGTCGTCTTTCTTCTCGGCATTGAGATTAGCGACCGAGAAGCACTCGTACAGTTCTCTTGCCTCTTGTTCGCTCACCGCATTTGCGAAAGTGACTCGGAACCGCTCGAAGGTGAGGGGCGACAGTAGCCCGTGCAAGGGCACGGGCGCAACGGCTGTGCTGGCGGCGCTGCATCCGCGTCCCGCCAGCATTACGGCAATCGTACCGCCGAATGAATGCCCGATTACGGCAGGCTTCTTGCGGAGACCGCGGAGGATCGTTTCGTAATAATCGGCAACTTGTCCGACCTCTAGAGCCATTTCGGGATCGGGCCAACCTGGCGAAAGCGCCGCGTAGCCGGCTTCTTCAAAACGCTCGATCCAGCGATCCCAGCTGCAAGGCAGCAACCAGAGGCTCTGTATAAAGACCACCGGCTGCCGCCCTACACCATTAAGGCGTTCGATTTGTTCGAGTTCGTATTCGACAATCGTCGCGGGCATTATTTCGGCGCGGCTTCCTAAGCGGTTTTTAGCTTCAGCGCAAGCGAAGACCATGCGATGCCGGCGAAGATGAAGTTCACGCCGACCGCGAAGCCGATAAACCAGAAGCCGGAGATCGGCCACTGCATCCACAGCAGCACGCCCAACGCGAGGCTGACGAGACCGCTGAACGCTGCCCAGCCGTAATACGGGAACTGAAGCCAGAGCGCAGCGACGAAGCGGTAGATTCCGCTAAAGACAAAGAGCGCGGCCAGCAACAGCGTGATCGTCAACGCGCCGGCGGTGGGATGCTGCAGCAGCATCAAGCCGACGATTATGTCGAGCGCACCGACCAAAAGCAGTATAATTACGTGGCCGGCGCCGCGAGCCAGGAAGGCACCTGCGAGCTGCAAGATTCCAGCGATAAAGACGACCGCTCCGATCACGATGACCGAGGCCGTCGTTGCGGCCGTATCTTCGTAAATGGCATAGATACCGGCCAGAACGAGGGCGATCCCTAGAGCGAGATACCAGCCCCAATTTTTGTGGGCGGTTTGGACCGATTCGGCGATATTCGCCGCAAGCGCATTCATGGGTTACTCCTATCGAAGACGTGCGAAACGAGTGATGTCGCGCTCATCCTACCGCTGCCCAAGCGGCGGATGAAGGGAGTAGGAGTCCCTGTCTTACGGCGGGTCTGAGGAGCCTTGCGGGTCGGCTCCGGTCGCGCGCCGGACGGCCGGCGCGACGATTCGAACGACGATGACTTGCAGCACGGCTGCCGCCGGTACTGCCAGAAAGGCGCCGGGGATGCCGAGCAACATGCTGCCGGCGACGGTCGCGAAGATGATCAAGAGAAAGCTCAGCTGCACGCGCTGGCCGAAGATAATCGGGGAGATCACGTTTTGGTCGACGGCTTGCACGACGATAAAAATGGCAAGCGCAATCGCCATCTTCACCCAGCCGCTGGTCGCCAGCACGACGAAGAGCACGATCACGCCGGAGATCACTGCGCCGACCATTGGTATCGCTTGCAGCACCGCGACGACGAAACCGAGGAGCAGGGCATACGGGACTCCGAGCAATGCGAGCGAGACACCCATCGTAACGCCGACGATTGCGCCGTTGATGACGACGCCCTGGGCGTACGCGCTGAGGCGTCCCCCGATCGCGTCGACAGCCTGCTTCCAATCCTGTCGCGAGCTCGGCGAAAAAAGGCTCAGGACGAAGCTCTCCAGCTGGTCGCACGAAAGCGCCCAGCCCACGGCCAGCAACAGGATGATGACCGCATTGCCGGCAAGCGTGACGAGCGCCGTCGAACTGCCCACGATCTGAACGCCGAGGCTATTAACGAGGCCGCCGGCGCTGTTAGCGAGTGACCCGGCAATCTGTTTCGAGAGGCGATCGTTGTTGACGTACCGCTCGATCGCCGCGAGCTCCCCTTTAAGCGTATTGAGGTAACCCGGAAATGCCTGGAAGAGACGCTGGAGTTCGGCTCCGAGCGGCGCGATCGCGACCCACGCGATGAGCGCGACGATGAGCACCATCGCGCCGAATGCGGCGCCGACGGCTACCCCAAACGGCATACGAACTCGTAGGCGATCGATGATCGGGCGCAGAGCGACGGCCACCAGAATTCCGGTGAAAAGCAGCACGAGCGCGGAGAGAGCACCAGCAGCCGTTAGCCATATGAGGTAGGCACCCGCCAATAGGGCGATGCCCGTAACCCAGGTGCGTGCGGCGATCGCAACCGGTATGACAGCCTGGGACTCTGACTCACTCCCAGGGCCTCGCATCATCTGATACCTTCGCCCCACACACCTTGCCGCCTTTCCGTACAACGCTTAGGAGAAACAACTACACCATGACCAAGTACGTCAGCGCTGTCGCCGTCGCGCTCTTCGCCCTTGCTTTCGCTGCCGCGCCCGCGCGAGCCGAACAGAGTGAAGAAGCGCAGCTGGGCCAACAGGTCTTCGATCAGCTGAAATCGCGCGGAGAGATCGTCGCCTCGTCCCCGCTCTACCGCGTGTTAAACCCGCTTTCGACGCGGATCACTCAGGTCGTTGCGCCTAAGTACGGCGCGCCGATAAAGTTCTACATCGTGCACGAAAGCCAGCCGAACGCGTTTGCCGCGCCGGGCGGCAACGTCTACGTGACCGACTCGCTATTCTATTTTGTGAAGAACACCGAAGAGCTTGCAGGCACGATCTGTCACGAAACCTCGCATCTGCTGCACCACGACACGATGACGCAGTTGAAGCAGGAGCAAAGAATCCGCGAGCGCGCCGCGGCCGCCACGATCTTGTTAGGCCCCACCCTCAACACGATTCTCGTTGTCTCGGCGATTGGGAAGCTGGATTCGCTCCACTACTCACGCCAAGAGGAGGAGAACGCCGATCTCACCGGTTCCGACACATGTGCGCAAGCCGATTACAACCCATGGGGCCTCGTGTGGCTCTTCAAGGACTTCTCGGCGGCCAACATGCCGAATCCGCCGGAGATTCTCTCCAATCATCCCGACTTCGCGAACCGGATCGCCGCACTCGAACAACACTTTGCGCAAGATCCGGCCCTCTTCGCGCGTTTCGACAGCGACCCGAAAAGCGCCCAACGTATCACGCTCCCGGCTAGTGAAGCGGAAAAATTCCTACGATAAAAACGATCTGTTTCCTGGCTCCGCATTCCTGGTGTTCTCACTCACTCCCACATGCCGTTTCTTGCTGTTAGGCTGTAGCTATCATCTCACTCTCTAGCAATAAGGAGAACAACTTGAGTAACGTCAATGGTGCGCTGGAACAGGCGCGCGCTAAAGCCCAAGAGCTTCACAAGCAAATTTTGGCAACGCTTGGTAAAGACCAGGCCAACGTTCGTGCCAACGCGGAGAGCCTGTCGGCGCAAGCGCACGAACTGGCTCGCTCCGTAAAGGGACTCGGCGACAATCAACAGGCGGATGCAAAGCAACGCCTCAACGACGCAGCATCAGTACTTGAAGGTCTCGCCGGCGACGCGAAATCGCTTGCGTCGGCGAGCCAGGCCGAGCTCAAAGCCAAGAACGAGGCGGCCGTTCACCGCGCACGAGCCGCAGCTCTGAAACTCTCGCAGGCTCTCGCCGCGAAGCGCGCGTCCGCACAACTCATACACTCTTGAAAGGTAGAACGACAATGGATAACTACGTGGCAATCGTCCTCGACAACGATCAGAAGTCATACGAAGCGCTCCACGCGCTCTGGAATCTCGATTCTAACGGCGACGTTACCGTGCATGGCGCGGCCGTCGTCCATCGCGACAAGTTTGGATACGTCAACGTCGCGACGAAGGATACCGATCCGGGCCTCCGGACCGCGATCGGCGTTGGCATCGGTGCGCTCCTCGGCGCGCTGGCCGGCCCGATCGGTGCCGCAGCCGGCGCCAGCATCGCAGCTGGAACCGCAGCCGGTATCGGCGCGGCGGCCGGCGGCGTCGCTGGTTTAACCGCAGACGCGGCGAAGTCGGACCAGCACGATCAAGCGGCCTTCGAGACCGACTTCGTTCTGCCTAACGGGAAATCGGCGGTCATCGCCGAGGTCTCCGAACAGTGGACGACGCCCATCGACACGATGGCGAGCCGTTTCGGCGGAAAGGTCTACCGCCGGTCAAAAAGCGACATCCAGAACGACGCATGGTTCAGTCCGGACTATCCCGAGTATCTCTATCCCTACGACTACGAGCCGCAGTACGCTTAGGGCGAAGCAAAAATCGACGGAGAAACGCTTGCGTTCGGCTTGTAGTTGCTGAACGTGAGCGTTCCGTCGACGCTGTATCCCGGAAAGCGCGCGGCGACATCGGTCTTCGCCGGCAAGCGATAGGTGCCGACACTGGTGTAAGTTGGGGTGAAGTCTAGCTTGCCGCCGTTGGTGTAAAGCCATTGCGCATGCGTGACGAGTGCGGTGGAATCGTTGACGGTGACCGTGAGGCTCTTCACTCGACTGCCCTGCTTCTTGGGAACCAACGAATAGCTAGAAATGGAGCCGTTATCCGTCATCGGCGTTATGGTATACTCCGCGACCGCTTCATCGTACGTGGGTGTCGTCGCCGCGAGGTCCTTGAATCGGCTCAACGCTCCGGTGACGTTTTGAAACTCGATCTTACGCCGTGGCTTGAGATAGTAGGCGGTGCCGGTAAACGTCTTGTGATCGGGGATCACGACGTGGAGGGTGGCTGAGAGCTCCGCCGAGGCGGTGTACGACTGGAGCGTGGGATTCGGATCGGCAGCGCGCTTGAGCAGATCCAGCGACGCGGTCTGCGCGCTCTGCGCCTGCAGTTGGCTGAAAGTTACGCAGAGGAAAGTTGCGAGTAAAGCCGCGCGAAGATTCAGCATAACTCGCCCTTCCCACTACACCGCCAGCAACTCCTGCAGCGCTCGATCGCGCGTGGCGTCGAGCGTGGATTGCAGGTCGGCGAGCAAATCCTCAACCTCTTCGATGCCCACCGAAAGCCGGAGCAAATCGTCGGGGATGCCAAGCTCCAGGCGCTCGTTTGGCGTGAGCGATGCATGGGTCATCGTTGCCGGACTGCAGATCAACGACTCGACACCGCCGAGTGAAACCGCCAGTCCGAAGATTTGCGTGGAGGTGGCGATC
>DATHOO010000155.1:0-8824 GCA_035484815.1 Candidatus Acidiferrales bacterium
GGTTTCGGCGTGAGCTTCATCGTAGTCATCCTTGTTTGGCTGCAACGTTATCTCTTCGCGAATCGGCCGACGTTATGGGGCAATCCGCGTGGTTTTCGCCTCGACTCGGCTCTGGTCACAATCGTACTCGTCAGCATGACGGTCTACGCGCTGGTCTGGTTGCCTGATCTCGCGCGGCACTCGGCCGACCCCAACGAAGTCCACAACGTTAATGATGTCGTCTATCGCCAGTACTCAATGTTCGAGTACCACGACGTTGGCGTAACGCACGCTACCCATCCATATTCGTCAAAGTGGTGGGAGTGGCCACTCGATTACGTACCCGTCGCATATTATTACCTCGATCGTCGCCGAGATCCCTCGGATCCGAAACAGTGCTGCGTCTCCGAAGTCACCTCAATGCCGAATCCATCGATCCTTTGGTTGGGACTTTTCAGCGTTCCCTTCGTTGGCGTGTTAGCAGTTCGACTGCGCAATAAGGCCTACGCGCTCATCGTACTCGACTATCTTCTTCAATGGGTGCCATGGGCCGGGTCACCTCGCATTACGTTCGCCTATCACTTCTACGTAAATATTCCGCTTATCTGTCTTTGCAACGCGATCGCGCTGCAGCATCTTTCAAAATGGGGTAAACTCGCGCGGAGGCGCATGGCGGTGTCGGCACTTTCCGCGGGAGTTTACCTGGCGATCGTCATCGCGACGTTTTCATTTTTTTACCCGATTTTGGCGGCACGCCCCATCACCTGGAACGCTTGGCATCAGCGAATGTGGATCGACAAATGGGTAATCGGACCAGGCTAACGTTGAATGCCGCCAAAACTCGCGACGCCGCTTGTGTCGGAGTAGTATCATAAGATTAGAGGGAGAGGGTAAAGATGAACCTGGTTATCTGCTTGATCCTGACGGTGGCGGCTTTATCGCCGACTCCAGAGATCACGGGGACGATCGTCGATGCCCACGGCGAGCTGGTCTCGGGGGTACCCATATCGGTCGTAGCACTCTATGCGAATCAGACCGTAGAAAAGACCCTATCCGGGTCGGATGGTTCGTTCCATTTTACGGACCTTGCCCCGGGCGCCTACGGTTTAGAAGCTACACCTGCCTCAGGTTGCGCAATATCCGATCCAATCCGCGTTGACATCGGTTTTACGAGCATCGTACACCTTCAATTAATTAAAGGACTCTGCCAGAACCCGATAGCGATTTTGCGAAGCCGGCGGTGATGCAGATGACTCGCTTTTTTTTCGTTGCGCTCGGCTCCCTCTTTGCTCTGGCGGCTTGTTCGTGGCAAGGCCTAGCGCCGCCCGGAGGACAAATCGTGCCCGGCAATTCACAGCATGCGCTGGGAAATAGCAAAGGTTACCAACTGATCTACAGTTTTCCGGGCGGAGCCGGCGGAAGCGACCCATTGAACTCGCTCACCTTCGTCGACGGCGTCGCATATGGAACGACGTATGCCGGAGGTGACGTATCGGGCTGTAATTGCGGTGCCGTCTTTGCGGGTACAACGATCATTTACACGTTCAAGGGTGTCGCGAGCCAAGATGGTAACGGCCCGCGGGGCGATCTGCTTCTGGTCGGCAAGAAGCTCTACGGCATCACCGGCAGCGGCGGTCGGAACGACGGCGTTTGCGCGAGCAATCCTGCCGGCGCCGGTTGTGGCACCGTCTTTGAGATCGATACAAGCGGAAACGAGCACGTTGTTTATCGCTTCAAGGGCGGAAAGGATGGCGAAGCTCCCGTTGCTGGTTTGGTGTCCCTCGACGGCGTGTTGTACGGGGTGACTGCATGGGGCGGCGTGAGCACAACGTGTACGACCGATACGCCTTCCGGCTGCGGCGTTGTGTTCGCGATCGATTCATCCGGGCACGAAAAGGTGATTGATCGCTTTAAAGGAGGATCAGATGGAGCCTATCCTCTTAAAGGGCTAACCGTCTTCAAGGGTACGCTCTACGGAACGACCGGAAATGGAGGAGGCGCTTGTCCTTACGGTCCCGGATGTGGAACCGTCTTTCGCGTCGCACCATCTGGCCGTGAATCCGTTCTCTATGCGTTTAAGGGCGGCAGTGACGGCTTCACCCCGGAGGGTCGCCTCATAGCGGTCGATGGTTCCTTGTACGGCACGACGTATTTGGGCGGATGCGCGCATAAATGTCCCGCTTCCAACGGCTTTGGGACAATTTTCAAATTGAGCCTTTCCGGGAGTGAGACGATCGTGTATCGCTTCCGTCATTGGGAGCGGGGGTACAAAGGCACTGAGCCTGCTGCTCACAATCCGGCCGGGGACTTAGTGTTTCTCGACAACAAACTCTTCGGCACGACGTCCACCGGCGGGTGTTTCGCCTGCGAAGGGACGATCTACAGTGCGACTTTGGGTGGCACTTTCAAAGTTCTCACCAAGTTCGGCGCTACATCGGGAAACGTTCAGGATCCTCAAGGCTTAGCCCTAAAGCCCTCGACGCACGCATTATTCGGCGCCGCGCGCGGAGGCGGCTCAAGCGGAAACGGAGGGATCTTCCAATATCTGCTATGACGAGTATCCGCCGTTGTTGCTTTGCAAGTTGGTCCGCGCAAAGGCCCATCGGATCCGATGGCGTGACCACGACACTACGAGTTTGTCCTGCAATGTTGCTCAACGGTACGACTCTTTTTGGCGGCAAGCTGGGCCGCGCTTGCGCGTTAGGGCGGCCTTTCCGCCAGCGTCGCGCTCGCGCCACACCGAAATGTGCGGAGCGTATACCCTCGCGCCGCAGGACCGCGCCGCGAGCTTCAGGCGTTGCTGCTAATTCGAGCTCTTCGAGGATCCGCAGCTTCTGTTCGACGTCGAAGCGCCGCCGCGTTGGCCGCGTCGAAGGGCTAGAGTTCGTCGATGTTGTCACGGAGAAAGACCTTTCTCCGCCCTTTGCCGCCAGGAATCTTCAACGTACTAGATAACTCGTTAACTAGCTCCGGCCCGGGCATGAAAGCAGGCACAGCAGTTAGCTCCGTACAGGCGGAGACAAACGCGAGGATTCTGCAAGCGGCGATAAATGCGGCACAGAGCACCGGAAGCGGATGCGCCTCATCTCCTGCCGCCAGTGCTACCGTCTTAATCCCCGGCCATTCAGTAGTCCCTCCACCCGTAAATCCCGGTAGTGCACCCGATGCAGGCGCTGAGTATCTGCTGGCGGTCTCTGCTAACTCAGGCCAAACCGCGGCAGTCGTGATTGAACCTGTATCGCAAGGGGGGCGCCATCATCCTTTAGGCCGCTCTTAGCAACGTAGCCACCGATCCTGAAGGCAAAGCTCGCCACGCCCGCCTGAGAAACATTTGAGGATGATAACACAATAGTTGGCCTCCTCGTTGTCGCGACTCCTGTGAAACCGTCTTGGAGGCACGGAACCGTAAACGCTTTTGGCAACGGTGGGAAAGAAGAGCCAACGACACGCTTGAGAACGATCCTATCATTTCAGCATCTCACTCCATACATACCGAACCGCACGCAAAATGTAAGCGCTTAACTGTAACGAGCTGGCCGCCAGTCCCGCGCAAGCAAGCATGTGACCCTTCGTGGCGAGGTCGAACGAAACCCGTTCGATAAAGAGCAGGGGTCAGCTCATCGCCCGAGATCCGCGGCGCACGCTCGCTCACGCGTTGGCAAGTCGCTTAGACCGCTACGGCAACGTGTTCGATGACTGCGTTAGTGTCGCTCGGCGGGATATTCTCGCCAGGTTCACTTCGATCCGTGAGCACAAGAGCAATGGCCTCGCGCGCGCATGCCAATGCCTCTTCCACTGTCCGCCCCTGCGTCGCAATTTCGTGCAAAGCGGGGACGGATACGCTGAATCCGCCCTCCTCTTCCGGTTTGAGTACAACTGTGTACGAGCGCTGCATGGGCATATTGGGAGCTTCGCTCACGCATGTCGCTGCCCTTGCGATCGGCTTAGCGCCTCGGCGAATCCCGCGACTCGCGGCTACGCGAACAAAAACAATCCCGTGGAGTACTCAGAAATATTTCGAGCATAGTCCATGACGCCGGCCTTGCCGCAAACTGGCGATGACCCGTTTCTCTTACGATAGAGGGCCCGAAGCAACGCGCTTCGGGCCCTGTGCGGGTCTACGAGGCTTCTAGTACGGCTTTAGGACTTTTGGCGGGTTCGCCAACGGTGAAAACGGTGAGCCCGACGTGCCCGGCGGCGGCAGGCTAACGCTGTTCTCGTTCGCGAGAATCGCCATGTTCTCTGGACATGCCGGATTCGATAGACAGGCAAGGTCGGTCGGCACCGCCTGGTTGAGCAGAATGCCCGCGCTCTTCACGTAGAGCGTTTGCGTCCCGTAGTTCCTGAATTGAATGATAGGTTGAGCCTTACCCTTCGGGACGTACCCGATCGCCCACCATGAGCCGTACGACGCGGTTCCGGTCGCTTGGGTCGACGCGCTGACGAAGACGATGGCGTACTTCCATGCCCCGCTCATCAACGGCTGCTTCGAGGCAATGCTGATAATCGGCGCGGGTTGCGGAGGTGGGTAGGTCTGCGGCTGCGCACCTCTACGCCGCAGCGGACTGCCGTACGTCCAGTAAGCGGTTTCCTGGAAACCCCAGAGTCCCTGAGCCTGATTTTGGGAAGCTAAGAGGCCATAATGAACGCACGGCTGACCGCCAAAACTGTTACAGTCGTGGGTGTTCTGGTAGAGCGTCGTGCCCGAGAATTCGACGATCGTTTTGTTCGATGTCGCATCGTACGTCACGGTCGGCGGACACGGATTGTTCGGACCCTGGGTTGGCGGACAGAATGGATTGTACGGACCGTACAGCGGCTCGTTGGAAGGAATGAGCGCGGTAATGTTCCCAGTGAAGGCAATTTCGAAATCGGTTGGGCAGTTTTGCGACCCGTACGTGCATGGGAACTTCTGGAAGAAATTGAAGATCTCGGCCGGCGGGTTCGGCGGCGGCGGCTTTGCAGAGATCACCGAACCGAGTGGCTCTTCAAACCCGGTGATCGTCTGAGTCGGCGAACCACCGGCGGTGTACTTGAAGAACTCGGTATCCGCGTTGCCCGCATCGGGGCAAATGTACACGCCTTTGGATACCGGTTTGCCTACGACGATCGTTCCCTGGACGCAATCCGACGCGCCGCTGAGCGATGTGTGCCCGTTGACGACGCCGCCCTCGCTCATCCGATAAACGACGTTACCGAGCTGATCGCCGACGTTCACCTTCGGTCCTGCGGTAACTTGCACGCCGCCCGGATAATCAATCGACGCTCCGCTGACCGTGATCGGCGTAATCGTGTTACTTCCGGATGGTAGCTTGCCGAGTTGAAAAACGCCGCTGGGATTTAAACCGTCGACGAAGAGGTTGTTATTGTTATCGAAGCCGTCGAAATACATGTTTTCGAAAGACGGCGACGTGATGATGGTCGGGATTGTGTTCGATCCGTTGTACAACGATATGCTGCCCGGCCCGTAGCTCGAGCTAAAGATATTCGTAACGGCAAGCTCGCCCTCGGGACCTACCGCGCAGCCGACGGGAAATCCGCCGGGGTCGCTAATCGTTTCGAGCAATGTCCCGCTCGCAGGTGGGTAGACGTAGATCTGCGATGTTCCCGTGTTGGTTACGTAAACGTTCCCGCGGCTGTCGGCGCACTCGCCTTGCGGCTCGTTGAAGCCAAACAGCTGTCCAACCGGCGTTCGAGACGGATAGCCAAAGACGTCGACGACGTCGCTGGCCGTATCAGAAATGTAGAGAAGGTCCCTGTCCGTTAGCGGTGTCCGGATCCACGATGTGCCGCTACGGTGATGGCCTGCTCTAAGACCATGAGCCGCGGCGCTCGGCGGACCGTGCCCCCGCGCTGTCGCCCCGCTCAAAGAAGGCGGCCCGACCTGGGATGGCGAGCTGTTGCAACCGCTCAAGCCGGCGGTGGACAGCAGTATTGCTGACATTGTAAACGCGAAACGCGTTAGTGTCCTCATGTTACCGGTACCTCCGGATACGAGCCCGCCGCGCCAATCGTCCCAATCAAATGTAGACCGAAGGAAGTGCGTAAAGCCGCATCCTCTAGCGTTGTCTTGTCCCCCTGAACAAGCAGGGGGTCCCCATGCTACCATCGCTTGTGTCAATTAGCAATACCGCTAGTTGTCTTAAGATGAATTTATGTAGGGCACATCAGTGCGCGCGCAACTACAAAACGTAACCCACTTTAGGTAGTCTGCGTTCGTCGCGTAGCGCGTTAACGTTAATTAACGCCACGTGGCGTAAACGTTAATTAACGGGACTTTGGCGAGATCGACGGCGTCTGGCGAGCCCGCGGAGCTGAGTTTATGACCGAGCCGAGGGACCTCGGTATCGAGCTTCGATGCTACATTCGTGACCCGGATGGATATCTGATCAAAGTTGGTCAGGCGACCCGTACTGCGGAGTTCGATTAAGCATGTGTATAGTCACAGATCCAGTTCGTCTCCCAGGTTATGCCGCCATCCGCTGAAAGAGCGTGTTCCAAGTGTGGTAACCCGTTCTTGGTTGACCACCGATAGCGAATGGTGATTGGTTTTCCTCTGAACGTACTATCGGCGAAGAAGTCGCCAACGCCATCTTCGTTGAAGTGCCCAACCTGTGGCGGCAGCTCCCATCCGATCTTCTTGGTGCCCCAATAAAGCGACCACTGGTGTTTGCCGGGACTATAGATACGCAGCGTCATGCTATCGATACTTCCTCGAGGAGGCGGGCAGCGCGCAACGCTAACCTCCATATTTGCGACCCCCCAAGAATCCGTTACGGTGGCGTCCCCGTCGCATTCGTCCCAAAAGCTGTGGTGCGCGAGAGGTTCGCGTAGAATGCGATAATGCGTGTGCCACCTGCCGATGAGAAAGTCAAAATCCGCGTGACCGTCTCGTGATGTCGGCGTGACCAAGGACGTCGCGCCGGCCCCCGCAACGCTAGCCATGAACAGGCCAAACAGCATAACAGATGCCCTCTTCATTTTTAAGCACCACGTTTAGTCGCGGCCGTTAGTCAGGAACGGCGCCCATGGTTAGGTTGACGGTGGTTCCCGTCATACCGCTCGCGTTGTCGGACGCCACGAAAGCGGCAAAGTTTGCCATCTCGTCCAGCGTCATGACTCGCCGCGGGTGCGTCGAGCCCGCGAGAAACGCTTGGAACTGCTGCCAAGTGGTGCCGGCCGTCTTGACCTTGACATCGAAAACTTCTCTCATCGTGTTCGACTCGGGGATTCCGTGCGGTCGCAGAGTAACCACGCGAATGCCTTGAGGCGCAAGCTCGAGCGATAGATCGCGCGTCATTTGCTCCTTAGCGGCCATCGCTGGGCCGTAACCTCCGTTCAGTGCGCTGCCGATCCGTGCCGGGAGCGCGCTCACGGTCATGATCACCCCCGATTTGTTAGGGATCATCTGCTTTGCGGCTGCGCGAGCGGTCAGAAAATACGACCTCGTGTAGGTCGAAATCGGCAACGCGAACTTCTCGACGTCGAGCTCGACGAGCGGTTCGCCCAAAATTGTCTCGGTCGCCACGCCGATCGCGTTGAATGAAATGTCGACGCGGCGAGCCTTCATGATGACTGACTGCAGGTGCTTGTCGATAGCCTTTTCATCGACGGCGTCGACCTCTGCCGCCTCGGCTGACCCGCCGGTGGATTTGATCTCGTCGGCGACCGCCTGAACGGGGGCGCAACGATGCCCCGTCAGAAAAACCTTGGCTCCCTCGCGCGCAAAGGCGCCTGCGACGGCGCTCCCAATCGAACCACCGGCTCCATAGATTACCGCGACCTTGTCCTTTAGCAACACTTTCGTCCCTTTCTTTCGTTGAGTAGTGTCGACTATATGGACACCGGGACGCGCTAAATATGGGCGCGAATTATTAATCCGAAAGTGAGCGCGGTAGTCCAAACCACGGAAGCACGCTCGTTTCGAATCGAGTCAGAGCGCAGATCCGATCGCCGCTGAGCGTGAGGACAATGAGGCCAACCCCGTGGCGAACGTCGTCTGGGCCGCGCACATAAGCTCCGAACGCCGGCTGGCCATTCGCACGTGTCGCTACCAGTTCCCTTCGCGCGCCGCTAAAGACGCTGGCCATGAAACGCACAACAACGTCGCGGCCCTCATATTCGAGCGGCAGCGGTGGCATCGCCATGAAGACGTCTTCAGTGAGAATTGCGACCAGTTTGTCGATATCTGCGGACTCGTATGCGTCGAGGAACTTCGCCACGATCGCTTTTTCGGAAGCCGACCCAGCGACGGGAGGGGGTTCACGATCGGCGGCAGCATGTCGTCGCTGCTCCAGCTTCGCTCGCGCCCGTTTCAGCGCACTGTTTACCGACTGGACCGTCGAGTTCAACATAACGGCAACCTGGTGCACCTCGAATCCGAGGACATCCCGCAAAATCAGTACTGCCAACTGACGAGGCGGGAGCGCCTGAAGCGCGGTCACGAAGGCGAGCGAGATCGATTCCGTCTGCTCGTAACGGGCCTCGGGAGCGGCCGACTCGTCGACCGAGCCCTGCAGCAACGCGTCCGGAAATGGCTGTAGCCAAACGATTTCGCCCAGCCGGGTTGGTTCGGGCCACTCAGCCCGGGGCACGTTCTGCTCTTTGGCGACGCGGCGGCTGACCGATCGACGCGCGTTTAAGCACTGCCGAGTTGCGATCTGATAGAGCCACGTGCGCAGCGAAGACCGCCCCTCGAACCCTCCGAGGCCTTTCCAGGCGCTCACCAACGTTTCTTGGAGTGAGTCCTCGGCGTCTTGAAACGATCCGAGCATCCGATAGCAGTGCAGCTGCAATTCCTGGCGGTAGGGCTCGGTCAGCTCCTTGAATGCCTCGTCTTCCCCGC
>DATHOO010000156.1:0-8491 GCA_035484815.1 Candidatus Acidiferrales bacterium
GAGCGGTGAAACATGAGACTTCCTTTCAGTGCCATCTTTTATTGAACGATCGGCAGCCGCTGCTGTAAGTATACCCAGCCGTCGGCCGAGACACGGACCGACCCCGAGAACGGCGTCGAAAATTCGTCGATCACGACGAACAGGATCCCGATCAGGCCCACCAAGATAGCGGTCATGATCAGTTGCATGGGCCGATTTTCGACCCCGAAGATGTAACAGAACGTCAGCATCGCGAGCGCGCCCGCAATCAACGCGAACCAGAGCACCGACGGCACGGCCGGCACCGCTTCGACCAGACGCGCGCGTCGGGCGTCGAAGAGCCGCTGTTCGTTGGCGATCGCGGCTTGCTGTGCGGCGAACTGCTTGAAACCGGTAGGATTCACCGTATCAATCGCATAGGCAACGCTTTCAAGCTGCCGCGCTCCGTTCTCGGGAACGCCTTGGTTGCGCTCCATTGCCGGCCATTCGATGCGAATGACGCTGTCGACGTACGCGCGCAGTAAGCCGCGGATGCGCGATCTCGCGGGAGCTGGAAAAGAATCGACGACGTGGTAGAGGTTGCCGACCGCATCGACCTCATTATCGACGTTGGAAACCGCGCTATCGTATTTCTGCCAAACCACGACGACGACGAAGCCGAGTACGACCGCGTAGAGGACGCCGACCGCCGAGAAGAGATAGCCGGCGACATCGTTGTGGCGGCGCAGCATATCGCTGCGCAGCCGGCGCTGGACCAGCGCATGAACCGCGACGGAACAAGCCACGACGCCGGCAACGATCGCCAACTCGGCGACCAAATCGGGAACGCTCGTGATCGTGCGCGTCAAAACGCCGGCCGGCACGGCGAGAACGTCCATCGACCCTAAGATTCGACGAGTTCGGCCAGGGCCTTGTCGAAGATCTTGGGTGCCTTGCCTCCGAAGAGGATCGACTCGTTGCCGCCGATCTGCTTGCGCAGCTCGATCAGCTCGTCGCGAAGGGCGGCGGCTTTCTCGAACTCAAGACCCGCGGCCGCATCGCGCATCCGGCGTTCGAGATCGCGCGCCATTTTGGTCGCCACATCGCGCGGCACCCGTTCGAGCTTGAGTTTGGCGGTGTTCTCTTGCGTCGCGCCGATCATGCTCAGAATGTCGTGGATTTCCTTGCGTACCGATTTCGGCTCGATGCCGTGCTCGCGGTTGTATTCGAGCTGCATCTCGCGGCGGCGAAGCGTCTCGCCGATCGCCCGGGCCATCGACTCGGTAACGACGTCGGCATACATGATGACCTTGCCTTCAACGTTGCGCGAGGCGCGGCCGATCGTCTGTATGAGCGACGTGCCGCTTCGCAGATAGCCTTCTTTGTCGGCATCGAGAATGCCGACGAGCGAAACTTCCGGCAGGTCGAGCCCTTCGCGCAGCAGATTGATTCCGACCAAGACGTCGAAGACGCCCGCGCGTAAATCTCGCAGGATCGCGACGCGCTCGAGCGTGTCGATCTCGCTGTGCAGATAGCGCACGCGCAGGCCGTTCTCGAGCAGATAGTCGGTGAGATCCTCGGCCATCTTTTTGGTCAGCGTCGTCACGAGGACGCGCTCCTTGCGGGCCGCGCGCAGGCCAATCTCCTCCATGAGGTCGTCGACCTGGTTGCGCGTCGGACGCACCTCGACTTCGGGATCGACCAAGCCTGTCGGGCGAATGATCATCTCGACGACCTGGAAGCTTTGTTTGTATTCGTAGGCCCCCGGCGTCGCGGAGACGTAAACCACCTGCTCGATGTGCTTGTCGAACTCGTCGTAGGTCAGCGGGCGGTTGTCGAGCGCGCTCGGCAGCCGGAAACCGTGCTCTACCAAGACTTCCTTGCGCGAGCGATCGCCGGCGTACATGCCGTGAACCTGCGGAAGCGTCACGTGCGATTCGTCGACGAAGAGCAGCCAATCTTTCGGAAAAAAGTCGATCAGGCACGAGGGTGTCGAGCCCGGCTCCCGGCCGGTGAGGTGCCGTGAGTAGTTCTCGATCCCGTTGCAGTAGCCGACCTCCCGCAGCATGTCGAGATCGTAGCGCGTGCGCATCTCCAAACGCTGCGCCTCGAGCAGCTTCCCCTGTCGCTTAAAATATGCGAGACGCTCTTCGAGCTCGTCTTCGATCGAAACGACCGCGCGCCGCAGCTTCTCTTCGGGCGTGATGAAGTGCTTGGCCGGAAAGATCGTGAGCTCGTCTTTGCTCTCGATGTACTCGCCGGTCAGCATGTTCACGACGTTGATCGCCTCAATCTCGTCGCCGAAAAACGCGATGCGATGCACTAGCTCTTCGTCGACGCCGACGAACTCGAGCGTATCGCCGCGTACGCGGAACGTGCCGCGCACGAGATTCAAATCGTTGCGGCGGTACTGCATGTCGACCAGCTTGCGGAGCAGAACGTCGCGGTCGATCTCGTCACCGACCCGCACGCGCGCCGACATCTCCATGTAGTCGGAAGGCGAGCCTAAGCCGAAGATGCAGGAGACCGAGGCGACGATTAAGGTATCGCGGCGAGTGAGCAACGATTGCGTGGCCGAGTGACGAAGACGTTCGATCTCGTCGTTGATCGAGCTGTCCTTTTCGATATACGTGTCGGTCGAGGGCACGTACGCTTCGGGCTGATAATAGTCGAAGTACGAAACGAAGTATTCGACCGCGCTCTTTGGGAAGAACTCGCGAAACTCGGCGCAGAGCTGGGCGGCAAGCGTCTTGTTGTGGCAGAGGACGAGGGTCGGTTTTCGCACGAGCTCGATCGTGCGCGCCATCGCCATCGTCTTGCCGCTTCCGGTGACGCCAAGCAACGTTTGCGTGCGATCCCCGCGCTCGACCCCGCGGGCCAGCGCTTGGGTCGCCTCGGGCTGATCGCCCGCCAGCGCGAAGGGTGATACCAGGGTGAACTCTTGAGCCACTGCCTTTCCCCAAACAGCCTCCGAGGGCCGAACGTTCCAGCTAGCGAAGCGAGCGGCCATGACCCAAAACCCGCTGCTCTTCTGCGGGAACTCAAATCCGCAACTGGCCGAAGAGATCGCCAAGCGGCTGCGGCAGCGCGTCGGCAAGGCGCTGGTTTCCGAATTCAAAAACGAAGAAACGCGGGTCGAGATCAGCGAGAATGTTCGCGGCTCGGAAGTTTTCGTCATCCAGTCGATCTGCAAAGCGCCCAACGGCAAGGGCGTCAACGACGCGGTGATGGAGCTGCTGCTGATGATCGACGCCTTACGCCGCGCCTCGGCCTCTCGTATCACCGCGGTGATTCCGTACTACGGATACGCCAAGCAAGATAAGAAGACGAAAGGCCGCGAGCCGATCTCGGCTAAGGTGATCGCCAACCTGCTCAGGGTCACGGGTGCTCGGCGAATCGTCACGATGGATTTACACGCCGCGCAGATCCAGGGCTTCTTTGACATTCCGGTCGATAATTTGATGGCGATGCCGGTGCTCTGTAACTACCTAAAAAAGGAAGGCCTCTGCGACGACAAGATCGTCGTCGTCTCGCCCGATGCCGGCGGCGTGCACCGGGCGGAGCTTTTTGCTAAGCGGCTCGGTAGTTCGCTTGCGATCGTCTTTAAGCGCCGGCCGGAACCCGACATCGCCGAGGTGACCGACATCGTCGGCGACGTCGCCGGGAAGGTCGCGGTGGTCGTGGACGACATGATCTCCACGGGCGGGACGCTCGCGAAAGCCGCGGGCGCGATTAAGGCCCGCGGGGCGACGCGCGTTTATACGGTCGCGTCGCACGGCATTTTCGCCGACGACGCCGTTAAGGTCCTCGAGGATTCGGCGATCGAGAAGGTCATCTTCACCAACACGGTTCCGTTCGCAGGTGCCCTCGATCACCCGAAGTTCGTCCAGCTTTCGATCGCTCAGACCTTCGCCGACGCGATCAACCGCATTACAACCAATCGCTCGGTCTCCGAGTTATTCGCCGGCGACGAGCTGCCGAGTGGCGTCTCGGCGCCGCCTACCCCGGAAGCAGTTGCGGCCATCTAGCCGCGTCGTTTATAAAGGAAGCCGTGGCTAGCAAAGAATTGAACCTCGCCGTCGAGCGGCGCACCAAGCTTGGTACGACGGGCTCGCAAGCGTTGCGCGCCGCCGGCAAAATTCCAGCCGTGCTTTACGGGCATGGCGTCGTGGCCGAGCACCTCGCTCTCGACGCTCGCGCCTTCGAAGAGCTGATGCACCGGAGCGGACGCAACGCGATCATCACGTTGAGTGATGGCAGTCGCAAGCACCAGACCGCGCTCATCCGCGAGATCCAGCATCATCCGGTTTCGCGGCGCATCGTCCACGCCGATCTGCAGCGCGTCTCGGCCGACGAAACAATCGAAGCGCTGCTCCCGATCGTTACCGTCGGCGTCGCCGAAGGGGTACGTAATGCCGGCGCCGTCATGGATGTGATCGCGCACGAGCTTGCGGTTTCGGGCCCGGCGAGCAAGATTCCCGAGCATATCGAGGTTGACGTCACCGCGTTGAATATTCACGAGCACTTCACCGCGGGTGAAGTCGTGCTGCCCGCCGGCTTCAAGCTTGTTACTCCCGCCGATACGCTCATCGTCACGATCGAGGCCTCGCGCACCGCGCGCGAGCTCGAAGAGGCGGCTGCACCCGGCGAAGAAGCCGCCGAACCCGAAGTCATCGGCGCGTCCGCGACTACCACTCCCGAGTCGGGATAACCCTTCGTGGGGTCCTGAGCGCGAGCACAGCGAGCAATCGAAGGATCGTCGTCGGGTTGGGCAATCCCGGCGCCGAGTATGCTGCAACGCGCCACAACGTCGGTTTCATGGTGGTCGACGAAGTCGCACGGCGCTATGGCGTGACCGGGTGGAAGAAAAAAGATGGCGCACAGCAGGCAAACGACGCCGCGCGCGGCATCGTCTTCGTCAAACCCGTGTCATTCATGAACCTCTCGGGCACGCCGGTGCGCTTGATCTCGTCGTGGTACCGCACGCCGCCGAGCGACGTGCTGGTGATCAGCGATGATATGGACCTGCCGTTTGGAAAGCTGCGCATGCGGCCGTTCGGCGGGCACGGTGGTCACAACGGCTTGCGCTCGATCATCGCCACGATCGGTGAAGAGTTTCCGCGAATTCGCATTGGGTTAGGGCGCCCCGAATTCGAGAGCGTCGATCACGTGCTGAGCTCGTTCAACGACGACGAGCGGCGCGAACTTCCCGCAATCGTCGCGGCAGCCGCCGACGGCGTGGAGCGTTGGATCGACGAGGGGCTCGAAGCGGCGATGCAGCTTGTGAATACCTGGGTGCCGCAGCCGAGTTCGTAACGAAACGCCGTGCTTGCGTACGATTCGCCAATCTGGTATGGTGAACGCTGGCCCTGCTAGGCCGGAGAGGAGAACGCCATGATTGACGTCTGCATCCCGCACATAGCGCCGGGTTTCGCGTTCTCCGCGGTCTACCGCTAACTTCTTTCGTCAAGTAATCTCATAACGCGCGGACCCTGCGCTTCGCTTTCATTTACCTCATCAACGATGAAAGGTGAAGCACAACCGTGCATTCTTTAGATTTTCCTTGGCGCGTCGTCGCCGACTTCGGCGCGACGCTCGAACTTCAATCATCGCAGACGACGATGGGGATAGCGGCTACAGAATCGCTCGAAACTTCGCCGGTCGTCGGCGACTACGTTGCCCTTGACGAACGCGCGCGTCGCGTTGTGGCGATACGGCCTCGAAGCAGCTGGATCGCTCGCACGAGAGCCAACGGCGATCCGCAGTTCATCGCGGCAAACGTGACGACGGCGTTCGTCGTCACGTCGCCCGAATCGAGAGAGTTGTCCCCGCGACGGATCACGCGCTACTTGATCGCGCTGCGCTCGGGTCAGGTGGAGCCCGTCGTGCTCCTCAACAAGTGCGAAACGGACGCCGTTATCGCAGAGCACTTGAACGCGTTGCGCGCGATTGCCGAGGCGGCGCCGGTGCTGCCCATCTCAGCCCGCGACGGCGCGGGCTGCGAGGCGCTCTCACCGTATCTTACCGATCGGGCTACGGTCGTGCTCTGCGGATCTTCGGGCGTAGGCAAGTCGACGCTGCTCAATCGGCTCTGCGGAACGCCCGTAATGCCGACGGCGGACATGCGCGAGGACGGACGCGGCCGTCACACGACGACGGTCCGGCGCCTCATCACCCTTCCGGGCGGCGCTACCCTCATCGATACGCCCGGAATGCGCGCGTTTACACCATGGGCCCAGTCCGCCGACATCGACGAAGCGTTCGCGGATATTACCGAGGCAGCGGCGCGGTGCCGTTTTGCCGATTGCCGGCACGAATCGGAGCCGGGGTGCGCGCTGCGTGACGGGGTAAGCGAGGAGCGCTTGACGCAGTGGCGCAAGCTTCGTCGCGAAACGGAGTGGATGTCAACGCGAGAGAATCCGCTCGTTCTTCAGGAGCGCAAACGGTACTACAAGCGCATCCACAAGGCTGTGCGAGCTATGGGCAGCCGCTGGGAACGCGATTGATCGCAGCGACGCGCGCACCGGTGCCGGGAGCGGTGTAGAGATAGAGCGTCGCGGTCCACTCGGGGCAGACTTCCTCCATGTGCTGATCGTCGGTGCGCACGAGCGATCGCACCGCCGCGGCAGGATTGCGCGTAAGCGCGATCGCGTATTGGTCGGCGCTGAAGTCGTAGGACCGCAGCGCCGCATTACGCACCGGCACAGCGGCGAGATAGACCAGCGCGAGCAGCGCGGCGACGAGCGTCAGCCGCGAGAGCGGATCGTCGTCGCGCCGAAAACGGATGCGATCCGCGATCACCACGGCGAGCGCCGCAAAAACGATGATCACGCCGCCCTCGATGAGGGCAACCGAGACCCGGTCGCCGTGGACGATGTGTCCCAAGTCGTAAGCGGCGATATACTGCGCTTCGGCCGGGGTGCTTCCGGCGAGCCGCCGGTCGCTGACACGCAACCTGGTGCCGTTGGGAACGCGGACGAGCTGCGAAGGCCCGGTGTTAACGTACTGCGCCAAGTAAGCCCACGCGACGCTGGCGGCGAGAATCCCGATGATCGTGTAGACATACCACTGATGCGTCCGCGACGCGAGCCACAACACCGCCGCCGCGATCAGCCCGGCGATCACCATCGCCAACATGGTGTGCAAGACCCAAAAGAGCAGCCACCATCGCGTCAGTTCAAAGGTGAGATCTAGCGTGCGGTCGACCCGGTAGAGATAGAAGAGGGGAATGAACGCGGCAAAGCGCGCGACCAGCGCGAGTGCCGCCCCGAAGAGAAACCGCACCGTCGTCTCGGAGCGGAACCGCCGCCGGAGCGCGTCCCGCAGCGCCGCGGCGTTACCCGAATTCCACAACCAGAAGAGCGCGCCGGCTTCAAAGAGCGAGGTAAGCACCAACCCGATAATGGTCCAGTGGGCTCGCCGTAGCGCCGCATTTTGACGTTCGCGATCGACCAGCGCGGTGGCCGGCTGCGCCATCAGCACGCTGCTCGGCAGTGCGCTAATGCGCAGATCGAGCGTATTGGGCCGCTCGTTCGCGGCCATGGCTGCGCCGAAGCCGAGAAGCCCCAGGAGCACCGCAAACAGTATTCCCCACGCAAAACCGCGCCGCAATAGCGGGAGCCGGCTTAGGCCATCAAGCATTTTACATCGTACCGTTCAATAGCGGGATCGCTCGTAACGATCGTCAGACTTTCAAGTTGCGCCTGAGCAATAAGAATTCTGTCGAACGGATCGCTGTGCTTCGCTGGAAGCGCAGCTACGGCAAGCGCGTGTTCCTCAGTTATAGCTAACGACAAAATATTCGATTCGCGTGCGCGCCGCGGAACATAGAGGGCAGGGTCGCTCGGGAGACTCATCTTACCAATTTTTACTTTGATAGCGATCTCCCACGCGCTCGCCGCCGAAAGATAGAGTCCGTTTTCTGCGTCTCGCAAGCTTTCCCAGACCTTTGAACCGATCTTTCTTTGCTCCAAGAACATCCAGAGAAAGACTTGCGTATCGAGCAGCAGTTTCACCCGTAGAACTGCTTTAATAACTCGGGGGGAAGCGGCGCGTTGAAATCGTCGGCCACAAAGCCCAAGCCTTCATCATTGGCAAAGGAGCGCTCCTTAGCAGCACGCATTGGCACGATGCGCGCTACCGGCGTCCCGCCGCGCGTCACGACAACTTCCTCCCCGGCTTCGGCGCTCTTGATTAGCGAGGAAAAATGTGCCTTTGCCTCGCCGACGCTTGCGTGTTTCATCCGTTAAGAGTAGGGCCTTGACCAAACTTAGTCAAGCGTCTTGGTCATCCTTCGGAAGCGTCAGCGACAGACCGGGAGGCACGTCATTTTCTCGGAAGGGGGCGGGCTGGGTTACCGGCGACGCGCTCGCCTTCGGGAACGTCCTTGGTCACGACCGAACCCGCGCCGGTGAGCGCGCCGTCGCCGACCGTGACCGGCGCGACCAGCGAGGTATTCGACCCAATCGAGACGTCGCGGCCGACGATCGTTTCGTTCTTTTGCTTGCCGTCGAAGTTGCAGGTGATCGTCCCG
>DATHOO010000157.1:0-23142 GCA_035484815.1 Candidatus Acidiferrales bacterium
GTAATGCCATTGCAGCCGATTCGGGACCGTTGAGTGCTCCCCCCGCGGAGCGAACTTTTTGAGGGGCTTGTCGAAATCACGGGCCCCCGCTCGACGCATGGGTAGATCACCATTCCAGAAGGAGATGTTCAATGAGATTCGTGGTCCTGGTAAAGGCAAACAAAGATAGCGAGGCGGGCGTGCTTCCCTCGGGCGAGCTCCTCAACGAGATGGGCAAGTTCAACGAACAGCTAGCCAAAGACGGCGTGATGCTCGCCGGCGAGGGGCTCAAGCCGACTTCGGAAGGGGCGCGGCTGCGCTTCGACGGCGGCCGCACGACCGTCACCGATGGCCCATTCACCGAAACGAAGGAGCTGGTCGCCGGCTTCTGGATCGTTGCGGGCAAGTCGAAGGAAGAGATCGTCGAGCGCTTCACGCACGCCCCGTTTGACGGCGGTGCGGTGCTCGAGATCCGCCCGATCTACGAGGTTGAAGACTTCGCTGAGAACGCGACGCCGGAAATCCGGGAGCGCGCCGCGCGCACGTGGGAGATGATCAAATGAGATTCATTTCAATCTTAACCTTCGATCGCAACGCGAATCCGCACGAAGATCCGCAAACGCCCGCGCGGATGGAGAAGCTCGTTGCGGAGCTGCGCGCAAACGGCACGTTAATCGACACCGGCGGGCGCGACAGCGATATGTTGGAGCTCGCCATAACGCGCAAAAACGGACGCACGACCGTTACCGACGGACCCTTCGCTGAATCGAAGGAAGTCGTCGGAGGATACGCACTCCTGGAGTTCAAGGATCGGGACGTCGCGATCGCCGTGACCAACCGCTTTCTCGAAGCGCTCGGCGCCGACGCCACCTGCTATCTCCACGAGGTCTCCGCCGTCCCCGAGCTCTCATCCCAAAGCGCGTGAACTGACCAAGGGTGACAAGAGAGCTCGATGCGGCTGTCGCGGCGATTTGGCGGATCGAATCGCCCAAGCTGATCGCGCGCTTGTCGCGTATGCTGCGCGACGTCGGTCGCGCCGAGGACCTGGCGCAGGATGCTTTCGTTTCGGCGCTCGCACAGTGGCCGGAGCAAGGCATCCCGCGCAATCCCGGCGCGTGGCTCATGACGATTGCGAAACGACGCGCGATCGATCAGATTCGCCGCAACGAAACCCTCGAGCGCAAGGGCGCCGAGCTCGCGCGTGAAAGCTCGATTGAAACGGAAGGGGACACTGCATCGACGTACGACGAGATCGACGACGACATGCTGCGGCTGATCTTCGTCGCGTGTCATCCCGTCGTATCGAA
Organism: Candidatus Acidiferrales bacterium; assembly: GCA_035484815.1. Classification (GTDB taxonomy): domain Bacteria; phylum Vulcanimicrobiota; class Vulcanimicrobiia; order Vulcanimicrobiales; family Vulcanimicrobiaceae; genus Cybelea. The sequence goes on from DATHOO010000157.1 coordinate 1,287, forward strand.
AGAGGCGCACGTCGCGCTGACGCTCAAGCTCGTCGGCGGCCTTACGACCCCTGAGATCGCGCGCGCCTTTCTCGTGAGCGAGCCAACGATCGCCCAACGCATCGTTCGCGCGAAGCGCACGCTCTCGGAGGCGCGCGTACCCTTCGAAGTTCCGGCCGGCGCGGAACGAGCTGCGCGCCTTTCCTCGATTCTGGAGACGATCTACCTCATTTTCAACGAAGGCTACGCGGCGACCGCGGGTGATGACCTACTGCGGCCGGCGCTGGTCGAAGACGCGCTGCGGCTGGGGCGCATGCTCGCGATTCTCATGCCGCACGAAGGCGAGGTCCACGGTCTCGCGGCGTTGATGGAGCTTCAAGCGTCGCGGATGCGCGCGCGCGTCGGGCCCTCGGGCGAGCCGATTCTGCTGCTCGATCAAGACCGCGGTAAGTGGAATCACCTGCTCATTGGACGGGGGCTAAAGGCACTGGCGCGCGCGGAAAGACTCGGCGCGCTCGGACCATACGGATTGCAGGCCGCCATCGCCGCCTGTCATGCCCGCGCCGCAACGCCCGAGCAAACGGAGTGGGAGCGCATCGCCGCGCTCTACGACGCACTGGCAGTACTCTCACCGTCGCCGGTGATCGAGCTGAACCGAGCCGTGGCGGTCGGTATGGCGTTCGGGGCGCAAGCCGCACTCGAGATCGTTGATGCGCTGCTCGCCGAGCCGGCGCTACGCACCTACCATCTGCTGCCGAGCGTGCGCGGCGATCTGCTCTTCAAGCTCGGGCGCATGCACGAAGCGCGAGCGGAGTTCGAGCGCGCGGCATCGCTCGCCCACAACAACCGCGATCGAACCTTCCTGCTCGAGCGCGCCCGCGCGATGGTTGGCGCAAAGCGGTAATCCAAGGCCAAACCACGACGCTTCCTCATTTTCCTGCACCGAACTCGCACGATCGGCTGATTTGCCGGTTCGACGACGGGCAGGCACGTATTACAATGTCTAGTGTCGAGCGATCCCGTTCTTTGGAGGGCTAGACGGTTGGCGCGTTGGGGATTCTCATGGTTGACGGGCATGCTGGGAGCGGCATTTCTTCTTTGCGCATGCGAAAGCGGCGCGGGCGGCGTTTCTCCCGCAGCGGGCAAGGCATGGCCGCTCGTGTCGACGGCCAATACACGTCAAGTCTGTCCGCATTTGGGCGATCCGGACCGCGCGTACTGCGAGGCGATCGTCCGCACCGACCTTCCATCGCAATCCCCGTCCGGCTACACTCCGAGCGATCTGCAAGCCGCCTACAACCTACCTTCGACGACGAACGGCGCCGGACAAACCGTCACGCTCATCGATGCGTTCGACGATCCGGAGGCCGAATCGGATCTCTTCATCTATCGTAACGAATTTGGGCTGCCGGTCTGCTCGACCCTCAACCACTGTTTCAAGAAGCTCAACCAGAAAGGCAAGAAGCATCCGCTTCCACCCCCCGATTCGGATTGGGCGACGGAGATCTCGCTCGACATCGACATGGTTTCGGCGGCCTGTCCCAACTGCAACATCACGCTCATCGAAGCGGAAGACAGCAAATGGGGAAGTCTCGGAAGGGCAAACAATGAAGCGGTCAGGCTGGGCGGACACATCGTCAGCAACAGCTGGGGCGGATCGAATCGCGGCGCGAACCCTGCCGACTACGACCATCCCGGCGTCATCATTCTTGCCAGCGGCGGCGACAGCGGCTATTACGGCCGCGCTATTCAAGAGCCGGCGCAATTCCCGACCGTCGTCGCGGTCGGCGGCACGACGCTGACGCGCGGCGGTGGCAGCCGCGGCTGGACCGAAACCGTTTGGGGCGACAGCGGCAGCGGCTGCTCGCATCTAGCGAAGCCGCCGTGGCAGACCGATACGGGCTGCAAGCATCGCACGGCAAACGATATCGCCGCGATCGGCGATCCGCAGACGGGCGTTGCCGTCTACGACAGCTACTCACAATCGGGATGGATAGAGCTTGGCGGCACGAGCGTCGGCTCGCCGCTCAACGCCGCGGTCTTCGCGCTCGCCGGCAATGCAGCGCAGTTGGATGCCGCACAATCGTTTTACCAGCCGGGCAATCAGCAGTACCTCTACGACGTCACGAATGGTTCGAACGGCAGCTGTTCGCCGGCTTATCTTTGCACCGGCGAAACCGGCTACGACGGGCCGACGGGCTGGGGTACGCCCAACGGTATCGGCGCTTACTAGAGTTAAGGAGGATTCGAAATTGATTTACAAAGCGAGGCTCGCTCTTGCCGGCGTGGGGATCGTGCTGATGCTCGCCGCCTGTTCGGGCGGCACAACGCCGGTCACGCCGTCCGCGTCGCTGCCGGGTCCCAATGCCGCACGTCACGGTTGGATCTCGCCCGCCGCGAAGCAGCAAAAGTTGCTCTATGTAACGGATTACAACGCGAGCGTCGTGCTGATCTACCTTCAAAACGACACGGGCGCAGGTCCCCAAGGAGAGATCACGGACGGCATCGACGCGCCCGAGGGTGACGCCGTTGACAAGCACGGAACGCTCTACGTTGCCAACAACGCCGGTAACACCGTGACCGAGTATCCGAAAGGCGCGACGAAGCCGAGTGTGACGCTATCGACCGATATCTCCGATCCGCTCGACGTATCGGTTGACTCCAAAGGCATCGTCTACGTCATGGACAATTCTTCGAGCGAGATCCTCGAGTTTAAACCAGGGAGCACCTCGCCCGACGCTACCGTCAGTCTTACCAAGCCAAGCGATGGCGTAAACGCCAAGAACGACGATCTCTACGTGAGCTATAATACGTCGTCGTACGGCCACGCCGCACGCTGCAAGCCGCTCGCGACGTCGTGCACCGACCTCGGGATCTCGGTCGGGCTCGCGCAAGGCATCGGGCTCGACCTGAAGGGAAATCTCCTGCTTGGGGACGTCTTCGGCGAAGACATCAAGATCTATCATCCCAACCAAACGTCGCCGTTCCGCACGATTTCGACATATCAGGAGCAGCCCTCGAAGCTCGCGCTCAGTAAGACCGACGCCACGCTCTTCATGGCCGACCCAGCGAACTCCGCGGTAGAGTTATACGACTATGCCAGCGGAACGCAGGAGAGCAGCTTTAGGTTCGGAACGGGCGGCGAATTGGAGGGCGTTGCCCTCTCGCCGGGACAGAAGCCGGGTAAATAGAAACCGTCGGGCGTGGAACCGCTCGACTTACGCACGAGGCCGCCGCGCAGCGGATACGCCGAGCTCGACGGCCTCATGCTGCTGCCGCGTACGATCGATAAGCTGCGCGCGCAGCTGCCCGGAGGGAATTCCGGCGTTTACTTCATCAACGGTCGCATCAAAGGCATCTCGGGCTATCTGCTCGAGCGGCTCGGCGTCACCGAAGCCGAACTGCTTGACGCCGTGGCGCGTGCGGCAACCGAAGACGATCTCGCCGCGTGGCTGCGCGCGCGAACCGACGCGTCGCAATATCCGGCGATCAACGCGACGCTGCGCCGCATCAAGCCGAAGCACGCGCAAGATGAAGCTTACTTCCGGACCGAATATGCAGAGACGCTCTTGCAACATCCGGAGCTGGATTTTATCCTCGACATCGTCGATGCCGACGATCGCCGGCTCTTTGCCGGCAACTAGGAGCTGCTAGCGACCAGCGCGCGCGTCGCGCGCGCAAGCAGCGCCGCGATATCCTTTTGGGCGCGATGCCCGGCGGCGAGCGTTGCGTACGTTTCGAAGCTCGTCAACACGTAGAGCAGGTCGAAGACGTCGCCGGCATTCGGGCCGAGGCTCATGCGTTCGACGATCCGCGCGATCGCTTCGCGGCGCCAGCTTCCGCGCTCTTGCATCGCTGCGTCCACTTCGGGATCGAGCACGGCCATCGCGCTGAGCCGGCGAATCAGCGCGCCCTGCGTTTTCCAAAGGTGACAGAAGACCTCGATCAGCTTGGTGAAACCCTGCGCCGGATCCGCATCGCGAAAAGCCTCTTGGATCTTCTTCATGTTCGCGCGCGCCCCGAAATCGTCGAAGAGCGCCTCGAGCAGCTTTGCTTTCGATTTGAACTGATAGTAGACCGTCATGCGTGCCACATCGGCGCGTTCGGCGATGGCATCGATCGTAAACGCCGTTGCATGGGGGTCCGCCAACAGGTCGCGCGCTGCCTCGACGATCCGCGCGCGGGTCGCCTCGACGGCAGCCTTGCGCCGCTTGCCTACTCGATAGGGTCGCGGGCTCATTGGCAACTCGTTCGGCGCGCTGGTCGTCTTGACATTTTTAATCAGATAGTCTAAATAAAATATCATGACCGCATTCGCCGCCCTGACGGTCACTCACGTGATACTCGCCACCGCCGGCTTTGCCGGTCTGATCGCGACTAACGTTTGGCTGCTAGCGCTCTGCCGCACCGGCGAGGCCGCAATGGTCACTGCGGCGCTGCGGACGTGGCGCGGTTTGATGCGACTCTTCGGGCCGCTGCTCGGTGCCGGGGTCCTGGCGGGCTTCGCCCTCGCTCTTGCCATTGGTCAGTCGCTCGCAGCCGCCTGGCTGATCGCCACGTACGGGCTGATCCTCGTGATGATGGCCGTCCAGGCGGCCGTGATGGTCCCGTGGCAGTTGAATGCTTCGGCGACGCTTGCGCGCGGCGGCGCCGTTTCGACCCGCTCGGTCGCGATCGTGCTCTCGACGTCGTGCGTCGCGTATGCGCTTATCATCACGCTGATGCTGCTGCGGCCGTAGCCTTCCAGGGGCTACTGGTCGACGAGCTGCATCATCTCGGGACGGTAACGCTCGCCGGCGGTGTATTGATGCAGCACGTCGAGCGCCGCCAGTTGCTCGCCGCTCAAACGCAGGTGGAGCGCGCCGACGTTCTCCTCGAGATAGCTCACGCGTTTCGTCCCCGGAATCGGCACCACATCGTCGCCACGCGAGAGCACCCACGCAAGCGCCACCTGCGCCGGCGTCGCGTTACACTCGGCCGCGACTTCGCGCACGACGTTGACGATGCGTTGATTGCGTCGCGCGTTTTCGGCTGAAAAGCGTGGATTTGTGCGGCGAAAATCGTTCTCTTCAAGCCGCTCGACATTTACCGCGCCGGTGAGAAAGCCGCGTCCTAGTGGACTGTACGGCACCAAGCCGACGCCAAGCTCGCGCGCCGCCGGCAGAATTGTTTTTTCAATGCGGCGTTCCCAGAGCGAGTATTCGTTCTGCAGGGCGCTGATTGGATGCACGGCGTTGGCGCGGCGCAGCGTTTCGGGCGAGACCTCCGAGAGCCCGAGGTAACGCACTTTACCTTCTTCGACCAGCTCTTTCATCGCGCCCACGGTCTCTTCGATCGGCACGGACGGATCGCGGCGATGTTGATAATAGAGGTCGATCCGGTCGGTGTCCAGACGCGCGAGCGATTCCTCGGCGACCCGCTTTGCATTCTCGGGCGTGCCGTTAACGCCGACGTTTTTTCGGTCTTCGATGCGAAAGCCAAACTTCGTCGCGAGGATCACGCCATCGCGGCGGCCGCGAAGCGCGCGACCGACGAGCTCCTCGTTCGAATAAGGGCCGTAGACCTCGGCCGTATCGAGAAAGTTGACGCCGAGCTCGAGCGCACGATGAATCGTAGCAATGCTTTCGGCTTCGTCGGCAGTACCGTAAGCGAAGGTCATGCCCATGCAGCCGAGCCCCATCGCCGAAACCGTGAGCCCCTGCGTTCCGAGTTTGCGCTGTTCCATAGGTTCCTTTCTGCCATTGCGGCGCGCTTCCGGCGGGTTCCGTAAGGGCGCTCCCCCGCTCGCGCGAAGCTCGATGCATGAAATACGTTCGACGCGCCCCAGGCGCACTTTCAACACTTGCGGTCGCCATTGCCTTGGCAGGATGCAACGGCCCGACCTCATCGTTTGCCGGAGCGCCGGCGGGAGCGCCATCGGGCATGCAATCGGCGGCGCACGTCACCTCGCGAACCCAGCAGGGCTGGCTTTCGCCGGCTACCGCAACGCAGCCGCTCGTCTACGTTTCCGACAACTCGGCAAGCGCGATCCAAATTTACCAGCAGGGAGCGAGCAACCCATCGCCGATCGGCGAGATCACCGACGGGATATCCGCGCCGCTCGGCAACTTCGTGGATCGGCACGGGACGCTTTATGTTGCCAACTCCGGAAACTCGACGGTCACCGAGTATCCGGCCGGCTCGATGACGCCGAGCGTTACGCTCTCGACCGGTTTGAACTTCCCGATCAGCGTCGCGGTCGATCGCTACGGCGACGTAGCGGTCGGCGAGTTCGCGCAAGGCGCGATCCTCGAGTTCCCGGCCGGCAGCACCACGGCCAAAACAACGATCACGCTGCTCACGCGTCCCGAGGGCCTGACCTTCGACAATCGCAACCACCTCTGGGCGGCTTGGAATGAAGGCAGCAGCTTGCAAGGCCGCATCAGTAAGTGCCAGCACTTCAAAGCCGTCTGCCGGGATCAGGGAATCGCCGAAGGGCAGAGCGGCGGTCTCGCGCTCGACCGCGCCGGTAATCGGATCCTCGGCGACCTCACGAACCAAGTCATCAACATCTACGCCCCCGGTTCGTCCTCGCCCACGCGTACGATCTCGCTGGCCGGCCATTACCCAGTGAAGTTCGCATTGGATCAACACGAAAAAACGCTCTATGTGGCCGATTACAATAGCGCGTCGGTCCTGCTCTACGACTACGCAAGCGGAACACAAACCGGGACGATCTCCAGTGGTCTCGAGTCGGCGTGGGGCGTCTCGCTGAGCCCGGCGGCTAAACCGGGAACGTAGATCTACTTTAGAAGGAGCCTCACACGATGAAATCGAGCTTCCAACCATTTCTGACCGTTGCTGCGATCGGCGCCGTCTTTGCCACGAGCGCCTGCCAGGCCGGCGCGCCGAGCGGCGCCGGCTACGTCCCCAACTCAAGCGAAGCTTTGGCCGGCGCAGCAGCTCCCCGCCGCTCGAAAGATTATCTCTACGCCGTAACGTGGAACTGGGACGCCGGTTCCGGAGCGGTCTACTACTACAACGCTTACGGTAAGAACACGTCGTCGCTGGGTTCGCTTCAGATTTCCGACGGGCTTCCCGACGGCGTCTGGACCGACGCGCATGGGAACGTCTACGTCGCGATCGTCAACACCCCGAACAACAACGGGCGCGGCTACATCAACGAATACACGCCGGGCTTCGGTCAACTGCTGCAAACCTATACGGCCGGTTTGGATGGACCCTCCGGCGGCACGTTCGACGCCGCCGGCAATATGTACGTCGCGAACCTCTGCGGCACGGCGCCATCGATCTCGTGCTCGGTTTTTGCAAAACCGAAGAGGGGATCGTCGAGCGGTTTCTCCGGCTACGTCTCCATCTATCCGGCAGGGAAAACCTCGCCGTCAACCTACCTCGCGACGCCGATCAATGCGGCGGTCGACGTCGCCGTCGACAAATCCAATAACGTTTTCGTCGTCAACAACACCGGCGGCATCGCGTGGAACGTGATCGAGTTTGGCGCCGGCTCAACGCAAGGCAAGGTCGTAGCGTTCCAGCACTTGCCCAAGCAGCGCTGGGTTGGCGCCGACACCTTTGCACCCAACGGCTCGCTTGTTATCTCCGTCAACAACGCGGTCGATCTTTTTCCCCACGAACGCGGCCGCCCCGCAGATCAATTGACCGACGGCATCTACGCTGCCGACGGTCTCGCCTACGGTCCCGACGGCACGCTTTTTGCGGGCAACTACGAGTTCGAACAAAACGAAGGAGATACGGTCGCGTTTCCGCCGGGTTCGAAGTCGCCCGCGCGAACGTACGCGGTGCCGTATGGCAACGGCGTTGTCGAAGTTGCCGTCGGGCGCGCGTCGAAATAATCGACTAGCGAGCAACCGCCAGTTGAATCGGGAAGGCTGGGTCTCCGCGGCGACGTAACCGTCGGCCATGCCCCGCGCGGACCCGGCCCGGTCGCGTTATTGCGCGACGCGCCACCTGTTGCGTAACCTCGGTCAGCCGCGTAAGCTTCGCCGTAATCCGTTGGCGCGCGACGCCTTCGCGGCAAGCACGATGCACGAAGCGGCGCAAGTTATTGCCGCGCGCGTCGACCGCGCGCTGGACGCGATGCACGGTGCGCGATACGCGTCGATCCTGTTGCGCGTCGACGTGCAGCGGCACGACCCGCGAATCGTCGCGGCCGATCTCGGTCTCTCGACTCGGCACTTTCACCGCGAGCGGCGGATCGCGCACGACCGCTTTTTCGACGCGTACAGTGCAACCGAACTTCGCATCATCCAGCCTGCGATCCAGGTCCACTCGGACTTCACGCAGCATCTGCTGGAGCGCGCTGCAAGCCTCGCCGATTCGGGCGAAGCTTCGAGCGCGATTGCGATTCTCGATGATATGGCGAGCAGCGGCGCCGATCCCGCAATGCGCTGCGAAGCGCTGACGCGGCGCGCCGAAATCGAAGCGTGGGCGCATCGCCTCGACCGAGCTCGCGCGCATCTCGGTGCCGCCGAAGCAATTCTTGCGACGGCGCCAATCGAGCACGAGCGGCGTTGCGCGCTTCGCGATGGAATCGCCGCCGTTGGACTCTCAATTCGATGGTTTGAAAAAGGCCCGCTTGCCGCGGCGCACGGCGAGGTGGAAAATCATGCAAACGGTGCGCTACACCTTGGCCGGAGCACGATCGTGCGCGCCGCCGCGGCACTGCGCGCGGGCGAATCGGCATTTGCCGCACAGTTGTTGGGCCGTATCGCTGCCGCCAACGGGACGGTGGCACACACGCCCGAGTTCGATATCGATCTGCTCACCTTGCAAGCCGAGCTCGCCGACTTTACGGCGGAGAATCCACTGCTCAGCGAAGAGCTCTTTGCACGCGCAGTAGCAGAGGCACGCGCACGCGAAATGCACGGGCGCGAGCTCTATGCGACGCATCAACTTGCCCTGACGCGCTGGGCGCACACCCGCGACCCTCGCGATCGAAGCGCCTACCGCAGCTTGGTCGATCGCATCGACCGGTCGCTGCCGGCGCGACTTCGCTCCTATCTCACCTTCTCGGCCGCCGACCTCGAACTTGCGATCGGGCATCCGAAGCGCGCGCTGCAGGCAGCGCAAGCTGCCGCGAGCGTTTCAACGAATCGCTACGAGTGTTTTTCCGCGAGCGGGCTCGCGGCCGGTGCATTGCTTCGGCTCGGCCGGATCAATGACGCCGGCGCGGAAGCGTCGCTCGCCGCTGAAGCGGCGCGCGATGAGGGCCACGCTCGCGTGCTCGCGCTTGCTCAACGCATCAGCGCGCAAGTCGCACTTTCACTCGGCAATCGCCGAGCTGCGCGCGCCGCGATCGAGGAATCGATCGAATGCGCGCGCCGCTTCTCCTCGCCACACGCGCTCGCGCAAGCCCAGGTCGTGCGTGCCCGAATCACCGAGCGTTAGTTACATGCCGCCGCGGGGGTCGAGCGCCACGCCGATCGGAATCGCCGTGCTCGTCCAGCCCTTCGTGATCGCGTCTACCTGCGTTCCGGTCTTATAGTTATAACCTTCGAGCATCGGCTGCGAATAGTTCGCGTACGCGATCCAAACCTGGTTCTCGCGCCGGTTGAGCGACGGCTCGTTGCCGAAAGCGGCCATCGTCCTCGCAGGTCCGCTGGTATACGGCGGTGCCCAAATACCGAGCGTGTTCGTGAGCGTCTCCATGATGAGGTTGCCGTGTGAGTCGAAGGTCATGTCGCCGACGTTTGCGTCCGCAATGCTGACCGGCGTACCGGTCTGCGATCCGGCCGGAAACATCACCATGGATGGTGGCCCGCTCGTGGGAATATACGAGACGTAAACGTTGTTCTTGGCATCGACGCCGACGCCGAGCACGATGAGGAAATCGGAGTAGGTGAGCGTCCCCGTCGGGCTCGTGCTGCCTTTCGACCAAACGGTCACGTTGCCGGGCGGCCCAGATACGCCTTCGGCGTTTGCCGCATAGACCGTCCCGTTTTTATCCGCGGCGACCGAAACCGGGTAGTAGCCCGGATCGCCGAGCGTCGTAAACGGCGCGGTCGCGCCGCGTTTGAAGCCGACGACGTTGAACGCGTTGGTGTTCGTCACCCAGAGCCGGTGGTGCTTGTCGATGAAAAGACCTTCCGGACTTTCCAGACCACTGGTCAGCTGCCCGATCGGCGTTTGATTCTGGCCTTTCGCGTCATAGATATTGATGAAGCCGCCGTCGTAGGAACTGCCGTAGAGCAGCGACTTTTTTGCGGCATCAGGCGAGATCCAACTGCGGTTGCTCGACCGGTGAGCGGGACCACCGAATTGAATGAGGCGTCCGCCGACGCCGATGACGTGCTCGCCGGATCCTTGTATTCCGGTAACGGGAGTGCCGAGCGGGGCACCGGCGTTAGAACACGCAGCGATCGCGACGACGCCAATAAGCGCCGCGAGCCGAACGAAGTTACGAGGCATGAAGCTCCTCTCGAATTAGCTTATTTTTTCCGGCTGATGGTCGCTCCGAAGGGTTGACTGAGGCCGGTGATGACTTGGGTCGCGTACCCGCCGCCGGGATAACTCCAAAAGCCGACGTCGGCGTTGAGCGTGTCCGGGCCGATGACCGTTGAGCCTTGCTTCCAGAACTGCGCGACGTCGCGCGCGCCGGTCAGCGGAGTTGAGCCGGTCACAGTGCCGCCGCTCCCGGCAATGATAAACTGATAGATCGTGTTCGTATCGCCGTCGCCGACGGCGACGTAGTTACCGTCCCACTGCACGCCGCCGGGAAAGCCGATGCTCTGATTCAGCGTCACGTCGGTGAATGTTGCGGAGGCTCTCGGGAGCACACCAAACTGGAAAGCGAAGCTGGTGTTGAAGCCGTCGACGTCAAGGTTTCCCTTTGCGTCGTAGCCGCAAAGGTGCGGGTAGACGAGCACCGAGTTGGTGTAGTACGTCGGATCTCCCTGCGCGTGTTTGTAGATCGCGACAGCTCCGTTGGTAAAGCTCGTGTTGAATGTGTTCGTTACGGCCAAGTTGCCGGTCTTTTTGTCAACCGAACAGCCGACGGGATAATAGCCCGCGTCGTTCAGGATTGCGATTGGTGTCGTGCCGCCGCGCGCATACTCCGGGACGTTCTGCTCGTCGTCGTTGGCGACAAAGACATCGCCCTTCTTATCGGTGCACTCACCTTCGGGAAAGCTGAAGCCGGTGAGCGTGCCCACCAGCGTTCCCTTTGGATATGAGTAGATGTCGACGTCATTGGTCCCTTCGTCGGAAACGTAAAGGAGGTCGGTCGTCTTGGCATCGGGTGCGATCCACGATTGCCGATGATTCGCATGCGGCGCGCCTGCCTGAGCGAGAGACGGCTGCAGGCCATTGGCGTTGCAACCGACCAGCACGAATCCCCCAGCTAGTCCCACTGCCAAGCACGCCGCACGCGAGATTGTGATGAGACGTCCTCCTTCCGTGCCGCGTCCTTCGCGCGTGAGACGGCGATCCCAACGCGCTCGCATCCGTCCAGGCAAATTTTGGCAGAAAGGTACGCCCCGCCGCACTAGACCGCTTCGGCCGCGATCGTGTAAACGCGTCGTCGGAGGCGAGGCTGTCGCGCCGTTCCGCAGGACCAAATCAGGTTATCCCGGCGTCGGCGGGTAAATACGCGCTTGATGCTTCTTTTAAGACTTGCACGTTCCGGCGCGGCAACGCTCCTGTTTGCCCTTGCGGCCTGCAACGCCCAGCAGGCGCCTCTACCGACGGTTGCCGAGGTTGAACAGCGCTTCGTCAACGCAATCGGCGGCGAAGCGGCGATCATGCGACCGCGGTCGGCTAGGCTGCGTGGCTTCAACGAGCTCTATGGCGCGCACGGCCGGCGCGTCTGGGTTTCGGTCGTCCTCTACGTTGCCCCGTTCAGGCGTCTCGAACTCGATACGATCCCACAACGCGGAAGCTTCGAATCGGGGTATGACGGCAAGATCGCCTGGGCCTTGAGTCCGCGCGCCAAACCGCTGATCATCGCGGGCCATAACACGCTCTCGATCCGGCGCGACGCCGATCTTTACTACTGGGCGCACATCCCAGAATATTTCAAGAGCATGAGCGTCGTCGGCATCGAGTCGTTTGGAGGGCGTCGATCTTACCATCTGCGCGGCATTACGACCTGGGGCGATGAGGAAAGCCAATACTACGACGTAAGGAGCGGACTCCTCAACGGCTATCGCTTCCACCAATGGGTCGCGGGCGCGCCCGCAGCCTCCGAGACGCGTCAGGTCTTCGAACGCTACCGCAGCTTCGAGGGGATCAAGTTCCCGACGCGCACGACCAATTTTAGCGACAACCGTCTAACCTCGGTCGGACGCCTCGACTCGGTGGAGTACGACAAGGTGCCACCGAGCATATTCAATCCGCCGCCCGCGGTTCGCGCCGTGCTCAGGCGTTAAACGACGCGATTTCGTTGAGCTCGCGCAAGCACGTCCACCAGCGTGCGCCGTCAAAGGCCAGCGAGCGCGCTTCCTCGGGCAGCGGACGAATACTGTCGAATGGGGGCGCCTCCTTCGCAATGTCGAGCGTACCGAACTCCAGCTGCTCGAACTCTTCGTCGGCCGAGATCATGTAGAAGCCGCCGCCGGGTCCAAAGCCGAGACCGCCGCACCGGGTGGGCAGCGCAATCGCGCGTTCGATCGTCATATCGGGCTTGAGCACGAGAATGCGCCGGTAATGCATCTGTCCGAGATAGACCGTCGCGCCTTGCGTGGCGAGATGCGAGCCGGTGAGATCGGGGCACGGCGTCTTGCTATTGAGGTCGAAGCCGCGCTCGGGCGAGAGGTTGTAGAGATAGCGATCGTCGTCGTCGCCGTGCGAGATGACGACGAGCAGCCCCTCGCCGTAGCCCGAAATGCCGAACGGTTGACCCGGCGATTCGAATTCGTGCCGAACCTGCCACGACTGTGGGTCGATGCCGTAAATGCCATTGGTCTCCCACGAAGCCATCCAAAGAAGTCCGCCCTGAAACGTCAACGGATGCGGGCGTGCCGCCGGCGACGGCCGCCGATCGAGTTCTTGCGTTGTTTGCATACCCCGCGTAAGGCGCTCGCCCAGGACATGGTTGCGCAAGTCGACGCGAGCGATGCACGGTGTTGCGCCCCGTAGAAGGGTGCCGGCGCCGGCCAGCCGGTATTTCAGCGTGGCTATGTCTTATGAAAGAACATCGCTCGCTCCCGGCTTACTCCTCGCGCCGTACCCGGCCGACTTTCCACCGCTCGACGCCGAAATCGACGCTGCAGTGCGGCGGCGCATGCACTCGATCCCGATCTTCAAGAGCCTCGGATTTTCGGGCTTGCTGCTTGGGAAGGGTTGCGCGGAGTGCACCGTTGCGCGCAACCCGGAACATGACGGCATTTTCGATTCGTTTCACGGGGGGATGCTGATGACCGCGGCAGACTCCGCTGCGGCGATTACGTGTCTGACCGTTTGGGGCGCCGAGAGCCGCATCACGACCACTGACATGAACATTCGTTTTTTGGCGCCGGCTCGCAGCGACGTAAAACTCTTCGCGCAGGCGATCAAACAAGGTCGGACGCTCATTCCTGTCGTCGCGAACTTTTGGCGCGAGGACGGTGCGCTCGTCGCCATCGCGCAAGTCACCTACATGCGACTCGCTTAAATTCATGAATTTAAGTTTTTTTCTCTTTCACGTTTACTTTACTTTTCGATGTCATGCTGTCGTCACTCGGAGTCATCACGAAAGGAGCTAACGACTACATGACCTTGCCCAAGATCTACGTCCCTTTAGTACTTATCTCGACATCCGTGCTTTTTGCGGGCTGCGGCGGCGGGCCGCAGATGCCGGCATCAAACGGTTTCGTCTCTGGTTCTAACGTCGCGCAGATGCCGGCCGACCGCGGGCGCAACCACCAAGGATGCCAAGACGACGGCGACATCACGGTACGCCCTTGTCACATCACCTTCGACACCAACCATCCTGGGCCGACCGACGCGATGGTAACCCACGGCGGTGACGGCGACCGCAACGGCGACAGGCATCGGATCACGGAGCGCGACGATTGCGCGTCGCGCAACATCGCGACGGTCACACGCGACAGCAATCGGATGTACACCGTCACCGCCGGCTCGATGGCGGGCTCGTGCACCGCAAACTTCTCCGACAACGGCAATCGCAACGACGACGGCGGCGGGAACGGCGGAAACCTGCGAATCGTCAACAAGCTCTAACGCCTCCAAGCGTAGAGCGCAAGAAGGCCGCTGAAAGGCGGCCTTCTTCGAGTTACTCGCCTGTCGGCTCCAGACTACTTACTGACCGCGGCGCCGAAGGGTTCCTGGACGCTGATCGTTGCGCTCGGCGAGCCACCCGCCGGGTACTTGTAGATGCCGACCACGCCGCCATCCTGGCTCGGCGCGACGACGGTTGCGGCCTTGCGCTTCTCGGCGCCGCTTACGATCCAAAATTGATTGACGTAGTTCGCGCCGGAGAGCTGCGTCGAGCCGGCGACCTTGCCTTCTGCATTCGTGCGATAGATCGTGCTGGTGTCGGTGTCGCCGACCGCGATGTGTTTGCCGTCCCACTGCACGCCGCCAGGCCACTCGATCTTCTGCGTAAAGTTGATGTTCGTAAACGAGTTTCCGCCCGCCGGAAGCTCGGCGAGAACGAAGGCCGAGCTGCTGTTCACGCCATCCACAAACAGGTTGCCGTGCGAGTCGTAACCGCAGAAACGGTAGTTTTCCATCGAAGGGTCCGAGTAGATCTGCGGGCTGCCTTGGGCGCCGGCGTAGATGGAAACGCTGCCCGAGCCCGACGCGCTGTAGAAATTCGTCACCGCAAGGTTGCCGCTGGCGGGATCGACGGCGCAGCCCTCTGGATACTCACCGGGATCGCTCAGCGTCAGGATCGGGCTGGTTCCGCCGTGGGCATATTCGACGACCTGCTGGGCGCCGTCGTTGACGATCCATACGTTGCCGCCTTTGTCCGCGCAGAGGCCATAGGGCGTCGAGAATCCAGTCAGCGTTCCGACCAGCTGCTGGGTCTTGTACGAATAAACGTAGACGTCGTTGGTCAAGACCGACGAAACGTAGAGCAGGCTTTGCTTTTTTGCCGCGGGATCGATCCACGATTGCGTGCGGTTGGCGCTCGCACGGATAGCCGCGGCATTGAGCGGCGATGATTGGGAGCCGCCGCATCCGGTTATCATTACGGCGATTGCGAACAAGCCGGCTGCGCGGCAGAATGATCTGGTCACGAATCCTCCTTAGAAGAAAATGGCATGTGGCACCCTGCAGGTTCGGCTCGGAGCTTCCCTTCCGTTGCCGAGCAAGCGTTTTTCGCCGGAGGGAAGCACGACCGAGCCGGGCGTCGAACGAACGCTGACTAAGAAAGGAAGGGACTCGTGAAAAATTTATGGAGCGTCGCCGGTCTATTTTTTTCTGCCGTTTTATTGACGGCGTGCGGCGGTGGCGCAATCAACTCGGGTACACAACAAATACTGCCGATGGGCGCTCGCCCGCACGGCAATACAGCCGGTGCCTTAGCCGCCGGCTACAAACAGCTCTATGCGTTCAAAGGCACGCCTGACGGCGCCAGCCCGTACAGCGGCCTCGTCGCGGTCAACGGCACGCTCTACGGCACGACGTTGAACGGGTCGACCAATAACTGCTCGTCGAGTTGCGGCAGCAACAACTGCTATCTCGGCTGCGGCACGATCTTCTCAGTCGATACGCGCGGACGCGAGCATGTCATCTACGACTTCAAAGGCAACTTCAACAGCGGGGCGGACGGTTCGTGGCCGTTCGACGGCCTCACCGTGCTCAACGGCAACCAGCTGTGGGGGACGACGTCGAGCGCCGGCCAGTACCAACACGGAACGGCTTTCATCACCGATACTTCGGGCAACGAGCGCGTGGTCTACAGTTTTATGGGCGGCAACGACTCCGAGGGTCCTGAGGCCGGCCTCATCGCGAACAAGGAACACCTCTACGGCGCGTCGCTCTACGGGGGCGGCAGCGGCTGCGGTGGCGCGGGCTGCGGCGTGGTGTATTGGCTTACCACGACTGGCAAAGAGTTCGTGCTGTATAAGTTTCAAGGCGGCACCGATGGTGTGCGTCCGTACTCGGGCCCCATCTTCATGCATGACGCGCTTTATGGCTCGGCGTTGTTCGGCGGCGGCGCGGGTTGCGGCACCCAGGGTTGCGGAATTATTTACAAGCTGAACCTGCATGGGAAGGAGACCGTGCTGCACCGCTTCGCCGATGGCTCCGACGGCGCGTATCCAAACGGCCTCATTGCCGTCGGCGGCACGCTCTACGGCACGACCGAAGGCGGCGGCACGAAGAACTCCGGCATTTTCTTCTCGATCACGCCTTCCGGTAAGTTCACAACGCTCTACAACTTCCTAGACATTCCCGACGGCAATCTGCCCGGCGCGGTTTTGATTTACTCCAAGGGCGAGTTTTACGGGACTACCGTCGGTGGGGGCACCGCCGGAGTCGGCACCGTCTTCAGCATGACGAAAACCGGCTCGGAGAAGGTGCTCTATAGCTTCCTGGGCGGCTCCGACGGCTCCGCGCCGCAGAGTCCCGTCTATCTCTTCAAAGGCAATCTCTACGGCACCACGTTGAGCGGCGGCAACACGGGCTGCACAAACAACGCGGGCTGCGGCACGATCTACCGCGTGAAGCCGTAGCGGCCGATGAAAATGACGTTGGCGGCGGTCGTCTTGGCGACCGTCGCCGCGATGCCGGCGCCGCGCGCTGCATCGATGGATCTGCTCGCGCGCGCGACCGATCCGAACCCAACGCTCGACTCGTATACTGCGACGGCGCAGTTGTCGGCGCTGATGCACGCGGTCATTCCGATTCACAAGACTTTCCCCGGCACCGTTTACTATTTGCGCCCGCATCGCAAGATCGAGTTCCAAGGTGTTCCCGGACCGCTCAGCCAGTTTCGAGATCTCGCGTCGACGACGCCGACCTACGAACAGGCGATGCAGCAGTATGCGATCACGCCGCTGACCGACGACGGAACGCTGTCGACCTATTCGCTCGTTCCCAAAAAGACCGGTGGCCGCGTGAAGAACGTAGCCGTCAGGATTAACGACGTATCGGCGCTGCTCGACAGCGCGCAATGGAACTACACCAACGGCGGCACGCTGAAGTTCCAGCAGACCTACGCGAACGTCGGCATCTATCGGCTTCCCGCAAGAGCAACGATTGACGCCCACTTCCCCGGTTACAGCGTCGACGGCACGCTAACGTTCAGCAACTATAAACCGAACGCAACCGTCTCGCCCTCGATCTTCGCCTCGCCGAGCAGCTAAGCGGTCACACCGAAGACATCTTGCGACCATATCAGGAACTCTTAAACGCAATCCTCGACCTCCGCAATGCGACCGAGCTGGGCTTCGTTGCGGTTAACCGCCGTTTTGACGACGTCTGTCACCGGCTTGATGGACTCGACCGGCGTTTTAACTCGTTAGAATCGCGGGTCGAGGAAGGCTTCCGGAGCGTTTCGGTCGCCTTAACCGACATTCGCGGCCGTCTGACTGCCTTTGAGCAGCGCGGCGTCTAAGAACGTCAGCGCCGGTAAACCGTGCGGTTGCAGAGAGTCCGTTGGTAAAACTCTAGCGGCACTTTAAGCTGGCCGCGTTCACTTGTTGGCGGCGGAGCAAGCGTGCTAGTGTGTGGTCATGGCGATTGGTTGCTGCAAGGGCTTGCGAGTTGCGATAGCCGGCGCACTCATCGCATCGTGCACGGCCGCCGCGGTCGCGCAGACGCCGGCGCCGACCGCATCGCCGACCGCATCGCCGACCGCGCCGCCCTCGCCGGTCGCACCGCCGCCACCGGAAGCTCCGCGCGTGCTCGGCCTACAGTTTACAAGCACCTTCGCCACGACGTTTCTCTCCCAAAACACGTCGGGTCCCGGGCAGCTCGGTCCGGAAGCGCCGGCCTATCTCAACGGTGCGCTGCTCGCGCCGAACACGCCGTACGATACGTTTTCGAGTGCGCCGTTGACGCCCGGCGTCGCCGGCATCGCCGACGCGTTCATCACGCCGACGGAACGCACCAAAACGCTCGACATCGGTCTCAATGCGGCTCTCGAATACGTGGACGGCAGCATTACCAACGCGTCGTATTGGGGTGAGAATCTCATTCCGACGATGAACCCGCACATGGGCTCGCAGGCATTACCGTATGCGATCGTCTTCCCCACCGCGCCGGGTCAAGACGACGGCGGCAACGTTCGACTTTCCATCCTCGGCGGATCGATCGCAACGGCCGACCGCAACCTCGCGTTCAAGTTCGGCTATCTCGATCTTACCCAGACCGATCGGTTTATCTTCGCGCCACCGCTGCTGACGAGCGTCAATCCCGCGATCGCCTATGCACCCGCTGAAACGCTTTCGAGAGGCCTTGCCGGCAGCGACGAATGGCAGCCATTTTCCAGCGCGCTGCAGCTCAACGGTGCCGACGTCGTCGCGAAAAAAGGTGACGCTACGTTCGAGCTGACGATGGCCGCGCTGCCTTCACTTCCCGGCGAGAGCGCGCGGACGACGATCGGATCGCTCTTCTTCGACCGCGGGGAGGGCACGCGGTTCACCGTGGAGCTTCTGCACGCGACAACGTCGGGACTTGCCTTTGACACCAGTGCCGCGTTTGGGTCGAACCCGCGTTTTGTTTCGACGCCGCAAGGCGTACTGGTCGCGAGCTCGCTGAGCGGCCAACAACAGACCATCGCGGGCGCAAGCGCCGACGTGCACGTGATGCCGGCCTGGAATCTCGACGGAACGGTTGAGGTCGCTCGCGCGTGGTACGCCGCGCAGGATGTCGCAATGCCCGGCAGCGCGCAGCCCGGCGGCTATTACCACATCGGCGTGGTGAAAACGGCCGGGCGCGTGACGGCGTCAGTCGATGCGTATCGGATGGAGCCGACGTATG
Source organism: Candidatus Acidiferrales bacterium (assembly GCA_035484815.1). Lineage (GTDB taxonomy): Bacteria > Vulcanimicrobiota > Vulcanimicrobiia > Vulcanimicrobiales > Vulcanimicrobiaceae > Cybelea. The sequence goes on from DATHOO010000157.1 coordinate 20,157, forward strand.
CGACGATGGTGTTGCCGTACGGCGTCCCGCAGAATCAGTGGAGCGCGGCTTGGGCGTGGCCGGCGCCGTGGCTGGGATCGAGCTATCAACTCGTCGACAACAGCGTGCTCGGCGTCAATCGTCAAGGATATCGCCTGCGCTACTTCGTCGACGGCGGCCCGCTTGAAGTTCGCTTAGAATTTACCGACGTGCAGCAAATAGAACCCACGACGACGCTGACATCACAAGCGACCGGCTTCGTCGGCGGCTACTTCCCGCCCCAGCTCCCGGCAAACGCGACGCTCGGCCGGCAAAAGCGCTACGGCCTTTGGATTGCGTGGCATCCATCGTTCGGCGATCTCACGCTCGATTTTATCGACGACCAGCTTGCACGCCCGTGGACCGTTCCGTCGGATAACGTCGCGTTAGACGTGCCCCAGACCGTGCTCACCTATTCGCGGCACTTCACGCCCGGCTTCATTTGGGCAATCGGGACGGGCACCTACGCAATGAACGGCACCTTCGCTGAGCCGGTCAGCTTTCATCACCAAATGTTCTTTACCGGCGCGATCGTCAAGGAGACCGCGCAGGCCTCGATTCTGGCAACCTATCGATACAACGGTTTCTACGGAATTTCGTCGTATCCGCCGATGCCGATCTCGCCGAACTTCGAGGGTTCGCAGGTTATCGTCGAGCAGCGGTATCAGCTGTAGCGCTCCAGGACGAACCGTCGACGTAATGGATGTAGGTGAGCGCGCATTCGACACCGTGGGGAAGCGCAACCGGCTCGACCGCTCGATCGGCCTCCAGCTCGCGATTCGAAATCATCACCGACTTGGTAAAGTGTCCGCGCGCGGTGAACTCGTGAAAGCCGCCCGCACGGCCAATCGCGGTGAAGCGCACCAGATCGGCCGGCACGTCACCGGTGATCATGAATGAGACGGCAATGGTCTCCGGCGCCGGCGTCCCGCGGCGTTCGATCGTATCGGGTATCACTTCGCACGAGGTCATTCGCGCGGGAGGCCGCGTTTCGCCGGCGCGTGCCGCAGGCGTCACGAAATAGAGCGCGGCCGCGATGCCGCCGCAAATGAGGGCTCTACGAAACATATTTTACGGAAGTGGCCATTCCCGCTGCCAAATGATAGAGGTTGTGGCAGTGGAAGAACCACCATCCGGGATTGTTCGCATCGAAGGCAATCGTGACCGACGCGCGCGGCGTCACGAGAATTGAGTCGCGCATCGCACCCGGGAAGCGCTTTCCGTTAACGGCGACGACTTGGAAGGTGTGTCCGTGCAAGTGCATCGGATGGCTCATCATCGTCTTGTTCTGCATCGTGATCTCGACCCGCTCGCCGCGCTTCACCGGCAAATATGGGTATTTTCCCGATTGCGCCAGCGCATCGGTCCAAACGATGTTGTTAATCGTCCACGAGTAGCGCGCCATATCGCCGGTGAGCGCGATCGTTAGATGGCGATCGGTCGGCTTTGGCGAAAGCGGATTGATCCCACGGAGCTCTTGCTCGAGCACGAGGTTGTTAATCGGCGCGGTGAACGAGCCGGCCGCGGCATACTTTGGAACGTTTGCTCCGCGCGACGCAACGACGAATGCCGCGCGAGCGTTATCAGCTTCGCGCACGGCGAAGATCGGATAGACGCCCGGGCCGGGGGTCTCGAGGCGAATGTCGCACCGCTGCGCCACTGCGATCGGAAAGCGGCTGCCGCTTACGGGTTTAATCGGGCGGCCATCGACGGCGAAAAGGGTTCCGCGCAACGAGCCGAGATCGAGCGTAAAGTTTGTCGAGGCGCCGCCGTTGATGATGCGCAAACGCACGCGCGCCTTTGGCTCGACGCGAAAGACCTCCGCGTTCTCGATGGAACGGCGATTAACGAGGAACGCATCGTAGTTGACGTCGTTCACGTCGGGCTTCATTGCCGGCGGCCCTGAGGGCGGGGGTTTAGGCACCCGCAGCTGCGCGTAGATTTCTTCCGGCTCGGTAAAGCTGAAGTCGGCGATCTCGGCGATGATTTGCTGCTCGTCGCGCGAATCTTCGGCGGGATCCACGACGACGAACGGCGCCGCGAGCAAATTCTGCTCCTGTAATCCCTCATGCGAGTGCATCCAGAACGTGCCGGCTTCGGTGAGTGGAAAATCGTAGTTGTAGGTTTGCCCCGCCGGCAACGCCGGCTGCGAAATAATCGGTACGCCGTCTTGATGCGGCGGCGGGTTGATCCCGTGCCAATGCAAGAGCATGGGCTTGTTGATACGGTTGACGAGCACGATGCGAAAGCGGCTGCCCAGAATCGTCTCGATGCCGCGCGTTCCGTTCGGCTGCACGACGTCGAGCCGCGCTACGGTGCGTCCACGAACTTCGACGGGGGTGGTAGTGACGATGAGCCTAATCGGCGCGACCGCAGCGAACGCGCGTTCCAGCGGGCCGGTCGTAGCGACGGCCGTGGCTGCACCGCCGAGCGAGTTAAGAAAACCGCGGCGAGTCGTCGGCATTATGAGCGGGCATTCGCGCCAGCGCCGGACCGGTCATTCCGGCCCGCGCCCGACGAGCCGATGAGATCAGCGTAAACCTGGCTCGAGTCGGTCGGCTTGCGGTGCAAGGCGGGATCCGTGTCGAGATCGATGTGATAAAGCCCGAAATCGCTGCCCTCGTCGAATTGCAGGCCCCACTCTCGATTCGAGGTGATGCTCCAGCACACGTACGCATCGACCGGCGCACCGCGTTCGACGGCGCTGCGCACCTGTAGCACGTGCTCCGTCAAGTATTGCGCACGGGTAACGCCCGACGCGCACCCGACGCAACCGTTCTCGACGACCACGATCGGCTTTCCGGGAAACTCGCGCGCGGCTTCGAGTAAAATCACCTCGAGCGCGTTCGGCCAGACGGGAGCGCTTGCGTATTGAAAATCTGCCGCCGCGCTCAAGCGATGGAGGTCGCGTGGCCAAAATGACGGTACGCCCCAATAGTAGTCGAGGCCAACGTAGTCGAGCGTGCCG
>DATHOO010000158.1:0-4801 GCA_035484815.1 Candidatus Acidiferrales bacterium
CAGTTGGTTCAGCCGGGTGAGCCATATGACCAACCTAGAGATTAGTGCCGCGCTGGCGCTCGGGCTCGGATTTTCGGTGCGCGTGATCCACTCGCGAGTCGACCACGTGCTCGACCGTGCGTTCTTCCGTAAACGGCACGAGGACGAAGCGGCGATTCGGAGTTTCGCCGAGGAGGCGTCGGCGGCCACGGACCCTGCCACGCTCGAGCGCCGGACAAAGGAAACGCTCGAAACTCATGCCGGTGCGGCGTTCGTGACGCTTGTGATGCGCGAGGGCACCGGGCCTTTTCGCGATGTCAGCGAGAACGATCCGGCGATCGTCGCACTGCAGGACCGGCACCACAAGGCACTCGATCTCCACACGGTGTCGACGCAGCTGCGAGGCGAGTTTGCCTATCCGATGATCGCGCGTGGACAGTTGGTCGGCGCATTGGTGCTCGGTCCAAAACGCTCCGGCGAGTCCTATGCTCCCGACGAGGCGCATGCGATTATGCAACTGGCCCGCGAAGTCGGCGCCGCGCTGCATAATCTGGCTCTCGCGAAGTTGTTAAAAGAGCATCACTTGCCGGTGTGATCAGATTGCAAGCTCTAAGAGTCGACCGGTTCATGCTGAGTTGCTGCTTAGGCGCAGCAATCCTCGCAGGCTGTGGCGCGCCGGGCCCGATGTCACAAACGCCGGCCGGCGCGGCCAATGTCGATCCGGGCGAGTCGTGGATGTTGCCGCAAGCGCAAGGTAAGACGACGCTGCTGTACGTGTCGCTCGACGATCACAGAGTCGGGGTCTACGACTACGATACAGGAAAACGGGTCGGGACGCTCGCCGGCTTCGACGACCCGTTCGGCGGGTGCGTCGACGCAAAAGGCGACGTGTACATCACGGAATACGTCAACGGCGATACGATAGAGTACGCTCACGGCGGCACGAAGCCGTTGAAGACGTTCAGCACGGATGGTCAGGCGTGGGGCTGCTCCGTCGACGCCGGCAACGATCTCGCGGTGACCGATCGGGATACGCGCACCGGTCCAGGGCAAGTCTGCGTTTGGAAAGGTGGCAAGAGCGGCTCTCAATCAACCTGCTACAGCGGGCGCCAGGCCTGCGACATGATGTCCCCGGCAGGCTACGACGATAAGGGCAACCTCTTCGTCCCGGGAGAGGACAACGCCACGGCTGACGTTTGCGTTTTGCTCTCCGGCGCGGCGTCGATGACCGAGCTTCCTCTCAACTATTCGTTCAACACTCCCGGTGCTGCGATGTGGGACGGCAAGCATATGACGCTCAGCGACGAGGGCGCAAATGGCGAAGAAGAGGGCATCGTCCGCGTGACGATTTCCGGGTCTTCGCTGCATGACGCAGGGCGCACGTTGCTGGGCGACTTCTGTTACTCTGCGTGGGAGATCGAACTGGCGCCGTTCATCCTCGGCTCGAAAAATACGCCGGCCAACCGCCAACAAGGTAAGGTCGTCGTGGCCAACAACGCCCGCTGTGCAGCGCAAGGCGCGAAGTTATGGAAATACACCGCCGGCGGTTATCCGTATAAATCGATCGTAAGCGCCAAGGGGCTCGTCGTAGCAGTGAGCATCGGCCAATGAGCCGTTCGGCGTGGCGAAAGAAAAACGCCCGTAAGAACGAGCGTTTCGTTGGTGGAGGCAAGGAGACTCGAACTCCTGACCCTTACGCTGCCAGCGTAATGCTCTACCAGCTGAGCTATGCCCCCATCGGCCTCAGGCCGCCGCGACTCGGCCCACTTCATGGCGCAAAGTGCGACTCCTCCGTTTCCGGGGGTCTTGCCTGCTCTGAGCTTCTCGGGCGGCCAGTTGTCATCCTGAGGACAGTCGGTTGTCATCCTGAGCGCAGTCGAAGGATGAAAAAGGCAGTCACCAAAACGTATTAACGTCGCAGCGTGGGGATGTAGCTCAGCTGGTAGAGCATCTGCTTTGCATGTAGAGGGTCTGGGGTTCGAGTCCCCACATCTCCACCATAAAACCAACGCTTAGGCCATCGAGGTCACTCCCAGGGCCGTTTCAGGATTTCGGCGTTCGGGAGCGTTATGATTGACAACGATGCAGCAGTCGCATACCGACTTTTCTCGCCGCGTTGAATTGGACGGCGAATACGATTTGAGCCGAAAGGAGCAAATCGCCACCCTGTTCGGCGCGTTGCGCGCAGACGGCCCTGTCACAATTGACCTCGCGAGAGTCACGTATATCGACTCGACGTTCTTGCATGAACTCGCGGCCCTGCGGTTTCGCCTCAAGGGGCAGTCGATTACCTTGACCGGAGCAAGCGCCGGCGTCAAGCGCATTCTGAAGTTGGTCAAGTTCGAGCAACTCTTCGTTTTAGCCGATCAGGATACGTCGCCCGGCTAAGGGTAACTACAACGAGATGACGGCAACGATCGCGGTGAAGATACTCGGCATCGCATTCGCGGTCGGTCTCGACGTACTCGCATTGTCGATTGCCGTGGGCGTCATGCGGATCGACTGGCCCGCTCGAATTCGGCTGGGCGCAGCTTTCTCCGCCGCCGAGGTGCTGATGCAACTCGTCGGCTACGGCATCGGCACGGGTGCCGGGCGAATTGCGGGAGCGATCGCGCCTTACGTCGGCTTTGCCGTTCTAGCTTGCGTGGGCGTCTTTATCTTTCGCGAGAGTTTTGAGAAGGCTCCGCCGACCTTCAAAGTTACGTCGGGGTGGGGCCTCATTATTGCCTCGGCGTCCATCAGCCTGGACTCTTTTGGAATCGGCATTTCGTTGCCTGGCGTGCCGCTGCCGCTTCCACCGCTGCTGGCGACCGTCGCGGTGAGTACCGTCCTCTTTACCGCGATCGGGCTCGTATTTGGCGAGAGGCTCGGGCGCCGGTACCGAAGAGACGCTCAGCGGGTGGCCGGAGTTGTGCTCGTCATCTTGGCAGTCGTTTTCACGGCCCAACATCTGGCAGGCTGGGCGGCGTAAGGGGCGTCCAATCCCGCACCGTCGAACCTATCACTCGTGGCGAGGACGCTCGTTAACGTGACCGTTAAGCCGGGCTCGCGCGCGCCGGGCCTCGACCGCACGGGCAAGTCGATTGTGGTGCGCGTCCGCGAACACGCGATCGAGGGCGCGGCAAACGAGGCGTGCATCCACGCGCTCGCCGTCGCGTACGGCGTCTCGCGCAGTTCCGTCGAGCTGGTCGGAGGTTTTCGCAGCAAGCGCAAGCGATTCGCGATTCATCTGCCGTAGTCGCAATGCAGAGCAAGTGCAGAAGTTTCTCGTGGCCACGCTGACAACATCAACGCAACGGTAGAAAACCTTGCCTCTCGAGGCATCCAGACCGGCCGTCCCGCTGCCGACCGGGGTTGGCTCGCGCCACTTTAAGAGGTTTTCGTACGGCTTCCGGTTCGGATGCATATCAAGCAAGCTGGTGGATGATGCTCCGGTTTGCAGGAAAGCGTCTCCCTTTAACGGCATGCCACAACCTTACGTAGCTATTATAAGGAGTATAAAAGTGCGTTTTCTCACTCTGTGCGCAAGCACAGCAATTGCGGCGAGCTTGATGCTCTCTGCATGTTCTAACAGCAGCGGCGGCTCGCAAGCACTTCCCAGCAACTCGCAAGCCGTAGCCCCGATGGGCCATTCCGCGCACCCTCACCTGGTCGTCATTGGCGCCCAGAAGTTCACGGCGTCGTGCGATACCTCGGTCTACCTTACGTGCGTCACCGTGTCGAAAAAGTCGCCGGCCACTCTCGAGATTTGCTACAATGAATCGGGAAGCGGTTGCTCGTCAGGCTACTTCCCTCCGCTGACGTGGTACGAAGCCGTCTACTCGGTAAAAGCAAACAAGATCTACAAGAAGATCGTCGGCTCGTTCTACCCGAACCCCGGCAACCCGAGTGTAGACACGATCACCGCGTTGAAGAAAGTCAAGAATAGCCACGGTGTGGTGAAGTATTATCAATATATCGAGGGTTGTTTATACACCAGCGATTGCCTCACCGGTGAGATCGGAATCGCCACTCAGTAGGATCCCCCCCAGCTAATCGGTTAGCTAAGACGAAAGAGACCCGGCATCTGCCGGGTCTCTTTTTAGTCATCGCCGAGGATGTTCGGCGGCCTGCCGCGCCTCGAAGACGAGCGCTCTAGCTGAATCCAGTACGCCGGCGGCTTGCCGCCAGGAATCTTTTTGAATGCCCGCGGTTTCTGTGCGTAGTCGAAGGCGTCGGTCGCCGGATCGTTGGCGCGCGCGTCACTCTTCGCGAGCTGCCCCAGGCCGAAGTTGTCTTCGATAAAGCGCAGAACGCTGGAGGTCTCGTATTGAACGTGCGACACGTAGCCTGGCTTAGCGTACGGCGAAGCGATGAGCAGCGGCACGCGAAATCCCAAACCGTCGTAATCCTCATGCACGGGCGGCACCGGATCGAACCATCCGCCCCAATCGTCCCAGATGACGAAGATTGCGGTCGATTTCCAAAACGAACTCGTCCCGACGGCGTTGACGACGCTCGCAACCCAAGCGGGACCCTGACCCTGGTCCAACACCGCGTGGTCCGACGCTTCAAGCGTCGGCGCGATCCACGTAACGTTCGCGAGCTTCCCTTTGGCGACGTCGGTCAAGAACGCAGACTGGGGGCTGATGACGTCGGCCTTCCAGTCGGGGCCGTTGAAGATATTGCGGTCGGCCTGGTAGGACGACCAGAAACCGCCGTCGCCGCTTATCGTCCCCGCGTAGAAGCGCCAAGTTATTCCGGCTGAGTCCGCTTCGTCGGCGATGGTCGGATTTCGAAAGCATGCCGGAATGTCGGGTCCGTAGGTCCGCTGCGCGGTCAA
>DATHOO010000159.1:0-2846 GCA_035484815.1 Candidatus Acidiferrales bacterium
GAGTTCGTCCAGCACTTCGGCGGCAACGAGATCGTCCGCGTCCACACGAAGTTCGAACGCAAAGTCAAAACCATTTGGTTGGTTTTCGGCGACATGAAAGGCAGCGCGCAGCCCGACTCGATCGTGATGATCGGCAGCCACCGCGATGCAATGACCTTCGGCGCCATCGATCCGGGTAGTGGTACGACCGTCCTGCTCCAAGACGCCGACGCCTTCCACGCGCTGGCCGCGCAAGGCTGGCGGCCCAAGCGCACGATCGAGTTTGCATCCTGGGACGGCCACGAACTCGGCCTCTTCGGATCGGCGGCATATATCTATGAGAACGGGCCGCAACTGCGCACCAACGTCTTTCAGTACATCAACACCGATCAGCTTACGACCGGCGATCCATTTGTCGTAAGCGCTTCGCCGGGACTCTTTGCTTTTATGAAGCAGATCTGCGACGTCGTGCCGGCGGTTGACGGCAAAGGCACTTTAGGCGCGCGCGACCAGCGCGTCGATCCGCTACTCAACCCGATGGGCGGCGGATCCGACCATCAGAACTTTGCCTACATGCTCGGCGTCCCGAGCACCAGCAACGGCTATTATGGTTCGTTCGGCGCCCATCACACCGCCGAAGATAACCTCGACGGTTTGCGCACCTACGATCCGGGCCTCAAACAGGCCGTCATCACGGCCCAAGTCACCGGCATCCAGGCAATGCGCGCGGCCAGCGCCACGGTCGACCCGTTGCGAATCGAAGAGATTCCGGCGCAGTTGCTCAAGGATCTCACGCCGTTACAAGTCGCCGCGATCACGCGCACCAACGGCGCGACGACGCTTAGCGAGCTGCGTGCGCCGCTCGAGGCCTACCTTGCCGCCGCGCATGCAACCGATGTCGCGATGGCCCGTGCGGAGGCTCAAGGCGACGTTACGGCGATGCAAGCGCTCGCCGAGAAAGAGCAGGCCTCACGCAACGCATTCTTCATAAGCGGAGGGCTCTTGCAGAACTCCTACTATCACACGATCGATCGCGTCTTCACGAGCTTTCCGGAGATCGCATTCGCCGGCGGCAACGCCGAAACGATAAAGAAGGCGCTAGCGCGGGCGTTGGATGCCATCGCGCAGGCGACCGCTGCCCTAAACGGCTGAAGCTGGAGACCCGATTCCCTGACGCAACGGAGCAAGGAACATGAGCGCTACGTCTTTACGTGATCCCCTGATTGTTTTTGCATCCGCCACGCTCCGGTGGGACTGAGCCCCGCCCTGCCGAAACGTTACCAAACCCCGTGACGTTCACGGTGCGAGGAGCACATTAGATGAATAGTCAGGAACTGAGCCGCTCCGTATTGAGCAGTTACATCGCTATTGCGCTGCTCGCAGGCTGCGGCGGATCGCAGCCGGTGGGCGCGACGGGCGCGATGCCGCTTTCGCTGCAAGGTCCGCCGGTTTTTGCGCATAGCGCGGTGAAGACTGCGACCGGTGCAAACAAGGGCGCTTCCTACCTTTATGTCGCCAACCAGAACACCGCCGGATATCCGATCGAAATCTTTCTGCGCGACGATCCTTCCAAGGGTCCCATCGATCACATCGGCAAAATCCTTGCCCCCGACGGAATCTTCGTCGACTCGCATGGCACGCTCTATGCGACGACTGCGTGGGAAAGCGGAAGCAACAGTGTCTGGGCCTATAAGAGAGGGGCCCGTAAACCGTTTCGCGTCTATAGCGGGGCTAACTGCGCCTTCGACGTCGTCGCGGGCGACGACGGGACCGTGTACATCGCGGACGCTTGCGGTGGGCCTCATACGAGAGGCCGCGTCCTCGTGTATGCGCCGGGCCAAACGAAACCGTCTCGATCCTTCTTCCCGGGCGGTGCCCCATATTGTCTCACCCTGGATGCAAAGAACAATCTCTATGTGGGTTACAATTCGGAATTTCGCTATTGGGGGCAAGTGAAGCGCTATAGCCCAGGCATAAAGCATGGGGTTGACTTGCTTCCCAACAACACGGTGTTCTTTCTCACTAGCATCGCGGTTGACGAGCACGGCGCGCTTCTTGTCGCAGGCAATCAAGTAGTCAACGTTTTTACACAAAAAGGTAAGCCGCCGTCGCGTGTCATCACGACGGGGCAAACATACCCGCACATGATTGCGTTTGACCGGCGAGAGAACGTGATCTACGTATCCGATTCGTGCTCGTGTTGTGGAAGCGCTAAGCCCAAGCACGCTCGTCCTGACGTCGCACCGCTGAGCTCGTCCGGATGCGGATCGCTCCCGGATAGCGTGGTCGCGCTGAACTACACTACCGGAAAGCGCCTGTGGGTCCTGAGCAAAAACTTCTGGGGCCCTACGGGCGTAGCCGTCTCGCCACCTGCACCGTTCTAAAGCATGAAGCGGAATCGGGCTGCGCTCGCTCGAAAAGAAGGACTCGAAAATCCCGTCTTAAGCTATAAGAAAGAACGTGTCCTCATGCAAGCACTTCGTCTCCTCGCGCTAGCTGGCGTCCTTGGAATCGCCGTTATGCCCGCAGCTCTCGTCGTTACCGGGGGCGTCGCGATGGCACAGTCAAAACCGCCCACCAAACAGCAGTTAGAGACCGCGGTCAAAGCCGCAAACCAACGATCGGCCAACTCCGCCAGCTAAGGCGGCTCGAGCCGAACGTCAACAATATGACCGCCGCGCAACTAAAACAATCGCTCAGCCAAATTTTCTCGCCTGAACAACTCGGTGCAATTCGCCATTCCCTCGCGGCGCAAGGCGTGTCGTTGCCGAGCCATTAGCCAAGCCGCTCGTTGGCACTAACCAGAGAACAACGTAACCTTGATGCCTTCCTGCATAAGCTGCTTTTGGATGTGTTCGAACCGTTCG
>DATHOO010000160.1:0-15758 GCA_035484815.1 Candidatus Acidiferrales bacterium
ATTGTCGCCGCTATTCTGCGCGAATGCGCGCGAATTCGCGTCTTGGCCTCGAGCCGACAGAGCCTCGGCATTTCCGGCGAGGCCACATTCCGAATTCCCTCGCTGCCGATCCCGGACGCCGTCACGAACCTCGCAGGCGCCGACGCGGGGAGGTACCCGGCGATCACGCTCTTCGCCGAACGTGCCGCTGCCATCGATGATCGCTTCGTACTTAGCGATGATAATGCCGCAGCGGTTGGGGAGATTTGCCGCCGCCTCGACGGCATTCCATTAGCGATCGAACTGGCCGCGGCACGGAGCACTATGCTCAGCCCGCGGCAACTGCGCGATCGGCTGGACGATCGGTTTCGTCTGCTCACGGGCGGTCGGCATGATCTCCTGCCGCGCCAGCAGACGCTTCGCGCGACGCTCGACTGGAGCTTCGGGTTGCTGGACGAGGACGAGCGCATTCTGGCCCGACGGGTCGGCGTGTTCGTGAACGGGTTCACCCTCGAAGGCGCGGTCGCGGTCGGCGGCGGCGAGAACATAGACGAAGCGCATGTTCTGGACGCGCTCGCGTCACTCGTGGACAAGTCGCTGGTGTTGGCGGATGATGATCGCGGCGAGCGGCGCTACCGCATGCTCGAATCGACCAGAGCGTATATGCGCGAAAAGAGGGAAGCCGCGGGCGAAACTTGCGCAGCGCGCCATTTACGTCACCTGCGTGACATCTTTCGCGAAGCGCGACAGCAACTCGAGGAAACGGGTCGGTACGCGGATATGGAGCGGCTCGTGGAAACCGAACTTGAGGACGTACGGTTTGCTCTCGATTGGGCGGTGCAGAGCAGCGAAGAAGATGCGGGCGCGTTGCTTGCCGGCATCTGGGACAGCTGGAAAGATCTTGGCCTTGAGAATGAGGGCATTGCGCGTTTGGAGCGTTTCATCGCCCTCGGGGCCATTGAAAACCGCCGCCTGCTGTGCCAACTCTGGATAGCACTCTCGCGCTTAGCGCACAATGGGCGGACAATATTAGCCTATGAGAGCGCTACTGAGGCGTTGACGCTTGCGCGTACGATCCCCGACTCCGAACTTCTTGCCTACGCCCTCCAGGCGTACGCGGATGCGGCCGGCTTGTCGCTGAGATTTGAAGAGGCCAAGGCGGCCATCGCAGAAGCAGAAACGCTTGCGTCACGGCACGGCAACATCGACCTCCGACTTACGGTTCTTCAAACGCGAGGCATCCTCAGTAGCACGTTCGGCGATCAAGAGGCAGCCGCACGAGCCTACGAGCAGGTGCGGGCAACTCTTTTGTCCCTGGGACAGTTTCAACGAGCAATCACTCCGGGGCTCAACCTCGCCGAAGCCGAGCACGAGAGCGGGCGAACCGAACGCGCGCTGGCTCTCGTGCAGCAGTTGCGCGTTGACCTCCACAGGAGTTCGCATCGTATGCAGCATCTCCACACCACGCTCATCGATAACGAGGCGGGATATCTGCTTGCCCTCAATCGAATTCCGGAGGCGCGCGCGGCGGCGCGCGAAGTGATCAAAAACGGTGATCGAGATCATCCCTGGGTGGCGATTTCGATCGAACATCTCGCACTAGCGCTGGCACTCGACGGCGACTTTGCGCGAGCCGCAAAACTTGCCGGCTACAGTGATTTCGCGTTTGCGCGCGCCGGTTTCGAGCGCCAGTTTACCGAGCAAACGACGCGGGCGCGGTTGGAAGCATTGTTCCGGGACGGCGTTACTCCGGAAGACCTGGCGCAATTGTACGCGCGAGGTGCGGCCATGACGCCCGACGACGCCGTCGCACTTGCACTCCAAAAACCTTGATTGGGCTGGCGTTCCCGACCATTTCTAACCCGCAAGATGCTGAGTGGTGAATACGGCCGCCAATACTACGAGGACGATTCCGGCCACGCGCTGCGCTACGCGCTTGTAACGGCGCCCAAGTCGTTCGCCGAAGGCAAGTCCTACTGCGGTGAAGATAATTGTGCTGACCGCTACCGTCGCCAGTAGCGGCAACAGGGGAAGAGGTACGCCTGGCAGGGACATGCCGATGCCAAGGGAGTCGAGACTGACGGACAGCGACGCCACCAGAAGAGCTAGGGCAGAATCCGGTTGAAACCGTGGCATTCGCCGCTCGAAACTTTCGTAAAATATGAAGCCTCCTACACCAGCAAGTATTGCAAAGCCGACGTAAATTGCGATGGCCCCGACAATACGCCCTGCGCCCGTGCCAATACTATAGCCGACGACCTGCATCAGCACCTCGGCGGCGGAGAAGGCCGCCCCGAGCTTAATCCGAGCTGACCAGCCCACCCGCATGACGCCTACGGCAATCGACAACGCGAGAACGTCCAAGCCGACCGCGAATGCTATGCCGAGTATCTTCGCCGCTACGGTCAGTGTCATCTAAGAATCGTCCAGATCAATCACCAGAGCGGAATGGTCGGAGAGGCCGTCTAGCCGGAAAATGTGGTCGTACTCGGCCGCTTTGAGCTTCGGCAAAAGTTTGGGAGACAGAAAAGCTTTGTCGATTCGCCAGCCGGCATAGCTACGATGACTGGGATCACGACGAAAGGGATACCAACTGAACTCATACTGCCCCTGATGAAGGTACGCCCACGCTTCCGTCCACTGTTCCTCGAGCTCACGGTAGAGGTCCGCGGTGCTGAACTGGTCTCGCCGTTGCCCGGATCGTACGTTGATTTCGATGTCCGTCTCATTGCGTCCCGAATTCAAGTCGCCGATACAAATCGCGGCATCATCGACTTCATTGTGTCGTCTGGCCGCGGCGATAAGGCATCGCAGATGTGGACGCTTGCGATCCTGGCCTGGGAGGTACACTCCATACATCTGCAGCCGCGAAAAGCGCGCGAGCAAAACGGCGTTTGGGTACTCGTTTTCGGGAAGGCCGAACGGATTCGGCAACGGCTCAAACGGGGCCGTGCCGGCGATTAAGACGCCGTTTCCGCGCCGAGCGGGAGTGAAAGCCTGATGGCTCAAGCCGATCCGACGGAGTTCATCGCGGACCAGTGAACCGGCAGCGGTATCTCGGTACTCGGAAAATACGACGATTTCGGCATCGCGGTACGAAACGCGGCGTACAATCTGTGGAATGGTAGCAGCATTGCCGCCCGCTCGCAGATTCAGCGCCAAAATTCGCATTGGCTACGTTTACTGCGCCCTATGCCGCTTGCCCCGCGGTACGTGCGCGCGCAAACCGATCGAACCCTAAGGCTGGAGGCGAAATGTGTGGTTTGCGCTATGAATTCAAATGCCGCAGAAACTCGCTCGTCCTTCGACTACGCTGCCTCGTTGCCACGCCAAGCCGTATCTCACGTGCCGCTCCGCTCAGGATGACAAAGGGTTCTGCCGTCGGGGGTAATGAAGACGACGACATGGAGAGAGACGTCCCGCCGCCCGAGGGCTGCAGACACGTCATGCAGGTTTACGGCAGCGAGCAGGCGCTCGTCCAGCGCGTCGGTTCGTATCTTGCGAACGAAATAAACATGGGCCGCCACGCCATCGTGATTGCGACGTCGCCGCACGCTGTGGCGTTCGCTCGCGAGTGCCAACGCTGTGGAATCGCCGCGACCGGCGATTCGCCGCCGTTTACGTTCATGGATGCGGAGGCCACGCTCGCAAAAATTCTCGTCAACGGTTACCCGGACGAACGGGCTTTCGACGAAAGCGTCGGGGCGTGCATCCGCGGTCTGGCTGCGCGTTCAGACATTGCCGGGGTGAGCGCATACGGCGAAATGGTCGGGGCACTCTGGAGGGCCAAGCAGTTCCCAGCGGCGATTCGTTTGGAGCAGCTCTGGAACAATCTGCTCAAGAGCGTCCCGATTCGCCTCTTCTGTAGCTACCAGATCGACGTCTTCGGACCCGATTTCGATCCCGACCTTCTCGCGGCGGTGCTGTCCGCGCACCACGAGCTCTTGCCCTTCGATTCGACGCAAGTGCTTTCCGAGGCGCTCGATCCGGAACACGCCGACGAGATCCTCAAGCGTGCGCAGGACCATTACGCTTCGGCGTCTTGACGCCGCGTAAGCGGCAGTACCAAGCGAAGCTCGGTTCCACGATCCGGCAGGCGATGCGCTGACGCATCGGTCACGAACTCGCGCATCAGGAATAATCCCCGGCCGGTTTCGTCAGTGCAATCCTTTGGAAGCTGTGCCCGAAGCTCCAACAACCCGGGGCCGTCGTCGCGGATCACGACGACCGGGTGCTCTTCACTCCAGTCGACCTGAACCTCGACCAGTCCGGGTGCGTGGTCAACGGTGTTGGCGATCGCCTCGCCGATGGCGAGCTCCGCCGAAAAGAGGTCACCGTCACAGGCAAACTGCCGCAGATAGCTCATAATGCTGGAGCGAGAAAGGTTAGCTGAGTGTGGATCGCTGGAGTGGAAGCGCCAGGTGCCCGGCGCCGGTTGAAGCTTTGGGAACGTTCGAACCGACCGCGCGGAAGGGAATTGCAGCATCATCATCGCGACGTCATCTCGCGGCGTGGCGCCATTGAAGATGATTTGTGTCGCCGCTCGGGCGGGTTGCGGAAGCGAGTTTCCGACGAAAAGTGCAAGGGTGCTTCGCAGGCGCTGTTCGCCCGCGAGAGGATCGCGTGCGAACTCCGTCAGGCCGTCGGTATAGAGGGCGATGACGGTTTCGGGCTCGATCCGAATGGTGACGTTTTCATATCTACCCTGATAGCCACAGCCAAGTGGCGGCTCACCGTAGCGCAACAGCCGTGCCGGTTCATCGCTTCGTTGCGCAACAACCGGAGGCGGATGTCCCGCGTTGGCATAGGTAATAGATTGCAGCGTCGAGTCGATGAAACCGACGATTGCGGTTACGAGGAGATCCGGATCTTGATGGGTCAAGATGCGATCGACGCGACGCAGGATATCGCCGGGGTCGGTAACCTCGAAGGCGAATGCGAGGATAGCCTGTCGTAAGCGCCCGACGGCGACGGAGGCATCGAGCCCATGACCGCCGACGTCGCCGATAGAGAATAAGAGACGCCCGTCGGGCAACTCGAGCGCGTCAAACCAGTCTCCACCCACGAGCGCATCCTGCTCGGCAGGAATGTAGTGCGCGTCCAGGCGGAGGCCAGGGCGTTGCGGCAGTTGCTTGGGGAGGAAGACGTTCTGAAGCGTTTCAGCAACGCGCTTCATGCGCTCGTGCTCCATCTTCCGAGCGTCGACGTCGACGATGCTCCCGTACCACCGGACGATCGTATCATCTGCGCCGCGCAGCGGCTCGGCGCGCCCTAAGAACCAGAGATACTCGCCATCTTGTCGCCGCAGCCGGAACTCCATCTCGAAGGCCTCGCCGCTCGCCAGGCAGCGCGGCCAACGCCGCATGACTTCGAGAAGATCATCCGGGTGAAATATCGTTTGCCAGCCCCATCCGAGCGCGTCATCGGCACGCTGTCCCGTGTACTCATACCAGCGGGCGTTGTACCAGTCGATCGATCCTTTGGCGTCGGCGGTCCAGCAGATAACGGGAATCGCTTCGGCCAAGATACGAAAGCGGCGCTCCGAATCTTGCAAACGTTCCTCGATGCGTTTGCGCGCTTCATACTGTTTGGCGTTTGCAATCGCAAGGCCGGCTCGACGCCCGAGCTCCACGGCAAACGTCAAATCCGACTCGTCAAAGTACTTTCCCTCGGTCGTGGAGACGAACGTCAGCGCACCGAAAATAGTCGCCTGAGCCGTCACCGGCACGACGATTTTTGAGCGGTATCCGAGCTCTCGCATGTAGCGAAGGTGCTCTCTGGAAGCGGCGTGGTCCGCATAGGTCGCTTCGCTCATCCTCGGAACGAAGAAGGGCACCCCGGTGCGGGTCACCGTCAGGACGGGATGCGTACCGTACTCCTCGATATAGAATGTCTCAGCGAGGTTTCCCAGGCTGGTTTCCTTTTCGGGATTCCGGTGAGCCACCGAGGTCACGTAAAGACGCGCGGACGTTTCGTCGAGCAGATCGAAGAGGCAGAGATCGGCAAACCATTCGACGGCTAAGTGCGCCACGTTGAAAAGCGTCCTCGGTACGTCGAGCGATTGATGGAATATCTCTCCGGCCTGAACCAAGAACCGCAGACGCTTTTCGTTTCGAGCCTCTTGGGCCGTATCGCGGCGGTTCTCAGTCATCGAAACCCTCATGCTCCCTATTTCCCCAAAAAGTCGCCGGCTAGCGCGCGTACCAATAAAGCAGGCAACCGCCGGTCTCCGAGTTCTACCTTTCTACATCGAGACTTCAACGCCAAGCCGCGCGTGCGCGTCTGCGGGAATGCCGAGCGTCGAAGTAACGCTTCGGGCGTTGCGGCGCAAGACCACGTAAATGCCCCGCCAGAAGGCCCGAAATATTCCGCGTCCGACCGGCACGATGTGCGGATCGGCGCTGTAATAGGTCGTGTCATCGCCGCCAATATGGAGTCCGGCCGAAGCACACGCGTGCGTTATGCGCGCGAGGTTGAGTCTCTCCATGAACCCGAAGCTCGCGGTTACGCGTACTAAGCCTTCGGAAAGGCATTCGACGGTGACCCGCCGCTCGCCGCTGACGTATGGCTCGGTGGATGGTATGATCGTTAACAGCACGATCTTCTCGTCGATGCTGTGCGTACGCGCCCAGTGGTGCCGAAGGACGAAGGGAATCCCTTCGGGATCGCCGGTTAAGAAAACGGCCGTTCCGTGATATGGAACTCCCAAACGCCCCTTCACGTCGCGAAGAAAACTGCGTACCGGTTGGGATTGCTCGAGCTGGACGATCGCGACACGCCGCCGCCCCGCCCTCCAGGCGCCGGCAATGACGAAAACTACGGCGCTTACTACGAGCGGAATCCACCCGCCTTCCAGCACTTTGGGAAGGCTGCCGATCACGAACAACGCTTCGAGGGCCAGGAACGGGAGCGTTGCAAGAAGCGCCACGGTGAGGCTCCAACGAAAACGCACGCGAACGACTTCGAAATACGCAATTGACGTCACGACCATCGTCCCGGCGACGGCGAGGCCGTAAGCGTTGGCAAGCCGCGCCGAGCTCTGGAACGTGAGAACGAGCGCGATGCAAATTATCACCAGCAATCGGCTCACAAACGGGACGTAGACCTGGCCGCGATGTGCCACCGATGTATAGATCACTCGCATCCGAGGAATAAAGCCCAGGCTGATGCCCTGTTTCGTCAGCGTAAAGACTCCCGAAATGAGCGCCTGCGACGCGATGATCGTCGCGATGGTAGCGATTGCAACGACGGGATAGAGCGCCCAACGCGGCGTCAAGAGATAAAATGGGTTCGCCAGGCTTTCCGGCGCAGCCAGGACGAGCGCGCCTTGTCCGATATAGTTTAAGACGAGCGCCGGAAAAACCACGACGGTCCAGGCAGCCGCGATCGGAACGCGCCCGAAATGCGACATATCGGCGTAGAGTGCTTCGACCCCCGACACACAGAGCACGATTGCGCCGAAGACTGCGAGGCCCGCGAAACCGTGATGTGCAAAGAATCGCACGATATATAAAGGATTGAAAGCCTGCAGCGCCGCCGGATACTTGGCAATCCCCAGCAGCCCGAGGAACCCGATGACGGCGAACCAGGCTAACATGATCGGCCCAAAGATCGAACCGATTCGTCCCGTGCCGCGGCTCTGCACGAGAAAGAGTGCGATAAGGATTCCGACGGCGATCGGCACGATATACGGCCGAGCGTCCGAAGTCGCTACGCCGAGCCCCTCGACCGAAGAAAGCACCGAGACCGCCGGAGTGATGATACCATCGCCAAAGAGCATTCCGGCGCCGAGAATAACCAAAAAGGTAAGCCAACTGGCTTGCGGCGGCACGCCGCGCTTAACTGCCGGAAGGACGAATGCGAGCAACGCCAGGATTCCGCCTTCGCCGCCATGCGCCAGCCGCATGACCATTCCGATATAGCGGACGAAAACGATGAGAATCAGCGACCAAAGAACTAAGCTCAACAGTCCCAACACGTTGTCGTGGCTGGGAGCGACGCGCAGCAGGCCAACGAAGGATTGGCGGAACGCATAGAGCGGGCTCGTGCCAATATCACCAAAGACGATACCGAGTGCTCCAAGAGCTAACGCGGCCCGAAGTGGCGGGTCCGTGTCAGGCTTCGGCATTTTTTAGTCCTCCGGCGCCATCTTTCCCCACGAAAAGCCCCCAAGTAAACGTCGTCTTGTTAGTAGTTCCGCGCGCGTTTGGTTGGATACCGCTCGGGGAATCATATCGCACTTCTCGCTCTTGCCCATACGGGGGCGAGTGGCAACCGCATCGAGTTAGCGGAGTCGGGAGGTGCTCGCCGGCGGCGTTCGCTCCGCCAGAAAGACGATCCGCGAAGCCATCCGGCTGAAAATCAACGCATGAAGTGGAAATACGAGATACCAATACAGAAATCCGAACAGGCCGCGTGGCTCGAAGAACGCCGTCTGCGTAAGGCGCGTCCGCCCGTCGCCGATCCGATCCGCGTCGAACTGTAGCCACGCTTTCCCCGGCAGGTTCATCTCGGCCCTCAGCCGCAGAATGTGATCGGTCTCCAAGGCGTCGACGTGCCAACAACTGGCCGCATCGCCGAGGCCCAGGTCGGTCGCGCTGCGGCGGCCGCGCAACCGCCACAAGGCGTTGCCGTACGGCCAGCCTCGCTTTCCGCCTAGTTGCGTAAATACGGACGCAACGCGCTGCGGTGTCGCGTCGGCGATGCGCTCCTTCCGGTCGATCAGCATTCCTTCGCGCGCACCGGCAAATCTTGCGGGTAGCGTGCGTACTTCGAAGGTATCAAACCACGTCGTGTCAGACCCGCTCGCACAGTAGCGATCCAACGCGCGCGACACCGCGGCCCCAAAGCCGATCGGCACGATTTCTGAAAATTCCCGCCTCGCCTTGTCGTCGCGCACAATCATTTCGTTACCGAGCCCCAAAATTAGCGGTTGCGCGAGCTGCGAAGAAATCGGGGTGACGAGATGGACCCAATACGATGAAAGGCGCGGCGTAAAAAACGGGACAGTCACGACTTTACGCTTGAGCCCGCGCAGTCGCGCGTAGCGCAGCATCATGTCGCGATAGGTCACAATGTCCGCGCCGCCGATCTCGTAGATGCGAGATTGAGCATGCGGAAGGTCGAGCGCAGATACAAGGTAGCGCAAGACGTCCACGACGGATATTGGCTGCGAACGCGTGGTCACCCATCGCGGTGCAATCATCAGAGGCAAACGCTCGGTGAGATACCGAAGCATCTCAAACGAGATGCTTCCGCTACCGATGATCATGGCGGCGCGAAATTCGACAACCTCGCCGCCATAGGATCGCAGTACGTCGCCCACTTCGTGGCGGCTAGCGAGATGGCGGGAAAGTGCTGCGCCGTCGGCACCCAAACCGCCTAGGTAAATAATGCGCGGCACGCCGACTTCGCGAGCGGACTTCCCGAAGAGTGCAGCCGCCTCGCGATCGCGTTCGGCAAATGTGTGTGAGTCGCTCATCGAATGCACGAGGTAATAAGTGGCATCGACACCTTCGAAAGCTCTGCGCAGAGGCCTCTCGTTGAAAATATCGCCCTCGATTACTTCGGCTCCGGAAAATCTTCCGGTTAAGCGTTGAGCGTCGCGAGCAAGGCAACGGACGGAATGGCCTGCCTTCAGTAAACGAGGCACAAGGTGTCCCCCGATGTATCCCGTTGCGCCGGTTACCAGAACTCTCACATTGGTGCCACCCATAAACTAGCGGGGGCTCCGTGCGCTTGGCTTGTAACGCGCGCTTGACTTTTGCTAGGAGCGGGTATTAACCAGCCTACATGCAGAGCAACATACTTTCTAGCTACATCGCCAAAAAAATTGCGTCGCAATCGTCGGCGTACGGTGGGCGCATTCGCACGACAGCGCAAACCGTGCGTACGGTCGCGCAGCAGTTGCGGGAGGATCCGAACATGGCCATGGCGGCCGACGCTGCAGAGCGCGGGGCAGTTGTGATCGATCGCATCGGCGCCTACGTTCAAGAAACGCCGCTCGAGCGGATCGTCGCCGATGCCGAAGCGATGGGCCGTAAGCAGCCCTGGCTGCTTGCTTCGGCGGGAATCGCCGCGGGCATTTTTGCGTCGAGGCTGGTCAAAGCTACGGCGGCGCGACGCCGCGCGATGGATGCACATACTCCGTGAGACAGCCGCCCGTTAAAACAATCAAAGCCGACGTTCATACGGTGCGCTCGGGTATCGAGCGCGGCCGCTGAAAGGACTGCTTCGTGAGGCAAGACCCCGATCTCATTAGACAAGACATCGAAGAAACGCAATCCCAAATGGGCGACACGGTGGAAGCGCCGGCGTATAAGGCCGACATCCCCTCCAGGGCTCGCGATGCGATGAACGAACGGATGGACGCAATGAAGGGAAGCGTCTCCGGCGCGGTTGCATCGATCGCCGATGCCGCCTCGGGCGCGAAGAGCACCGTTGCGAATGCGTTGGCGACCATGCCCTCAGCGGGCGCCGGAGTTCGAACCCTCGGCTCGGCCGCCGCCGAGAATCCCCTCGGTCTTGCCATCGGTTCGATCGCCGTCGGCTTTCTCGTCGGACTCTGCTTACCCGTCAGCGATGTGGAGCGCGATCTCGTCGGCCGCCTCGGCGAGCGCATGACGGAACAGGCGAAGACCGCCGCCGTGGATGCCATTGAGAACGGCAAAGCAGCCGTGACGCAGGCGATCGGTGAAGCCATTTCAGGTGCTCCCCACAACGGTCCGCTTAAAGCCTAGGCGGCCCGAGTGCTGCCGCACCAAATATTTCAGCGGTTTTACCGACAACGCAGTAACGCGTAGCCAATCGACTTACATTTACCATTGTTTGTGCGCTCCGACGAGCAGGCTGCGATTCCGACGATGAGATCGCAGAGCGCCTCAATCTTGATGAAATCGGCCGCCGCCGAGGCCGGCACACCAAGCTTGACTCGGCCATTCTCTTCAATGGCAACGTTCATGAATACGTTCAGCGTCGCAGTGACCATGTTGTCGCAAATTTCAAAATCAGCAAGCGCAGACGAAAGATTGGCTTGACAGCTTGGGTGCCCGAACTCGTGGCGCCGCGCGAACATTTGGTCGCTGCATGGCGCAAGCAGAATATCGTGAATGCCGACCGAATCTTCAACAATGCGCGTGAGTGCCACGCCGGCATTCGAATACAGCACTGATCCATTCGACACGGTAAGCGACTCGTTATAGTCAATCGTTCGCCCGGGAGAGAATGCGTCTTTGCGGTTTTCCGCGTTGAAGATCGCTAAGTCGGCCACCTGCTCACCGTGGGGATCGACGATCTGAAGAACGTCGCCTCGCTGCAGGCGGACCGCAACCGCGGACTGCGCGTCGATTTCTACGAGCGCGGCCGGTAGGGGCACTCCCAGTTCTCCTCCGTTTTTCTTCCAGAGTACTGCCGAGCTTCGCTTCGCGATCCAAAGGCCGCTAGCTCGGGGTTGAGGGAGCCCTCAACGACTCGCTCGCGTGCGCGCACTTGGCGCTGAATTCTAGGAAAACGTCCAGTTTCGCGAGCATGCTCAAATTGCGCGTGAGCGTTAAACGCAATTGAAGGGAGAAAAAACCTGCGCGATGTTCGGGAAGCGCGCGCATGCATCCCCACAATGAAGAAAGCATAACCACCGAAGCTGAATGCGAAGCTAGAGTCGGCGGAATTGTCTGACACGTTCGGGTCCCACGGAAAGTGAAGCGCGCTAAGCGTTATGAGTTGCTGCAGTTGGCGCCAAAGGGCAATCTCGAACCATTTCTCGTCGCCGGCGACGGGCTCTCCGAAAACGGCGACGAAGGTGGCGTATTCCACGCGCATTGCCGGGCGCTCGGCGATAAATGCGCTTAGATCGCGGGCCAGCCCTTCGCTGCACTGCTTGTCGGCGAAACCAGGGTAATAGCCGAATCGGTAACCCCCCGACAAAACGGCGGCCTTGCCGGCGACGCACGAAAAGCGGTCGCTCAAAATAAAGCTTCGCATCGCCGAATCGGCCATTTGGGCACGGCCGGTGGGCGCCCGCCAATCCAACAGGCGAGTAGTCACACCGCTGACGGGCGCGGAATAGTTGCTATAGCGCAGGGCCGTCGACGAGGAAAACGGGTTCGCGCCCGCATACAGCGAGAGCGCCTGCTCGATCGTCAAGCGCACCATTTTTTCGTATCCTTATTCGGGGTCGCGGCCGCCGTAATAACGGTGTCGCCGTACGGCATGCCGCCAAGTAACACTCGCGCAAAGAGGGCGAGCCACGAGGAGCATGCGCGTTCGAGTACCCATAGCGGTGCGGCTGCAACCGAGAGCCAGCTGAAATACCGATGCGCCGAATTCCGCGCCCGGCCCGCGCCGGCAATGAAGACGGGCACGAGCACGAGCATGGCAACGACGCCAAAATTGCGCCTCGTCATCGCAACCGCTAGTGTAGGAAGCAGACTAAGCGCAACGACGAGTCTAGTCGGCCGTGCGAACTCGTCGTACGCCTGCCGTACTCGTTGATGCCAAAAGTGCCGAGCCGTGGGCGGACGACGTGCGACGAAGATGTCTCTCGCCACAAGCTCGCGGCCGCCGCGGCGCCGAATCGTTCGAACGAGTTCTAGATTTTCAAACAAAACGTCTGCATTGTATCCTTTTGGAAGCGCCGACTTGCGGAAGGCCAGCGTACCGGGCCAGTCTCCGTCGAGCGCGCGGTTAATGAGCGAACGTGCGCTGTCGATCACGGCATGCCAGGGCGTTGGATGGAAGTAATTTTGCGGCCGCACAACGTCCCAGCGATCGAGACAGCCTATTAGCTTCGCAAGCGTCAGACCGTCATACCGAACGTCGTCGTCGGCGACCACGATTTTGTCATGCCTTGCGATCTGCAGGCCCGTAAGCAGACCTCTTGCCTTGCCATTGCGACCTTTTATGCTGGGATCCGGAGGCACGTGAATCGCACAGCCGGCAAGGCTGGCTTGCAACGCGCCGAAAATTTCCGGACCGGAACCATCGACGACCACCATCTCGGCGCCGGAGAACGAGCGAATGTAGGCGGCTAACTCCTCGATCGGTTGCCCATCCGGCAAACGAACCGGCAGAACATAAGTTGCGTTCATCGCCGTTCGCCTTGCGCGAATCCGAAAGACATGCTTGCATCGTATGCACCGGCATCTGCGATAGCAATGGCATCGCCGGCACGGCACCCGCTCAAGCTTGACGAACTGGAGATCACGTCATATTCTAAGCACGTTCGGCCGAGAAGGCGGTCGGTGCCATGAATGAGGCGGCGAACATTTCCAGCGCGCAGGTGGAAGAGCCGGTGTTCGAACGAATGAACCTGCGGAACCTCGGGATAGCCGGCATCGATCACAGCTTCGGTGATATTGCCACGGCGCCGTACCTCGAGAATGGAACCGATCACCCCTTCGCCGCTGGTGACCAATGCTTGCCCCAGCTCGACGAAGACCGCCTGCACGTGCGGGAGACGCTCGCGCACGCGTCGTTCGATCCACTCGAAATCTCCAGACCCCACTGCCGCATCGAATTCCAATGGCCGTTTTCCACCGCCGATGTCGAAAATTGTAACCGGCACGCTGCATCGGCGCTCTAGTTCCTGAGCGTAATCGATTACCGCTGACGCGATCGTTCTCAAAGTGTAGAGGCCGTAGTCGCCGGGACGAACGTGAAAGGAAATGGCCGTCGCAGGGCGGCCGGATTGCTCTATTGCTTTCGCGAGTTCGCCTAGCTCCTCTGGCAGCGTGCCAAACCGTGACATGATGCCTGGAGGACGCACGCGCGCGCCTACGCAGCTCATTGGAAAGCGACGCGTCGCCGAGGTGTATGCTTCGACTGAGTCGGCGAAAATGAAGCCCGGCCCGACCCTACAGCGCTCGGCCGGATATGGACCGTTGTAAACGACGTCGCTTGGTTGAAAGCCGCATGCAATAGCCTCGTCGAGCTCGGCCGGGCTGATAACTTCGGCGAACAGGCCATGTCGGTTGGCGCAACTGAGGATTGACCTACTCGGGTTGGTTTTGACGCTATAGCACACGCGCAATAACTTCATGCCGCGCTGGTAATCGGCGACTCGCGCGAAGGCGCGCTCGATCAACTCGCTAAAAACGACGCGCCGCGCTCCCGCCGACGTCTCAAGCGTTGTGGCGTCGACTTTGGCCAGTGCTCCCAACAACGACTCGTCGTCAATGCTGAGCAGCTCGGTGGGAACGGTCACGATGCCTCACCGACTGCGAAACTTCCGGGAAGTTCCCACAGCGCACCCGTGCCATCCACGGCGAAGTCGAGGGTGCATTTGCGCTCCCCAGGAAAACGAGTCAAGCACCAGAACGCCCGGCGGGGGCGCGAAAAACAGACTACCGATCGAAAGCGCCGCCGCATGTGCTGTTATCTTACCTCTATTGACGTGCCTTAAACGCATCGGATAGCGCTACTGCTTGTCGGCCATATGCTCCAACAGCGGCCCAAACTGCGCACGCGCCACGCTATAACACTCGCAGGACGCCTCCTCGAGATTGTGTCGATTCAAATAACGATGTGGCCATGAGCATAGCGAATGAACCCCGCTTGCTGAAGTGTCCCTTCAAGCGCACGAAGGAGGTTTTTTAGGGTCGGGTTACGCTCCTGGGGCGAGGGCGTAATTCGACGCGCGTTTGGCTGGAAACCGCGCGGGGAATCATACTGCCATACAGCTGTCAGGAAGGCGGAAGAGATGGGTATTCTCACCTGGATTGTTTTTGGTTTAATCGTCGGCGCCGTAGCAAAATTCTTAGTACCGGGCGAAGGGCCGGGGGGACTGCTCGGGGATATCGTTGTCGGGGTAGTGGGCGCTGTGATCGGCGGGTTCGTTTACGGCTTCTTCGGTCACGCAGGTGTCACCGGGTTCAACATAGGCAGCATGGTCTGCGCGCTGATTGGCGCGATAATCCTTTTGGCGATTGTTCGGGCCGTTAGCCGTCGAGCACCAGCCTAACATATCTGATGTGTGAAAGCGCTCCTTTTCGACCTCGACGGGACACTCGCTGACTCCACTTACCAGCACGTCGCCGCGTGGACGAAAGCCTTTCGCGACGCGGGACTTCAAATTCCGGTCGTCGATATTCATCGGCGAGTGGGAATGAACGGAGCGCTGCTGCTCAAAGCGCTCGACCGAACCTTCGCACTTGGATTATCGCAAACACAGAGGGACGCACTCGAACGAGCACATGCGAACGCCTTTGCGCTCGTTCGCGACGAAGTGATACTCGCCGCCGGCGCGGATCGGGTTTCCGAGGAACTCGAGCGTCTCGGCATACGCATGGCGATCGTGACGAGCGGTTCGCACGATGACGCTCAGATATACTTCGATCGCCTCAAGCTCACGCCGTCGACGCTCTGCATCACCCGCGAAGACGAAGCGCGTTCAAAGCCCTCGAGCAATCAGCTGCACCGGGCATTCAAACAATTGCGAGTCGATCCACACGACGCGGCACTGGTGGGAGACAGCACGTGGGACATGCTCGCCTCCCGGACTGCCGGCTCTTTTGGAATCGGAGTATTGAGCGGAGGCTATTCTCGCGAGGAACTCACTTCTGCGGGTGCTTTCCGCGTCTATCGCGACGTGGCCGAGCTTCTCAAGCACCTCGAAGAAATCGGTATCGAATCGGCGTAGGCCGGCTCACACCAGCGACTGTCCGTCCAGAGTAGCCGTAACGACTGTGATGCCAATGGCCTGCGCACCAGGCGCCGGAGTGACGAACATAGGGTACCGTGCACCCATGCGTAGCGGCCATCACGCCATCGGTAGTATCCGGGGA
>DATHOO010000161.1:0-2388 GCA_035484815.1 Candidatus Acidiferrales bacterium
GCTACAACCCGACGTTTTGCGAGACATCGTCCGGCACCATCGTCGCCGGCCCTTGCGGCCACAGCGAACAGCCACTCCTCGGCTTGCCGTTGGCCGACGACGAGATCCAGCAAGCCATCGCCGACAACGCCGTCGACGTTCTGAGCCTGAGCTATGGTGGCCCGGAAGGGGCGAACGCGGGCTTCGAGTTCGACTCGAGCGATCCCACGCAAGGCATTGGTCCGGAAGAGTTCGCCGCTTTGGCCGTGGAGGGCGTCGCGGTCTTCGTCTCCTCGGGAGATTCGGGCGCGGAAGGATGCCAGCGCCCCGCATTCGGTAACGTCAACGATGCGTGCGTCAGCTACCCTGCGACCGACCCGAGCGTAACGAGCGTTGGCGGCGTCACCGCACCGCTCGATAATTTCGGCAACCTTACCAACCAAATCATCGGCTGGGGGCTGACGACCGGACAAGGTGCGGGCGGCTCCGGCGGCGGTATCTCGGCGTACTTTCCTCATGCGCTTACGCCGTGGCAAGCAGGCCCGCACATCACCGGTCAGTTTCGCAACCAACCCGATCTCTCGCTGCTGGGCGATCCTGAGACTGGTATGGCAACCCTGATCTATGCCAATCTTGGAGGTCCAGTAGTCGGTGAGGTGGGCGGGACCAGCGTCGCGGCGCCCGAGATGGCCGCGATGTGGAGTCTCGTCCTCCAAGCCTGTAAACGAGCGCCGTCATGCGCGAAGGCGCAAGGTGGGAAGCCGTACCGGCTCGGTAACGCCGCTCCGTTGCTGTACGCGTTGTACTCAAACGGCACGCACCTGCAGCCTACGTATCATCAGACGTTCTACGACGTCGTTTACGGAAACAACCAACAGACCGGTCCGGGTGGACTCGATCCGGGCTATAACGCGGGGCACGGCTACGATCTTGTGACCGGACTCGGCGTTCCTTTTGCACGCGCGTTGATTAAGGCGGTGACGCAACAATGAGCTCTAACTGGAAGAGCGCGGCGTGCCGCATGGCCGCCGCGGTTACCGCGATGGCGCTTGCAAGCGCCTGCAGTGGAGGAAGCGGCGGAGCCAACGGCGTCGTTCCCCCGACTTCGCCGCTGTCGCAAGCCTTTCGTCAAGCGCCCGATGCTAGTGCAGCGGTAGCGTTCGTCGTGCACGTTCCGGCCGCGACTCACGAGGGCATCCGGTCGATCGCCCTCACCTTAAAAAGCGTAAACGGAGAGCCGAGTAAGGCGACACCGACGGTCGCCGCAATCGCAGCCTCCGCGCGGGGATGCAAGCCGGATCACCCTGGTTTTGTTTGTACCGTCACCGTCGCGGCGCCGGCCGGCACCGATCTTTTTACGGCCGCGGCCTACCGGTCGAAAGACGCCAATGGCCGGGCATTGGCTGCAGCGACGGTTTCTTGCGACGTAACGAAAGGTTCGAAAGCTCGGATCGCTCTCGATCTTGACGGTGTTCCCGCGTCGGTGAGTTTCTCGCCCGCGCGACTTCCGCTCGTCAATACTGGCGGCGTGCAACGAGTCGCCGTCGTCCTCAACGCCGCCGACGCATCGGGCGCAACGATCGTCGGAGCGTCTGACTATCAGTCGCCGGTCGGCTTGCAGATACAGAATGATGGCGCTCATGCGCTCACGCTCTCGACATCGAGCGTAGCGCACCCGGGAACGATCGTCACCGTCACCTACGATTCAAGCAAGCCGCTCGCCGACGCATCGATCGTCGCAACCGACACCGGGATGAAGCCGGCGACGCTCGCAGCCGCCCCGCTGAAGATCGTGCCGTCGCCGCTCACGATGTTCGACGATGCCTTACCCGCCGCGATAACGGTTTCGGAAACTGGTTTCGACGGAAAGTTCCGAGTCTCACTCGGGAATCCGCTCGACGCAGCCGTTTCGGTAACGCCTGGTACGCTCAGTTCGAGTTCGGCGGTCGCTACCGTCGCGCCGAAGACACGCTTCGATGTGACGACGCTCGACGTGAGCGATGGCAATGCGTTGGCCGCCATGCCGCTGTCGATCGTTCCACACAACGGTGCGTACAAAGCGTTCGGCGCGCAGCATGTGTTAGTCGCGCCCGTAGCGATGGTCGCCGGCCCGGACGGAAAGTTCTGGGTGAGCGATCCCGTTGCGGGAAACCTCGTTTCGTTCGATCCATCCAGCGGAGCGTACACCGCGTACCCAGTCGATCCAACGTTGCAGGGGCCGCTCGGCATCGCGTTCGATGCGAACGGTAATCTTTGGTTCGCCGACGGACCGCAAATCGGTGAGTTTACCCCGCAAACCAGCGCGATTACGACCTACTCGAGCGGTCTCGAGCCCTCGGCGAACGTGACGCAGATCATTGCCGGGCCGAACGGACAAATGTGGTTCTACGATCAAGGCACGTTCCAGCC
>DATHOO010000162.1:0-7419 GCA_035484815.1 Candidatus Acidiferrales bacterium
CTGCCAAAGTCCGCCGGCGGCGGCGCCCCCGTCTGCGCAAGGCCCGCACTCAACCCGCAGAACGCTGCAATCAGCGCTGTGAGTATGCCGGTGCTCAGTCGTTTCACGAAAGTTACCCCCTTAGTTGATGTAAACGCGTCAAAGTTGGTAACCGCTTCAAGAGAAAAGGAGCCCGGCGAAGTGACGGGCTCCTTTTGAGTTTACCGATTAACGCGGACTCCTATGGATAGGGGAACTTTACTCCAAGACCAGCGAACGGACCGTTGTACGTTCGGCTAGCCGGTGCGTTTTGTTTAGCCGTCCAACTATCGCCGCGCCAGCCGGCCTCGATGAAGATCGGCATTTTTGGAATGGCGAAGGTTACGCCGGCTACGTACTTCAGGAAATTATACTGAAGCGCAAGCGTTTGGGTAGCGGTCCCTCCCGCGCTCGTCGGAACGCTTACCGAAGCGTTTCCGCTGATTTGCGGATAGTAGTAGACGCTGCCGAAGAACGAGATAAACTGATTGAGATCCGGAAGTCTTTCGCCACCGAACCCAACCCCTTCGAGACTGGGGTAGCCATAGTTGTTCGCGAACCAGACGTAGCTACCGGCGACGTAGACCTTCCACTTCGCGATCCCGACGCCGAACCGTGCGTCAACATTATCATCCGCGAGGTTATTCGTTTGCGCGACGGCCGCACTGCCATTGCCCCCGATAACGGTGACGAAGCAGTTTGGCTGATTGACGCCGCTTATGGTCGTGCAGTTATGCGGATATGGCCAGCGGACGAAGTCGCCGCCGAGCATGAACCCGAGATTGCCCATGCTGAACGTGCCGGCGCCGTGAACGGCGAACCCGCCGTTGCCTCCGGTACTACGATCCCCCGCGTTGAACTCATTGTAGACCGTCGGGGAGAAGAGGTAGTCGCCGGCCACAAAGATCATGTTGGTCAGTGGTGGCGGCGTTGGCGGCGGCGGTGGTGGCGGTGGGGCTGCCGGCGGCGGGGGAGGAGCCGGGCTGGGCGGCGGCGTCGCCGGTATGTACCGCACGACTACCAAACGCCGATCCGGGACCCATTGCACGTAGGCCCCCATGCCTTCCGAAATGACTCGGACCGGCACGAGTACCGCACCTTGATAGAGGATGGGCGGCACGTCCAACGGACGTGACTCGCCATTAATGATGACTTCGGGTTTACCGACGGTCACCTTGACCTCGGCGCCCGGTTTCGAGACCGTCGCCGTCTTGCTACCCGCATCGTAAGATACCGTTGCACCCATTTGCTCGAACATCGAGCGCAACGGAATCAACAATGTGCCGCCCTTGACTAATGCGGATAAAACGCGCCCTTGTTTGAGCACGTCGGGTCTGGAATAGACGTGATGGTCGTTATATAAGATGGGAATCTGGCCGGACGGCGGACTACCAAAGTCCGCCGGCGGCGGCGCCCCCGTTTGCGCAACGCCGTTTCCATTGTTTCCTTGCGTCGCGGTCGACGGAGCCGCAACCGCGCTCAACCCGCAGAACGCTGCAATCAGCGCTGCGAGTATTCCGGTGCTCAGTCGTTTCACTAGTGCCTCCTTATTGACTATGACGACGGGCCGACAGGCCCCTCGTCCTGCTTAACCGTGCGAGCGGCCGCCTGGAGTGTCGCTGCTCGCTCAGAGCTACGATACTCGTTATTGCTCGATAGCGCAACGTGGCAGGCGCCAGAGCCAGGATATTCCTGCTAAGGTCTCGCCAAGCGCCAAGGCAAAGGCGATCCGCGGGGCGACGCTCCCGGCGTGCAAGTGGAGTTGGGCCAGCACCGCCGTCGTGATTGCGGGGGCCGCGATCTGCGGCAGCACGATGGCCAAGTTCCAGATACCCATTGCGGCAGCCATTGCACCGGGCGGCAGCACTCGGCACGCGATTGCCCAGTCGGCGACGAGGAAGACCCCCCAGCCCAGACCTGCAATGAACGTCGCCGTTGCTACGCCCACAAAGGCGCTCGAAGCGATAAAGATCGCGAGCGCCACGATAAACGCGCCCGCGCCGATCGTTGCGACAAGCCGTTTGTCGAGACGATCGCTGGGCCGGGCAGCCAACGCTGCGCCCGCGGCCCCAACGATCGTGAAGGTCACGATCAGAATACCCGTCTGCTGGCGCGCGCCGGCGAGCGAGGTCGCGCCGAGGACCGCCTCCACGTAGAAGAGCAAATAGCCCAGGAGTGTGTAGAAGCCGACGTAGATAAGCGCGCGCGAGATGAACAAATCCACAAACGGACGGGTGATCCGCAGCTCGCTCCCGCTTCGCTCGGGCTCGCGCAGCGGCAATCCGCGCGCGTGGATGGACGTAACCGCACAGGTCACGACCAGGAGCCCGCCGAGCACAGATGCCAGCAGCTTTGCGTTGGCGATAAAGCTCGCAGCCAGCGCCCCGACCGCATTGCCAACGCTTTGCAGCGCCGCCATCCACGACGACGCGATGCCGGTTCGCAAGCGTTCGACGAAATCGGGAATGATCGCTTGATACGGCCCTATCGCCACGTTCAGGCTCGCCTGAAGCGCGACGTACGCCAGGGTCAGCGCAAAGAGCGTTTCTGCATCGTAGAAGAGCGCGAGCGAGACGGCCCCGCCGATTGCCCCGGCTGCGTAGAATTCGATCCGGCGACTGGACCGGCGGCGGCGCGCGTCGGACCAGAAGCCGATGAGAACTTGGACGATCGCCGCGACCACCGCACCAATCGTGGCGAGCCGGCCGTAGGCGAGCAGCGCGCTGCCGGTGGAGAGCTCGATCGTTCGAGATTGCAGCGAAATCCCCAAGATCGCGCCCCAAATCGCCTGAATTCCGAGCCAGAAGAGCGCGAGGGCAAGCGGGTTCGCGCGTCGCGCGCGCTCACTCGTGCGCGGAAGCGTATCGGTACTCAACGTCGGTGTCGACATCGAAAGCGAGCTCCGGAGCGCAATTACGAATGGCCGTTGCCGGAACCTGCAGCATGCGAACCGCCATCGCTTCGAGGTCGGCCACGCTCAAACGTCCGAACAGGAATCGGACGAGCACGATCGGACTGAGGAAACCGGCCATGCGCCACGGTTGCTTGCGCGCGTCGAAAAAACGCCGCGCGATCTGCGCAACCTTCTCGGGAGACCCGGCGGGCAGCGAAAACACGCCACCGTTGACGACGCGCTCGCCCGCAAGCGTGATTCCGAAGCCTGAGACGCCGGGAAAGCGGCGATCGAAGGCTGCGACTTCGGCCAGCGCGATCGCGAGCGTGCCGGAAGGTACCCGCGTGAGAAATGCTCCAACGGCCTCTCCCGTAACGTAGGGTAGGTCGCTCGTCGCGTAGAGCAGCGGTTCGCCGTCCTCGGGCCAAGCTTGCAACGCGAGGAGCAGATTGGTGGCGCCCGAGGGGCTTTCGTCGATGACGCGCTCGACGACGTCGCTACACGCAGCACGCACCTCGCTACCGCCGACGACGGCGATTCGCGTCGCGCCATTGGCGCGCAGCGCAGCGACGATGCGCGCGAGCATCGTCTCCCCGCGGACCGATGCTAATGCTTTGATGCTCGTGCCGGCATCGCGCGCAAATGTGCCCTCGATCCGCCCGCCGGCGGTGATTACCGCCTTCATGGCGAGCGCTTACTTTTTAGCGATGGTTTTCTTCTTGCCGGCCACGGTGCGCTTGGGACCCTTACGCGTTCGCGCATTGGTCTTGGTCCGTTGGCCGCGGACGGGAAGCCCGCGCCGATGACGGATCCCCCGGTAACAGCCGATATCCATGAGCCGTTTGATATTGCCCTGCACCTCGCGCCGGAGGTCACCCTCAACGCGCAGCTGCAGCGAATCGATCGCATCGCGGAGCTTTTTTTCGTCCTCTTCGCTCAACGCCTTAACGCGGACGCTGGGATCGACGCCTGCAAACGCCAGAACCTTTCGCGACGTCGTTGCGCCGATGCCGAAAATATAGGTCAGCGCAACCTCGATGCGCTTCTCGCGCGGAAGATCGATGCCGGCAATACGAGCCATACTCTTATAATTTCCTTTTTAGAATCCTGAGCCTGTCGAAGGGCTATCCTTGGGCTTGCTTATGCTTGGGATTGACTTCGCAGATCACGCGCACCGTACCGCGGCGGCGAATGATCTTGCACTTTTCACAAATTTTTTTAACTGAGGGTCGTACTTTCATCTTACTTATACCTATAGGTTATTCTGCCGTGAGTGAGGTCGGGCCGTCCGCCGCGCCGGCGTGCCACTACACGATGGCCTCCCGGCCGGCGCGGTACCGTTGCGCGCCCGGATCTTCCGCGTAATCGCGTAGCGTTAGGATTTTCGGTCCGCTCCCCGTCACGGCAATCGTGTGCTCGAAATGCGCTGCGAGTTTACCATCTGCCGTCACGACTGTCCAGCCGTCTTCCAGGATGCGGATCTTCGGACTTCCCTGCGTGATCATCGGCTCGATGGCCAGCACCAACCCAGGACGCAACTCCATCCCCGTCCCCGCCTCGCCGTAGTTCGGCACCTGCGGCTCTTCGTGCATCGCCCGGCCGACGCCGTGACCGACCAACTCAC
This sequence comes from Candidatus Acidiferrales bacterium, assembly GCA_035484815.1. GTDB lineage: Bacteria > Vulcanimicrobiota > Vulcanimicrobiia > Vulcanimicrobiales > Vulcanimicrobiaceae > Cybelea. The sequence goes on from DATHOO010000162.1 coordinate 4,536, forward strand.
GCACCACGCCATAACCGTGCCGTTCGGCATGGGTTTGCACCGCCGCACTAATGTCGCCCAGGCGATTGCCCGGCTGCATTTGGCCGATACCGATCGTCAGGCACTCCTGGGTCACCACGAGGAGACGCTGGGCGGCCGCGGAGATGGTGCCGACCGGAATCGTCACCGCGCTGTCGCTAACGTACCCATCGAGCGTGGTCCCGATGTCGATGGATAGCAAATCGCCGTCGCACAAAACCCGCGAGCCGGGGATTCCGTGCACGACCTCATCGTTTACCGAGGCGCAGATCGATCCGGTAAATCCGTTATATCCCTTGAACGTCGGGACGCCGCCCGCTTCGCGAATTCCGCGCTCGGCCATTCGGTCGAGGTCCGCGGTCGCAATGCCCGGGCGCGCCGCCTTCATCAGGTCGGTGAGGACTTTCGATGTAATCGTTCCGCTGCGCCGCATCGCTTCGATCTCGCGCGCCGATTTCAGCGTGACCATCAATTCCCTTTGGCGGCGTGCGCGGCACCCGTGCCGAACGAAGTCGAACGACCGATCCCAGCGACGATCCGATCGGCGACGGAATTGAGACTAGCGAAGGCGTCAACCTCGACCAGTTTGCCGACTTTTCGATAGTACTCGATGAGCGGGCGAGTCTGGAGATCGTAGACGTCGAGACGCTTGGCCACGGTTTCGACCCGGTCGTCCTCGCGCTGGATAAGCTCCCCGCCGTCCTCGTCGTCGATGCCGGCGACTTTCGGAGGATTCGTCAGGGCGTTATACGTTCGGCCGGTACGCGGATTCGTCCAACGCGACGCAAGCCGCGCCAACAGCGCGGCGCGATCGCCGGAGAAGACCACCGCGGCATCGAGCGGCGCGCCGCTACTCATCAACAGGCGGTCGAGGGCCTCCGCTTGCGCGACCGTGCGCGGGAAACCGTCCATCACGAAACCGTCGGTCGCACGCTCGAGCTCGTGCGCAATCATGTCGATGACGAGCGCATCGGGAACAAGCTGACCGCGCTGCATATAGCCTTCAGCCTCTTTGCCGAGAGGCGTTCCACGCGACAGATGCTGCCGCAGGATATCGCCCGTCGAGATCTGCTCGAGGCCGAAACGCGCTTGGAGGAGGCGGGCTTGGGTTCCCTTCCCCGCGCCCGGCGGCCCGAGAAAGACGACTCGCATCGCGCGACCTCTACCGTTTGATGAAGCCGCGGTAGTCTCGCATCGCTAGACGGGCTTCGATCTGCGTGATCGTGTCGAGGGCAACGCCCACGACGATCAGCAACGAAGTTGAGCCCAAATAGAATGTGGTCACCGATAGGCCGCGTTGTAAACTGCCCGGCAAGACCGCCAACAGACCCAGGTAGATCGCGGCGGCCGTCGTGATTCGCATCAAGATCTTGTTCAGGTAGTCCACCGTTGGTTGTCCCGGTCGAATTCCCGGCACGAAGGCGCCAGTCTTCTTGAGGTTGTCGGCGACGTCGCGGGTGTTGAGCACGATGGAGCTATAGAAGAACGTAAAGACCACGACGAGCACGAAGTAAACGATGTTGTAGAGCAAGCCGTTGGGCGAGAACCAAACGTTGAGCCAGGTCGACAACGCTTGCATGGCCCGCTCGAACTCGGCCCGCAATCCGGTGCCGACAATCGCCTGTCCGTGACCGAACCACGAGAGCGCCTGCTGCGGAAGCAGCAGAATCGAGATCGCGAAGATGATCGAGATGACGCCGGCGTTGTTCAGCCGCAGCGGAATGTAGGTCGAGCGGCCCGCAAACATCTTGCGGCCGACGACGCGGCGCGCCTGTTGCACTGGAACGCGCCGCTGCCCTTGATAGAGAAAGACTATCGAGATGATGATGAAGATCGCGATCGCGATATAGAGCGCCAAATTGAGAAGCGATTCGGAACCCTGGCTGGCGGAGGTGAAGGTCTGCCGAACGTACTGCGGATAGCGCAGGACGATGCCGATGAAGATGATCAGCGAGACGCCGTTGCCAATGCCTTTATCGCTGATCTGCTCGCCGAGCCACATGAGAAAGAGGGTGCCGCCGACCATCGCGACGATCGCGTAGAGCAGATACCACGTGCTCGTGTCGTAAAAGACCCCCGAACGCTCCATCGAGATCGCCATGAAGCTCGCTTGGATCGTCGCGAGCACGATCGTTAGCCAACGCGTATACTGGCTGATCTTCTTACGGCCTTCCTCGCCGCCTTTCTTCGCCATCTCTTCGAGCTGCGGAAGCACGACCGTCATCAGCTGCATGATGATCGACGCGTTGATGTAGGGCGTTATACCCATCGCGATGATCGAGAGCTTCTGCAGCGCGCCGCCCGAGAGGAAACCAAGCAGGTTGTAGAAGGCGCCGCTCTGCAAGACGCGCTGCCACGCTGCCTGGTTGACGTTGGGCAACTGCACGTGGATCATGAAGACGAACCACGCAAAAGCGAAGAAAACAAACAGGATCCGCTGGCGGATCTCCGGGACGAGCACCGCGGCGCGCAAGTTGTTAAACATGCACTAGCGCCCTTCGACGACGCGCCCTACGGGCGCTCCGCTCAGGATGACAAGGTACGCGGCTCCGCTCAGGATGACACACCTTCCGCTTCTTCAACGCTGGCGCCGGCGGCGACGAGCGCTTCGCGAGCACTTTTCGAAAGAAGAATGTGACGCAGGCGCAGTCCGGACGGCAACGCTTCGGCAGTGCCGAGGAGCTTGACGCCATCGCGTATCGACTTGAGGAACCCCTGCGCGCGCAGCGATTCCGGGGTGATCTCGAGCGCGGGATCCCACTTTGCCAACCGATGCAAATTGACGACCGCGAAACGCGTGCCGAAGTGCCCGCGGTCGCGAGCCTTCTGCGAGTAGCCACGCCGATGCGGAAGCCTGCGCGCCCAC
>DATHOO010000163.1:0-26960 GCA_035484815.1 Candidatus Acidiferrales bacterium
ACCTCGCCGAAGACCGGATCCAACGAGCCGATCATGACGACGAGATCGGCGATGAGGTTGCCGGGCGCGATCCCTTTGAGGATTTGGAGGTTGTACATGCTGGGCGGCCGCGTGCGCACACGGTACGGCCGGTTCTCGCCGTTGCTGACAAGGTAGTAGGCGAGTTCGCCGCGCGGCGATTCGATCGCCTGATAGACGTCACCGGGCGGCACGCGAAAGCCTTCGCTGATGATTTTGAAATGATGGATCAGCGCCTCCATCGAGAGCGCGATCGTCTCTTTCGGCGGAAGCGCAACCTTCGAATCATCGATCATCACGGGTCCGGGCGTGTCGAGCCGGCGACGCGCCTGCTCGACAATGCGCATGGACTGTTCCATCTCGTCGAGCCGCACGAGAAAGCGCGCGTATGCGTCGCCTTCGGTGCGGGTCGGAACGTCGAAGTCGTATGTCTCGTAGCTCGAGTACGGAAAGGCTTTGCGCACGTCGTAAGCGATGCCGCTTGCACGAAGCGTCGGGCCGGTGGCACTCCATTGGAGGGCTTCTTCGAGCGTCAGAATGCCGATGTCGATGGTTCGGTCCTGAAAAATTGGATTCGCTTGCAACAACCCGCGCAACTCACGCATGCGAGCGGGAAACTTCGCGATGAGCGCGTCGAGCCTCGCGAGAAATCCCTCGGGCGCGTCGCCGTTGACGCCGCCAACGCGGATGTAGTTGGGATGCATGCGCGCGCCGCCGGCAGCCTCTTGCAGATCGAGAATGTTCTCGCGCAGATCGAAGCAGTAAAAAAAGACGGAGATCGCGCCGAGATCAATGCCGTGCGTTCCAAGCCAGACGCAGTGCGAGGCCAGACGCGTCAGCTCCATCGCCAGCACCCGAATGGCTTGCGCTCGTTCCGGGATGCGGTCGGTGATGCCCAGGAGTTTCTCGACGGCGAGCGCGTAGCAGAGTGCGTTCGACGACGGCGCGAGGTAATCCATGCGCTCCATCACCGTCTGCGCTTGCGTCCAGAAGAGACCCTCCGCGGTCTTCTCGATGCCGGTGTGCAGATAGCCGATCTCCGGATCGGCCTTTACAACGTTCTCGCCCTCGATTTCGAGCACGATCTGCAAAACGCCGTGCGTCGATGGATGTTGCGGACCCATCGACAGGACCATCGCGTTGTCGCTTCGACTGACGACGTCGGCTTCGAGCGGCGTTGGGGAGAGCGTCACGGCCGCCGGGCCCGCTTCACTTGCTCTTGCAAGGCTTCCAGCGTACGTCCGGTCGGCGGCGTACCGGCGACCACATTGCTCTTATTGGCAAAATTTGGGCGCGGCGCGCGTTCACGCGCGGGGCCGCGCATCGGATAATCCTTGCGCAGCGGATGGCCCTCCCAGTCGTTGGGCATCTGGATGCGCCGCAAGTCGGCGTGGCCGTCGAAGACGATCCCAAAAAGATCGTAGATTTCGCGCTCGGCCCAATCGGCGGATTTCCAAAGATCCATCACGCTGGGCAGGTGTTCGCCCTCGCTAACGCCGCAGAGCAATCGCACGCGCATCGGTTTCCCCACCGCTGCGACCGAAGCCGGCGCGGGCTTGAGTTTGAGTAGGTGATAGACCACGTCAAAGCGCGGCTCGCGCGGAAGGTAATCGACGCCGCCAACATCGAGCAGGAGCGCGAACCCCTCGCCCTTGAGCGCTTCGAGTCGCTCGCGGAGCTGCGCCGGTGCTACGCGCTCGATCGCCGCGTCGTCGATGGGCGGACGCAGGCTGGGCGGATCGATCGCGGCGCCGCCGATTGGCGGAGTTTGCGTGCTAGGCATGGGGCACTTTTGAGTAAGTTATGCTCGCGCCAAGATGCCGCCGCGGCCGCCTTCGCGGATCTGCTGCTGAATCAGATTCACCGCGTAGAGCAGCCCGTCGGGCGTCGGCGGACAACCCGGAACGTAGACGTCAACCGGAATGATCGTATCGACGCCTTGAATGATGGCGTAGTTGTCGAAGATGCCGCCCGAGCTCGCACAGGCTCCCATGGAAATCACCCATTTCGGATCGGCCATCTGGTCGTAGAGACGCTTTACGACCGGTCCCATCTTCTGCGCGACGCGGCCGGAGACGATCATGAGATCGGCTTGCCGCGGTGAGCTGCGGAAAACCTCGGAACCCAGACGCGCGATGTCATACTCGGGCGACGTGACGCTCATCATCTCGATCGCGCAGCAGGCTAAGCCCATCGTCAGCGGCCAAACCGAGGAGCTCTGCGCCCAGCGCGCGACGTCGTCGAGCCGGGCGAGCATAAATTGACCGGGACCTAACGACATGAGCCGGAACCTAGCGCCACTGAAAACCGCCCTTCTTCCATACGTACGCATAGCCGATTGCCAGCACGACAATAAAGATGACCATTTCGAATAAGCCAAAGACTCGAAGCGCGTGGAGCTGGACGGCCCAGGGGTAAAACGAAGCCGCTTCGACGTCAAAAACCACAAAGAGCATCGCGACCAGATAGAATCGCACGGGAAAACGCCCTGCGACCGGCGAGGTCGGCTCGACGCCGCACTCATAGGCCTCGCGTTTATGTGGGTTCGGCCTGGCCCGTCCTAGCAGGCCGGGCAGGACGGTGAAGAGCAGTGCTGCCGCTACCGCGACACCGAGGAAAATGGCGACGGGCCCGTACGGATTCATGGCTTGTGAAAGTTTTCACAAGCGCTCGGCGACACCTGGCTACAAAAGTGGCTGCCGGGCCACTTGGCGGCGGCGAGCGAGCCGCTTGCTTCATCCCGGGAACTTCGCTCGACGAACGCGTACAAGAGCGGGGATGCGGTACGCCGTTTTGGGAATGCTGTTGCTCTTTGCCCTTGGCGACGGATGTTCGCCGCCGCCGAACATCGTCGGCGTCCAGGATTTTGGCCGCGTCGTGGGTCGCGTTCTCGATGCGATGACGAACCGGCCGATCCCCAATGCACTCGTTTCGGTCGGCTCACTCTATATCACGCGGTCCGACGTCAGAGGCGGATTCACGTTGCGCGCCGTCGCCGGGGATCAGACGGTAACCGCGCGCGCGGCCGGATACTCGACGGCTACCGCCGACACGACCATTCCGAAAGACCAAACCGTCTCGATCGGCTACATCCGGCTCGTGCAGTTGACCGCTCCGGCAGGCATGTCCACGCTCTCGCCGCCGGCAACGCCGACACCGCGCGCCTCTCCGACGCCCTCGCCGGCCGCCCCGGGCGCGGGGCCAACGGCGAGCGCATCGCCGGCGATGACGACGTCGCCCGCGGCGGGCGTCTCGCCGGCAGCGAACGCATCGCCGGTAACCAGCCCATCGCCGGTGGCTCCTTCGCCGGTAACCCCTTCGCCAGTAACCCCCGCGCCCGCAACCAGCCCGCGCTAGCTCAGGCGCAGCGTCGCCAGGTCGAGATCGTACTCGATCGAGTGATAAATATCGTCCGGGATTTCGCCGGCCGAGCGCATTGCCGCGATCGCACGCCGCTCGGCGGTTAGCGCTTCCTTTTGCAGCGTTCGGTCGATGCGGCTTTCCGTCGCTTCGATCGCCTCATCCTGCGCGGCCTTGCCGCGCAAGACGTCGATGCGCTGCTGATATTCATCCAGGATGCGACCGGCGATATCGCGCTCGGACGGTGTTTGACGCTTCGCATCGCCGGCTTGCAGACGGGCGATGCCGGCTTCGAGTGCTCGTATGCGCAACCCCGTCTCGCGCTGGCGGCTGCGGCTCGTTTCGGTAACGCCGAGTAGCTCGATGAGCGGCCGAAGCGTGAGACCCTGCAACATGAGCGTTACGAAGATCACGCAAAACGTTAAAAAGATGGTGACGCTGCGCTGAGGGAAGGGTTGGTCGCCGAGCGTGTAGGGCAACGCGAGCGCGATTGCAAGCGAGATGATGCCGCGCATTCCCGCCCACGACGCGACGGTGACTTCCTGCCAAGGCGGGAATGGAACGCGTGCGCCAAACAGGCGCCCGACCAACCGCGGAAAATACGTCGCCACGAAGATCCATGCGAAACGCACCGCAATCAACGTGGCGCTGACGAGCAAGCCGTAGAGCACGTAGTCGCGCACGTGCGGCACGAGCGTTTCGACGATCACCGGTAGTTCGATTCCGATAAGCAGAAAAGCAAAGGCGTTCAGCACGAAGGTGAGCAGTCGCCAGACCGACGATCCTAAGACGCGCGTCTCCGAATCGATAAAGCCGGTCGAACGGCGACTGAGGAGCAGTCCGGCGGAGACGGCGGCCAGCACGCCCGAAACGTGCAGTTCCTCAGCGGGCAAATATGCGGCAAAAGGGGCCAGCAAAAAGACCACGCTCGCGATCATCGAATCGCCGTAGCCGCGCCGCGCCCAAAAGCGAAGGGTCCCCTCTAAAACGAAGGCCGCCACGATGCCGACCAAAATGCCACCGACGGCTACGACGATGAATGCTACACCCGCTCGGACCAGCGAAAACGCACCGGTGATCGCCGCCGCGAGCGCAAAACGATAAAGCACGATCGCGGTGGCGTCGTTCACGAGACACTCGCCGCTAACGACTGCGGCGATGCGGCGCGGAACGGCGATGCGTTCGAAGATCGCCTCCGCCGCAACGGCGTCGGGCGGCGAAACGATTGCGCCCAGCGTGAACGCCAGCGGCCACGTGAAGGCCGGCACGGAGTAATGGACGACCGCGGCGACCGCGGCCATCGTGACGATGACCAGTCCAATGGCATGGAGCGCGATCGGGCGCGCGTTGCGTTTGAACTCAACCCAATCCGTCTGCCACGCCGCGCTGTACAGCAGCGGTGGAACGACGAGCAATAAGATGAGATCGGGAGCCGGATGCGGTCTGGGCAGATGGCGCGCAAATCCGAGCACGATGCCGCCAATGACGAATGCGATCGGATATGGAACGCGCAGCCGCTTCGCCGCAACCGCCAGCACGACGACGGCAACCAGGAAGGTGACCAGAACTAAGGCTTCAGACACCGTCGCTTGGTTCGATCGGAACGCCCGCGGCGCGAAGGTCGAGTGCATAACCGGCGACGACGAGATAGACGCGATCGGCGCGCCTAGCGAGGCGCTGCGCCATGCGTCCCATCGTGTCGCGGAAGAGGCGCGCCGACGCCGCGACGGGTACGACGTCCCAACCGATTTGCTCGCTCACGGCGATGACGTCCGCAGACGACTCGAGCATCGCGTCGACAAACCGCGTTGCTTCCTCGTCGAGCTGCGACTCGAGCACGGTGTAGTCGATCTCGAGGAGATCGATCCACGTTGCGATGCGCGTGGCAAGCCACGTGCCGAGCGCGTCAACCAGCAAGCACGCCGAGGGCGGCGCCTCGCGAAAGAGTGCGAGCTGCGCCGCTTGGCTCATCCCCGCGGTCTCGACCGTCTGCCATGTCGACGGACGATCGCGGACGTGCCGCACCAGGCGCGCGCGCCATTCGACGTCCTCCGGTGCGCCTGCCGCCGTCGCAATATAGATCACGTCGCGCCCGCTCTCGCGCGCGAGCCGCACGCCGAACGCGCTCTTTCCCGAACGTACCGGTCCGGTGATGAAGACCACCGCCACCGCGTCAACCTTCGACCCCAAGCGGCTTACCGCCCCGCCGCGCCGAAGTCCGCGCGACCGTGTTCTTGAATATCCTTAGCATTGTGGTCGGCGCGGGCATCATCACGCTGACGCTCAACGACGTCTTTCAATCCGTGGTCATGCCGCGCGCGACAGGACGCCGCTTTCGCATCAGCTTTTACGTCTGGCGCTCCATGTGGTACCTTTGGCCACGGGTGGCGTGGCGCGTCTTCGCCGCCAATGCCGGTCGCCGGGAAGAGTCCTTGGCGATCTTCGCGCCGTTCATGTTGACGGTGCTGATCGCACTTTGGGCCGGCCTCTTGATTTTTGGGTTCGGCACGGTCTTATGGGGCCTGCGAGCCGGCGTCAGCCCCGCGCACGCGTCCTTCGGTACGATGATCTATTTTGCCGGGACGTCGCTACTGACCATTGGATTCGGCGACATCGTCGGACGCGGCGCGCTTCCCCGCTTCGTCTCGCTGCTCGCCGCACTTGCGGGACTCTCGTTCGTCTCGATCCTGACCGCCTTTCTTTTTGCGCTGTTCGGATCGTTTCAGCAGCGCGAAACCTTCGTCGTCACCGTTGGCGCGCGCGCTGGGGCACCGCCAAGCGGCGTCAATCTCTTGGCGATCGCGGGTTACTCGCGGACCAGTGAAGATCTCTCACAGCTGATGCTTGACGCACAACGCTGGAGTGCCTCGGTGATGGAGAGCCACTTGGCCTATCCCATGCTGGCGTACTTCCGCTCGAGCCACGACGACCAGTCGTGGATCGGCACACTCGGCACGCTGCTCGACGCGGCAACGCTCATGATGACGACACTCGACGGCGTGCGTGACGGCCAAGCGCGCATCCTCTACAACGTCGGACGGCATGCAACGCGCGACCTGTCGAAATACTTTCGGGTCGACACCGGAGAGGAGAGCGTCGGCATCGAGCGGTCGGAGTTCGATCACGCCTGCGATCGTCTCGTCGCGGCCGGCTACGACCTTCGGCAACGCGACGAAGCCTGGGGGCGCTTTTCGAACCTTCGCTCGACCTACGCTCCGCAACTCAATATGCTCGCGCGGCTCTTCGAGATTCCGCCGTTGCAGTGGATCGGCGATCGTTCGGTGATCGCTACCGCGCCGCACGGCGATCGCGAGCTCAAAAACCGTGTGGCGCGTCCGAACGGTGAAGGAACCGTTTGACGTCATCAACCGGCAGGGCGAAACCGATGCTGCGTTCTTCGTCGAAGCGCGACTCGGCTACGCCGACGACTTCGCCCGTATCGGCGATGAAGACGGGTGCGCCGCTCTCGCCGGGCACGATCGATAGCGTCACCTCGAGTGCGTCCTTGCGAATCGACGAGAGGCGCCCGGTATCGAGCGAGGTTGCTAAGCCAAGACCTTCGTCGTCGAACTCGTCGGGAATCGGATAGCCGAGGAGCCCGAGCTCGCGTCCCACTTGGGCTTGCAGATGGGTGGAAGAACCAAGTGAGATCACCGGTAAGCGCCGGCGCGGCGTTCGGAGCAACGCGAGATCGAGATCCTCGTTTGAGGCGATGACTTTCGCGGGCGACTTCCAGCGATTGGCGACGGTGATATGAAGGTTCCAGGCGCCGTCGATGGCGTGCTGCACGGTTAAAATATCGCTGCCCCAGCCACCCGACGCCACGACGAATCCCGTCGCGTAGGCATCGTCGTAGTGATCCTTCTTGTTCTCCGGCGGCACCCGCATCGAGAGCAGCACGACCGCGGGCCGCAGGCGTCGGACCGAAGCTACTACGGCATCGTCGCCGTTGCGCGCGCAGCCGGCGACGCCGGCCAAAGCAAGTAATGCGATCCAGGCGACGTTACGCGAAATCATTCAATCCGTTCGAGCACTGCGGCGCGCAACGCGGCCAGGCCTTCTCCGGTTGCCGCGCTGACGTAGACCGCGCCGTTCTCGGGCGGCTCCGGCGACGCGAGATCGGATTTGTTGAAGATCAGCAGGCGCGGCGTACGATCGAGCTCCAGCTCATGCAGAATCTTCTCCACCGCGCGCCGTTGCCGCGGCCACTCCGGATTGCTCGCGTCGAGAACGTGCAGCAAAAGATCCGCGTCGCGCAACTCCTCGAGGGTTGCTCGAAACGCGTTGACGAGGTCCCTTGGAAGGTCGGTGATGAAGCCGACCGTATCGGCCATCCGAACGTACGCGCCGGGTTGGAGATAGACGCGCCGGGTCGTCGGATCGAGCGTCGCAAACGGCCGATCTGCCACATACGCATCGCTGCGAGCCAGCGCGTTGAGCAGCGATGACTTGCCGACATTGGTGTACCCAACGAGCGCGACGAGCGGCTCGCGGCGGGTTGCGTCGCGCCGCAACGCGCGCTGACGCGCGACGTCGCCGAGCAGCCGGTTGAGAACGGCGATGCGATCGCCGATGCGGCGGCGATCGACCTCGAGTTTCGTTTCGCCGGGACCGCGCGTACCGATGCCGCCGCCGAGTCGAGAGAGGTCGGCACCCACGCCGATCAAGTTGGACTGACGATAGCGCAGCTGCGCCAGCTCGACCTGGAGCTTCCCCTCGCGGCTGCGCGCGTGGCGCGCGAAGACGTCGAGGATGAGCATTGTCCGGTCGACGATCGGCAGCGGAATGATACGCTCCAAGTTCTTGCGCTGGCGCGCGCGGAGATCGTTGAGCACCAAAAGGAGCGTCGCGCCCGCTTCTTCGGCGAGTTCGGCGATCTCCTGAGCCTTGCCGCTGCCGACGAGCGTTGCGGGATCGATCGTGTCGCGACGCTGCACGACGCGGTCGATGATTTTCGCGCCGGCCGCCTCCGCGAGCGCCTCGAACTCGGCGAGCTCGGGCTCGAGCGTTTCGCGCGTCGCGCGCGTCTCCACCGCGATGAGGAGTGCGCGCTCCACTAATGACCTGCCGGTACGGCCAGCGGCGTTACGCGCTCGAGCAACCAATGCAAGCCTTCGTTGTAGCTCGGTCCCGGACGTTCGATGACGTCGGGATCGAAGAAGTAGACGCGGTGCAGCTGCACCGCGCGCAAACTGCGCCACGGCTCGCGGTCGAGCACGCTTGCCAAATTCGTCGCCCGATCCGCGATCACCAGATCGGGTTGATGGCGCAGCAGCGCCTCGGCGCTGTATTCGCCGTAGGCGGCGTCGAGATCGTTTGCCGCATTGACGGCGCCGGCAAGCGCGATCAACGTTGTGATATACGATCGATCCCCTGCGGTCCAAATCGGCGCCGCGCCGAGCACCACGAAGACGCTCGGGTGGCGCGCATAGCGCGCCGTGCGTGCGTGAAGCTGTGCGGTTTCGCGCTGCAGGCGAGCGACCGTGGCGGCCGCCTCCCGGCGGTGGCCGGTCAGCGATCCCATTTCGCGCAAGTTTGCAAATATGCTCGCGTAGCTATCGTCGGCTAGCAACACCACCGGAACGCGCGCGCGGCGAAGCGGTTCGACGAGGCGCGACTGCGCGGGAATGCCGGCGACAACGCTGGGCTTGAGCCTGAGGATTGCTTCTGCATCGACGCTGGTGGCGTCCGCAATACGCGGCAACGCCGCGGTGCGCGGCGCGTCGGTGTAGGCGGAAACGCCGACCAGTTGGGAAACCGCTCCGATCGCATAGAGATCGTCGGCAAACGACGGCACCAGCGCCACGACCCGTGAGCTCGTACTCGACGGCACCGCCGGCGCATTTGCGGTCGTACGCGTGCCGCACGCGACGAGCAGCAGCGTCAACGATGCCAAGCCGAAGTGGAGAGTGCGGCACACCTTTGGCGAGTACGCAAGAAGGAAGGCGGCGACCTTTGCGCAATCGCGATACCTACGTTTGCGCCGGAAGCCGGTGAGAGGCCGGCACGGTCGCGCCACTGTATGCGGGGAGCCGCCCGCCGTCACTGTCGCCGCGCGCGATGGGAAGGCACGGGCATCGGCAGCAATCCGCGAGTCAGGATACGGTCGCATACGTTCTATCGCACGATCCGCCTCGCGCAAAGGAAAGGATTGCTATGCTTCTCACGATCGTTGCCGCGATCGTCGCGGCCTCTCCCTCACCGTCGCCTTCGCCAACCGTCGGACCTCAAATCGCGCACGTCGTCACGAGCGATCGCACGCTCGAGTCCGCAGCGCGCACCGCGCGGACGACCTACGTCGTCACCGCTGCCCAAATCGCGACCAACGGCGACCGAACCGTTGCCGATGCCATCGAAGACGTTCCCGGCGTCAACGTCGTTCGTTACGGCGCCTTCGGCGCCGCGAGCACGGTCGGGATTCGTGGCAGCTCGTCGGAGCAAATCCTGGTCTTGGTAGACGGACTGCCGATGGCGGGCGGTCAGATCAACGACGTCAATCTCGCGCAGCTTCCGGTCAGCGGAATCGATCGCATCGAAGTCGTCGAGGGCGGGGGCTCGACGCTCTACGGTTCCGGATCGATCGGCGGCGTGATCAACATCATCACGGCAGCGCAGCCCACGTCCAGCACGGCAACGCTATCGACCGGATCCTTTAACGAACAGACCTATCTCTTTCAAACGCCGTATCTTACGTTTCAGCGCACGTATGCGACGAACGACTACTCGGTGGTCAACGCGCCCAACCGGCAAAATGCGCAAGCGGGTTTGACGGCGGTCAGCGCTCGCTACTCACATTCGCTTGGGGCGCTCGACCTAACGCTCTCTGGCGATCTGGGCGACGCACTCGCGGGCGCGCCCGGCGAGCTCGGATACTTCTCACCGACGAGCGAGCAGAGCAATCTCAATCGCAACCTGCGTTTGAGCGTCGAACATCGCAGCCCGCGCGCCACCGCCTCGCTCGAGCTCGGCGCGTCCTCCCAGGATCTGTCGTATACCTGCAACACGCCGGTCGATTCGAACTGTCCGAATTCGGCATTTCCGACGCCGCCGCCGGGAATCAGGACGAATCCGCCCTACGCCCAGATGCTCTACGATCAGCACTGGATGGCAAGCCTACGTAACGTCGTCGGCGACGATCGCGCGCGGCTCGTTTACGGCATCGACCTCATGCGCGGCATCGCGCGCATCGACCAGGGGACCGGCGGCGGATCGCCGTCGGCCGCGGACAACGCGCCGATATTCGACGCCTACGCGCAAACGGCCGCCTACGTGCAATCGCAGTGGTTCGGCGCCCGCGGACAACAACTCTATGCCGGTCTGCGCGGCGAACGTGACGGCGGCGTCGGCGGCGCCTACTCACCCTCACTTGGCGGCGTGCTGCCGCTCGTTGGCGGCCTTGCGCTCAAGCTCAATGCTGCAACCGCCTTTCGCGCGCCGATGGCGGAGGAGTTGTACTATCCCGGATTTTCGAATCCCAATCTTGCGCCCGAACGCACGCGTGTCGGTGACGCAACGCTCGTTGACTCGTCGCTCTGGGGCGGCGTCAGCTTCGGCTGGTTCACAACGAGCGGGTCGAACCTGATCGTCTCGCCGCCGCCGCAATACATTCCAGAGAACGTGGGGCACGCATCGATCCAAGGCCTCTCGCTGGAAGTCGCCTCGCCGTCGTCGCGCGGCTTGAATGCAACGTTGGGTCTTACGAATCTCTATCGCGCGCAAGATCTCGATACGAACACGCGACTTCCCGGCCGCGGGCCGGTCTTCGCGGTCATCTTGGCGTTGCGATATCTCCCAGCCGCCGGCAGCCGTTTCGACGGATTCCGCATCGATGCCACGACGCAGGGCCCGCAAGAGAGCGCCGATCCATTCCTTTCGCCGATCTACGCGGTCTATCAACCGGCGACGTTCACCACCGTCAACGGTTCGATCGGCTATCGGATCGCTCCCCGGCTCGTGCTCACGTTGCGTGGTTACAATCTTGGAAACGAACGCTACGCGCTCTACGCGGGATACCCGATGCCTGGACGTTCCTTTGGCATCGAGGTGCGCAGCCGCTGAGCAGCCTCGTCAAGCTTCTCACTCTCTTCGCGTTCGCGCTGGCCGCCGGAACGGCCAGCCTGCTGGTCGGCGCAACGCCGCTCTCGATCGGGCAGATCGCGGGTCAGCTCGCACATCCGAACGAACCGGGCGTCCTCAACGCGATCGTTTGGCAACTGCGCCTGCCTCGCGTCTGCATCGGAGCGACCGTCGGCGCCTCGCTCGCACTCTGCGGCGCCATCTTGCAGGGGATGCTGCGCAATCCGCTCGTTGATCCGTATCTCACCGGCGTTAGCGCGGCGGCGGCGGCGGCGATCGCCATCGCGGTATTGGCAGGTGCGGCTACGTCGGTGACTCCTTTTGCCGGCTTCCTCGCGGGCTTCGGAGCGGCGGTTCTGGTCGCGGCACTCGCGCGCCGGGGCGGCGGCATCGACCCCAATCGTCTCATTCTCGCGGGAGTCTCGCTCTCGACGCTTTTCGCGGCGATCGTAACGCTTGCAATCGTGCGCGCTCGATCGAGCGATTATGCTAGCACCGTCCTCGCCTGGCTTGCCGGCTCGATGGCCGGCCGCAGCTGGCACGATCTCGCGGTCGCCGCACCATACGTCATCGTTGGAACGCTTCTGGCGTTTGCCTCGATCTCGCCGCTCAACGCGTTGCGGGTCGGCGAGCAGCGCGCTCGCGCGGTCGGCGTTGATGTCGATCGGGCGCAATGGGGAATTCTTGCGGCTGCGTCGCTGCTCGCGGCGAGCAGCGTGGTTCTGGCGGGGCTCGTCGGTTTCATCGGACTCATCGTTCCGCACGTGGCGCGCCGCGTCGTTGGTTCCGACGCGCGCCTGCTGCTCCCGGCCAGCGCCGCGATCGGTGCCGCACTCTGCATGCTCGCTGATGCGGTCTGCCGGCGAATCGTCGCGCCCGCCGAACTGCCCATCGGCGTCTTGCTCGCGTTTATCGGCGTGCCCGCCTTTCTCTATCTCTATCTTCGTCCGGGCGCGCCTGCGGGCCGGGGCACTGTGGGATGATCGAGCTGCGCGACGTCGCGCTCCAAATCGGCGGACATCCACTGTTGACCGGAATCAACGCTCGCATCGGAACCGGTGAGTTCGTCGCTGTGCTTGGTCCGAACGGCGTCGGAAAGACGACCCTTCTTCGCTCGATCGCCGGCTTGCACAAACCCAGCGCCGGAACAATCTTCATCGACGGCATCGCGAACGCCGACCTACGGCCACTCGAGCGGGCGGGGCGCGTCGCGTTCGTCACCGGCGACGAAGCAGTCTTCGAAGCGCTCAGCGTTGCCGAAGTCGTTGCGACCGGGCGCATTCCTTACCATCGTTGGTGGCAGTGGCGAGCCGGCGCCGACGACGAGCGCGCGATCGCGGCGGCGCTCGCGTCGGTACGCCTCGATGCGTTTGCGCGACGCCTCTTCTCTACCCTGAGCGCGGGCGAGCGTCAACGCGTTTGGATTGCGCTCGGGCTCGCGCAGGAGACACCGATCCTTCTTCTCGACGAACCGACCAGCCATCTAGACGTTCGCGTCGCGCACGAGATTCTCGAGTTGCTGCATGGACTCGCGCGCGCCGGCAAAACGATCGTCTGCGCACTGCACGACGTCAACGAAGCAGCCGCGTATGCCGACCGGATCGCCATGCTCGGCGAGGGGCGGCTGCTCGAATTCGCGAGACCCGACGACTTGCTCACGGGGCCTGCTTTGGAACGCGTGTACGGGATTCGAATGGAGCGCGTGCGGACCGCGAGCGGCCGGCTCCGCGCCTTCGTCTTAGGCAGTGACCGGTGACTAGTGATGCGTCGTCCGAACGTCCGAACCGAGGACCCAGCGGATGACTCCGCGGTGTTGACCGCTGGTAATCGTGACGCCGACCGCATCGTCGGGCGAGTGAAAGAGCGGCGAAACGACGTAGTTCTGCACGCACGAGAGCACCTGAGCGTGCGTGCCGGGCGCGACGAGGAGCGCGTGCGGCAGCATTGCCTGGGCTGCGTCGAACGAGGCCGAGTAGTATTCGCGCAATCGCGGGCGCGAATCCCAAATCAAGACGGAAGGGTCGTCGGTGGTGCTGTAAAGCACGACGTGAACGCCGCGATGCACTTTGCAGTCGGCCGAAGCGAAGCCAACGCCGGCGAGCCAGAGAACCATCAACGCCAACACCGCCTTACGCATCGGCGGGTTCTCCATCGAGCACCCGAATCGCGAGAATCGCGAGATCGTCGCGCAGCCGCCTGCCGCCCCGCTCCTTAACGTACGCAACGAGCTCGTCGGCGAGTTGCTGCGCGTGCGGGCCGGCGCGCGCAATCACCCCCATCGCGTCGTCGCCGAGCAGCTCTCCGGCTCGATTGCGGACTTCGGTTAGACCGTCCGTCGCGAGCACGAGCGTATCGCCGGGTAAAAGGTCGACCGTTTCGTTCGAAAACGGCTCCTCCATCACTCCAAGCACGGGGCCGGTCACGGGCAACTGGCGCACCCCGTTGCGACTCCGCACGTAGGTGCAATCGTGTCCGGCGCTACCATACTGCAAACGCAGCGTCGACGTATCGAGCACTCCAACGAACATAGAAACGAAGAGATACGGGTTCCCAACCGCTTTAGAGAAGGCGAGATTGAACTCGGAAAGGATCGCCGCCGGCTCGCTTTGCCGCAGCGCGATCGCGCGAATCATGAATTTGATGAACGCCGTTAGCACCGCTGCGTCGACGCCTTTACCGCTTACGTCGGCGATCAAGACCAGGGCTTGCGTGCTCGAAAGGCGGTAAACGTCGAAGACGTCGCCTCCGACCGCCATGTGATCGGTTGCGGAGAGGTACGCGCTCCCGACTTCGCAGTGGGGCAGCGGCACCGACTCGCTACGGAACGCCCGCTGCAGAATCTCGGTAACGGTACGCTCCTGTTCGAGCTCTCGGTTGGCACGCGAACGATACGCGTTGAAAAGAATGGCCAGCAACCCGAAGACGAGGAGCCAGAAGGCACGCCAGTAAGAAGACCGATCGAGCTGTTGCTGCGTGCTGTGAACGAGGGAGGCGTTGGTTGCCGCGAGCGTCTCGCGTATCGCGGCGACCGTTCGCGTTTCGTAATCGGAGAAGAGTTTGTTTCGCTTATCGAGCTCGACTAGCCGGTTCCTCGGGTTGCGTAAGAGTGGCGCGGCGACCTCGTTACGCCACTCGGATTGCAGCCGGGCGTAGTCGCCCAACAGCTGCGACGGACCGTACAGCTGCTGCGCGGCTAACGTCCTGCGAATTGCGTCCTCGGTCGCGGCGTAACCCGAAGCGGCTTGGCGGTATTGACCAACGTAGAACTCGTCGCGCGTCAGCGAGTAGCCTCGCAGCGAGTTTTCTTCGTCGATCTGCAGACGCAGCAACTCCTCTAGCTGGATCTGCGATTGCTGAATCTCCGCCTGGCGCGCAAACGTATTGTCGATTTGGCTGCGGGTTTCGAACGTCGCCTGCACGGCGAAAGCGAGCGTCAACAGGAGAAACGCCGTCATTAACAGCGCTCCGCTGACGCGTGCGAGCGGTGCGTTCTTCACAAAGGCGTCAGGAAAGCACAGTCGAAGAACGACGGGCTGTGCGCGTCCAGGTGAATCCCACGATTTTCAAATCCTACGACGTCCGCGGGGTTTATCCGTCCGAGCTCAGCGATGAGGTGGCATATGCCATCGGACGCTGCTTCGTCCCATTGCTCTCCCGGCGACCTTCGGCGGGCAAGGGTCGCGCAACCGTCGCCGTCGGCCGCGACATGCGCTCTTCGGGGCAAAACCTCTCGGGCGCATTTGCTCGCGGAGCGACCGAAGCCGGAGCCGACGTCGTGGACATCGGAATGGTTTCCACCGATGCGCTCTATTTTGCCGTGGGGGCGCTCGAGCTGGACGGCGGCGTCATGATCACGGCTTCGCATAATCCGGCCGAGTACAATGGCATGAAGTTCACTCGCGCGCATGCCGAAGCGATCTCGCTCGATACCGGCTTAGCGACGATCCGCGAACGCTTGGTCTCGGAGGAACTTCCTCCCAAGAGCGACATAACCGGCATCATCAGGCATCGCAACGTTCTCGACGATTTCGCGCAGCACTGCCTCAGCTTCGTGAACCGCGCCGCCATTAAACCTTTTCGGATCGCGGTCGATGCGGGCAACGGCATGGCGGGGGAGACAATCCCCCGCGTCTTCAAGAGCTTGCCTTGCGAGATACTGCCGCTCTATTTCGAGCTCGACGGAAGTTTTCCGAACCATCCGGCGAGTCCGATCGAACCGGAGAACATGCTCGACCTGCAGGCGCTGGTGCGCGAGCGCGCATGCGACCTCGGCGTCGCCTTTGACGGCGATGCCGATCGGATGTTCATTGTCGACGAGAAGGGCGACTTGATCGACGGCAGCACCGTAACCGCCTTGGTCGCGCTCAATACGCTCAAAAAGCATCCCGGGGCTAAAATTCTTTATAACTTGATCTGCAGCCGGAGCCTTCCGGAGCTGATTGCGAAAGCCGAGGGAGTTCCAATTCGCTCGAAGGTGGGTCACTCGATCATTAAAGCCGTGATGCGCGAGGAAGACATCGTTTTCGGCGGCGAGCACAGCGGGCATTTTTATTTTCGCGACAACTGGTATGCCGACTCGGCGATGATTGCGCTGCTTCAATGCCTCGAGCTCTTCAGCCAAGCGGGAAGACCGGTGAGCGAGGTGATCGCGCCAATCGACACGCGCGTTCGCTCCGGCGAGATCAACAGCAGGGTGGCCGACGCCTCGACGAAGCTTCGCCAAATCGAGGAGCACTTTTCAACCGCGCAGATCGACCATCTCGACGGCGTAACGGTCTCCTATCCGGAGTGGTGGATGAGCGTGCGTCCGTCGAATACCGAACCGCTCCTCCGGCTGAACGTCGAGGGCGAAACGAAAGCGCTGATGGAAGCGCATCGTGACGAAGCCTTAGCACTGATTCGGAGCTAGAGAGCCATGGCAATGCTCCTGGGACCTGCTTTCATCGCCGTCGGTGACGGAACATCGACGTTCGGCCGGTTGGCCGTCGAGAACGGCCGCATTTCCGGCGTGCTTTCAGCCGACGGACCGTCGGAGTACCCGCTGCCCGCGGGCAGCACGATCGCTCCGGGATTAATCGACGTCCACACCAACGGGAGCGCCGAGTATCTCTTCAACCGCGATCAAGGCAACGCCGTCGGCATTACCGGCGCGTGCTACGCGCGTAACGGCGCAACGGGTTTCGTCGCGAGCGTGATGACCGCACCCTGGGAGTCGATGTTGCACGCCGCGTCGGAGGTCGCCGAAGCAGCGAATCAGCTGGAGGAGGATCTTCCCACAGGTGCGCGTTGCCTAGGGATTCATTTTGAAGGCCCGTTCCTCAATCCGAAGTTCCGCCGCGTTCACCGTCACGAATGGCTACTCGCTGCGAGCAAGGCGTACGCGCAAGAGATGGTCGACGCGAGCAGGGGTGCTTGCCTGTTGGTCACGATGGCACCGGAGATCGATGGGGCCACCGACGCACTGCGGGTCTTTCTCGAAAACGGCGTCGTCTGCTCGGCAGGACATACCGGTGCGCGCTATCGCGAAGGCATGCTCGCAATCGGTTTGGGCTTTCGCTCGCTAACCCATGCTTTCAACGGCATGCCCCCGCTCGATCATCGCGATCCATCGATTTTGGCGGCCTTTATCCAAGACCGGCGGACGCTCGTGCAAGTCATCTGCGACGGTATTCACGTTTCGCCGGTGATGATCGACATTCTGCACCGCACGCTCGGCGATCGCGTCGTGTTGGTCACCGACCACATGCCAGCCGCCGATCCCGGCTATCACATCGAAGGCGGCGTTATGCGAGCCGCCGACGGTACGATCGCCGGCAGCGCGTTATTCATCGACGAAGCGCTGCGCAACTATATGTCCTACGCACAGATCCCGTTCGCGCAAGCGATCGTCGCCGCGACCCACGCGCCGGCTCGCTTGATCCACCACGACGGCGAGATGGGGCGCATCACGCGCGGCGCTCGCGCCGATCTCTCGTTTTGGGATAAGGATTACCAAGTCGTCGCCACGATGGTGGGCGGCCGCTTCGTTTACAACCGCCTCGAAGTCGCCGTCGTTCCCTAGCTTGTTGCTGCGCGCGGCGCGGTAGAGGTTCCGTGAGCGAGGCGTCGCGACTTTTTCGGGCGGCCACGGATGGCCATAGCCCGAAAAAGCGCGCGAGCAGGAGCGGCACATGGATGTGCCGCGACGAGCGTCCGAGCGATGGAACCTCTACCGCGCCGCGCGCAGCAACAAGCTAGGGAACGACGGCGAGTTGGTCGTCTGAGTCGGAGATTGCCGTGCGTTGTGCGGCGGAGCGCAGCATTACGGTTGCCGCATAAATGACGACGATGACCACTAGCCATCGCACCGCCTCGAGCGGTAGCGACTTGACGATGTACGCGGCGATGAGCACGCCCGGAATACCTCCGAGCGTCAACCCAAGCGCCGCGCGCATCGAGAAGGCGCCGAAGCGAATGAACCGCAAGCTCGCGACGGGCATCAGAAACGCGCACGCGCCCATCATGATTGGGAAGGCCGCAATGGGATTCATGCCCAGCAGGCTCACCAGGATCATGCACGGGGCGTAGAAGCCGATCCCGATCGTCATCAGCGCACCCAAAAAGAAACTCACCACGATGGCGATTGCAAGGCGCGTACCTTCGAGGCCGAGCGCCGTGCCGGTCAGCCCGAACTGGCTTCCCCTCAGGTTGCTCAGGATGAAGAGCGCCGCGGCTGCTAAGAGCGCCGCTCCCATGCCGATCTGAACGTAGCGCCGAGGTAAGCGGGCGACGAGGCCGGCCCCCAGCCAAGCGCCGATGACGGCCGCAAGGATCATGAGCAGCAGCGTGCGCGGCTCGACCGCGATGATGCCGATAAAGATCGCGGCTTCGACGACCGTCGGCAGCGCGTGTCCGACGTTCAATGTTCCCGGTATCTTTTCGTCGGGCACGAAACGAAGGAATTTGAAGAGCGAAGTCGTCGTCGCGAACGAGCCGATGCCGAGCGTATCGAAAAAATTCGTGACGAAGCCGATCCCGATGGCGATCGCCCCGGCGATCGGTTCGGGCATGACCGGGCGGTGCTGCGGCAACGCGCGAATCAACGCGACGATCATCATCAACGCGACGATCAACAGACCGATGAAGAGAAGGGTATGTACGGTCACTAGTGCAGACGGTACGCCCATAACCCGCGGCGGCCTGCAACGCAAAGCGTATTTCCGTCGAGCGCGAGGCCGCGCACGTAGAGCTTAGAGGCGATCCTCGATCGTTCCCACCGCTTCCGCGGCGCCGAAGGGGTTAGGTGGCGGCGAGCTCGCGCTGCGCAGCGGCGTTGAAGTAGGCGGCCTTCGGGTGGTGCATCACGATCGCTGCCGTCGACTGTTCGGGGACGATTTGGAAGCCTTGCGTCAGCGTTACGCCGATGTTCGCGGTCGCATCGAGCAGACGGAAGGCGATCTCATGCTGCTCTAGATCGGGGCAGGCGCCGTAGCCCCACGAGTAACGTTTTCCGCGATCGGGTTCGATGCCAAGCTCGCGCCGAATCCGGCGGTGCGTCCACTCCGCGAGCGCTTCAGCCGTTTGCACCGAGAAACCATGCAAGAAATACGATTCGCTGTAATCGCCGGCGGCTTGCAAGACGTCGACGCGACGTGCGGCCTCGCTCCCAGCCGTCACGATTTGGAGCGCCACCACGTCGCGCTCGCCGTTCGGTCCGGGCTCACGCAAATAATCCGCAAGCGAGAGATGCTCGCCGCCGGCTTGTCGCGGAAACGTCATCCGCGCGATCTCGCGAAGCGGATCGCTCGGGTCGTAGAAAATGACGTCGTCTCCCAGGCCCGTCGCAGGAAAGTAGCCGTAGACGACCCGCGGATATAAGAGGCCACCGCGCAGCGCTTCGGCCTGATAGCGCTGCAGCCGAGGCTCAAACTCCTCGGCAACGAGTCGCTCGAAGGCGGCACCTTTAGTATTCGCGCCGCCCCACGAAAGCCGGAAGAGACTGCGCAAATCGAA
Source organism: Candidatus Acidiferrales bacterium (assembly GCA_035484815.1). Taxonomy (GTDB): domain Bacteria; phylum Vulcanimicrobiota; class Vulcanimicrobiia; order Vulcanimicrobiales; family Vulcanimicrobiaceae; genus Cybelea. Next base: position 19,447 of record DATHOO010000163.1, read on the forward strand.
GCAGCTCCAAACCTCACGCAGATCGATCGACGATTCTCGAAGCGTTCGCGCGCCCCAAAACGGCGGCGCCGGTATATCGGCCAGCTGGGATTTCACGGCCGAGCGGGCCGGCGGCGCGTTCGTGGCGGCAGTGCTTTTGCGTCGTTCCTTATGCGCCAGCGCCTCGGTTTTGGTGCGCACGAGCAGATCGCGCCGACGCTGCGGATCGCTCGTCAACGTGTCGACCAGGTCGAGCCCTTCGAAGGCATCTTTGGCATAAAAAAGGCCGGGCTCGAAGAAGCGTGTCCCATCATCGAGCAATGCGATCCGACGACCGAAATCGCGGTTGATCGCGGCGCCGCCGACGATCACGGGAAAATCGAGCCCGCGCGCGTCCTGTTCGGTGACGCAAATCGGCATCTGCTTGCTGGTCGAGACGAGCAGCGCGGAGAGACCGATTGCGTCGGCGCGAACTTCGATTGCCTTTTCAAGGATCGCATTCATCGGGACTTGCTTCCCGAGATCGTGGACGGTGTAGCCGTTGTTGGCGAGAATCGTGTGGACCAAGTTCTTGCCGATGTCGTGCACGTCTCCGAACACGGTAGCCAGCACCACGGTACCTTTGGTCTCGCCGGCACGGCGCTCGAGGAACTGTTCGAGGTGCGCGACTGCCTTCTTCATCACCTCGGCACATTGCAGGACGAAGGGCAGAATCAGCTCGCCGCGGCCGAACCGATCGCCGACGTCTTTCATCGCCGGCAGAAGAATCGTATTGAGCACTTCCACCGGCGTGTAGCGCTGCAGAGCCTCATCGATCTTGGCCTCGATGCCGTCTTTGCGGCGCCGCAGGATCGCCTGATGGATGCGCTCTTCGATGGGCGCATCGTCCCCTGCTACGTCGCTCGCCGCCGCCGGGACCGCAACGTTCGATTCGAAGTGTTCGATGAGACGCGTAAGCGCGTCGGGACGCCGATTGAAGACCAGGTCGTCGCAGAGCTCGCGAACGGCCGTCTCGATCTCAAAGTATGGAACGATCTCCTTGGCGTGCACCAGCGCGCAGTCGAGACCGGCCTCGACGCAATGATGGAGGAAGACCGAGTTGAGCGCCGCGCGCGCCTCGGGCTTGAGCCCGAAGGAAACATTCGAGACGCCGAGCGACGTCAGCACCCCCGGCAACTCGCGTTTAATGCGCGCCAGCCCTTCGATGGTCTCGACGGCAGAGGTCAGAAACTCCGCCTCGCCGGTAGCCAGCGTAAATGTGAGTGCATCGAAAATCAGCGCGCCCGGCGGAAGACCGTATTCGCCGACGACGATCTCGTAGATGCGCCGAGCGACCTCCACTTTCTGCGCCGCGGTCTTGGCCATTCCACTTTCGTCGATCGTGAGCGCGACGACCGCGGCGCCGTGCTCCAGCGCTAGCGGTAAGACCGAATCGATCTTGGCTCGTCCCGATTCGAGATGAACCGAGTTGAGAATCGCCCGACCCGGATAGTTTTGCAGCGCGACTTCCATTACTTTGGGCTCGGTCGAGTCGATCGCGAGCGGTGCCTCAATCGCTTGCGCGAGCCGGCGGACAAGCTGACGCATTTGTTCGTCTTCGTCGGGACGTTCGGTCAGTGCGCAGCAGACGTCGAGCAGGTGCGCCCCACCTTCGACCTGCTCGCGCGCGACCAGAACGATGTCGTCGTAGCGGTCTTCCAAGAGCAGACGCTTGATCTTGCGCGAACCTTGCGCGTTGATGCGTTCGCCCACGATCAGCGGACGGGGCTGCTGTTCGAGCGCGACCGCCGTGATAGCGGAGGCGGCTTCTTCCCCGCGTTCGACGATGCGGCGCGGCTTGCGCGGCACGGCGGCGACCGCATCGCGCAGCGCGGTAATGTGCGCGGGCGTCGTCCCACAGCAGCCGCCCACGACGTTAACGCCGAAATCCGCAACGAAGGCGGCAAGCTCGCCGGCAAACTCTTGGGGACCTTCGGGGTAGATCGTCTCTCCCTGGGATCCCATCAACGGCAGACCCGCGTTGGGCACGACGCTGACGAAGCAGCGCGCGTTCTCGCAGAGATAACGGATCGAATCGCGCATCTGCGAAGGCCCCGTGGAGCAGTTGAGTCCGACGACGTCAACGTGTAGCGCGTCGAGCGTCGCGCAAATCGCTCGGATATCGGTACCCAAAAGCATGCGGCCTTCGGTAATGAGGGTCGGCTGCGCCTGAATTGGCACCTGCCGCATTCCGCGCGCGAACTCACGCCGAATTCCCGCGATCGCAGCCTTGAGCTCGAGCAGATCCTGCATCGTCTCGAGCAGCAAGAGATCCGCACCGCCCTCGACGAGGGCGCGCGCCTGTTCGGCGTAGAGATCGCGCAACTGCTCGTAGGTGACGTTCGACAGGCTCGGATCCGAGGAAGAGATCAACATCCCCGTCGGTCCCATCGAACCGGCGACAAAACGCGGGCGCTCCGGGGTCGAAAGCGCACCGCAGGCCTCGCGCGCCAGCGACGCCGCGCGCAGGTTGATCTCGCGAGTTCGTTCGCCGAGCCCGTATTCGTCGAGCTTCAATCGCGAAGCGGTAAACGTATCGGTTTCGACGACGTCGGCACCGGCGGTGAGGTAGGATTCGTGAATGGCGCCGACGAGCTCCGGTCGCGTCAACACGAGCGCTTCGTTACATCCGCGGTACGGCGCGCCGCCGAAGTCGTCGTCGGATAGATCGAGCGCCATGAGCTGCGTACCCATGGCGCCGTCGAAGATCAAGACTCGCTCGGCGAGCTGTCGCAAATACTCAGATGACAATTTCACTCGTTTCTTCGACGGCAACGCCCGGAGAGACGCGGACCTCCCCGACGATGCGCCCGGCCCGATTATACACGTTCGGGGAGGCAAATCGAGCCAGCTTCGCGAGTTGCTCCTCGTTGAGGATGCCAAGCCGGCGCAGCACGGCCATCGTCGAAGGCCCGCGCGCCCGCGCGCTGCCGTCGAGCACCTTCGACACGTAACCGCATCCTTGCGCCACTGCGGCGACGCCATGGACGCCCTCGGCGCCGGCTTTCGAGACGACGTTGCCGTCGCCCGCGAGCATCAGCTCCGTATCGAGCTGACCGGTGCCGGAAACGTACAACGGATGGGCCAGCATCGCATCGCGTACCGTACGCAGCGCCGCGGCATCCGTGAACCGTACCCCGCGCGAAGTCGCAAGCCGCGCGAACGAAAGAGCAGCCCGGCGCAGGCTGGTCGCATAGACCGGGATGCCGCAGCCGTCGATACCGATCGGCCAGGTCGCGGCGTCGTCGTCGGAGAGCCGCGCGCAAAAATCGAGGATGTATCGTTGCGCCGGGTTCGTCACGCTCAAGTAGGTCGCCGTATCCGCGCCGAGCACTTTGCAGAGCGCAAGGATGCCCGCGTGCTTTCCCGAGCAGTTGTTGTGCAGAACCGTGGGTTGCCGCCCCTCACGGCGCAGCGTCTCGGCCGCGTTCTCGTCATACGGCCAATGGATTCCGCACTGCAGCGCCGATGCGTCCACGCCGATTTTATCCAAGATCGAAGCGACAGCCTCGACGTGGATCGGCTCGCCTGAGTGCGAGGCGGCGATGACCGCAATCTCGCGCGATGAGAAACCAAAACGCTCCGCAGCCCCTGCTTCGACGATCGCGGCAGCGATGAACGGTTTCGCTGCCGAGCGCAGATAGACCGGAGCATCGATATCTCCCGCGCGGTACAACACGTGGCCGCCGGCATCGATCGCGCAGGCAGCTACCTGATGCGCCGACTCAACGAGATCGGCTCTCGTTACCTCGACGCGAAGGGGAAGCGATTCGCTCAAACCAGTGCGGGTTCGACGATCGTCGCTTCCTGCTCGCTGAAGACCGGGTTGCTCAGATACCGCTCGCCCGTATCGCACGCGAACGTCACGATCACCTTACCCCGCGATTGGGGACGCGACGCGACCTGCAACGCGGCCCAAACGTTCGCTCCGCTCGAGATGCCGACAAGCATACCCTCCTCGCGGGCCAGCCGTCGCGCCATCGCAATAGCCTCGGCATCGGTGACGCGTATTACTTCGTCGTAGATTTGCGTGTTGAGCACCTTCGGTACAAATCCGGTGCCGGTGCCTTGAATCTTGTGAGGACCCGGTTTCCCGCCGGAGAGCACCGGCGACGCGTCGGGTTCGACGGCAACGATCGTCACGCCGGGTTTGCGCGCTTTGAGCACCTCGCCGACGCCGGTGATCGTCCCGCCCGTTCCGATCGCCGAAACGACGGCGTCAACTGCGCCGTCGGTGTCGCGCCAGATCTCCTCGGCGGTCGTGCGCCGGTGGATCTCCGGATTCGCCGGATTCTCGAACTGCTGCGGCATGAAATACTTACCGGGGACGGCAGTCAAAATTTCATTTGCACGCCGTATCGCGCCGGGCATTCCCTCGGCCCCGGGCGTCAGCACCACTTGCGCGCCATAGGCCTTGAGCAAATTGCGACGCTCGATCGTCATTGTATCGGGCATCACCAAAATCAACGGATACCCCTTTGCGGCGGCGACGAACGCGAGCGCGATTCCCGTGTTGCCGCTCGTCGGCTCGAGGATCGTCATTCCAGGAAGAAGGCGACCGTCGCGTTCACCCGCCTCGATCATCGAGACGCCGATGCGATCTTTCACCGAACCGGCCGGATTGAACGATTCCATCTTTACGAGCAGCGTCGCGGGAAGGTCCTTACCCATGCGTGGGAGCTTCACCAGCGGCGTATTGCCAAACGTATCGGCAAGATTTTCATAGATGCGTGCCATGGTACCGTGCTTAACCCCCGCTGCAAATCGAACGTTTCACCGGGCGAGCCTTCCTCGAAAACCGGGGTGTTTCCCGGCAAAAGGAAGCCTTTAAAGCAAGTAGCGAGTATTGACGGGGATGCGCCGCTACTTCCTCGCCGCCGGATGGGCATGTGCGCTCGCGGCCCTCTCGCTCGGCCCGCCCCTGCCGCCCGCGGGTGCGGCCAACGAGCCGACGATCGGCGCCGCGCTCGATGCAATCGCAGCGTACGCACCGCAAGCAATGCGCGAGCAAGGAACCCCGGGACTCTCGATCGCGATTACCGATCGCACAGCCACGCTTCGCATCATGACGTTTGGGTACGCGAATCGTGCGGCACGGGCGCCGGTGACGGCGCAGACCAGTTTCGCGATCGGTTCGATCACAAAATCGATGACCGCGCTCGCACTCCTCCAGCTCAAAGACGCGGGGCGAATCGACCTGAACGCGCCCGTGCAACGCTACTTGCCTTGGTTTTCGATCAACTCCGGCGGACGGCCGATTCTGGTTCGTCAGCTGCTCTCGCATACGGCGGGGCTACCCGACGATTACGCTTCCGAGGCCGGTTACCGATTCAACGTCGTCGCACTGCGCCAAGCCAAGACGATCTTTCCGCCCGGGACCGCATGGTCGTATTCGAACGACGGCTACGCGGCCTTGGGCGCGATTCTCGCGCGCGTTGACGGACGTTCGTGGGCCGACGCACTTCAGGCGCGCGTCTTTGCGCCGATCGGCATGGCCGACAGCTCCGCCGTCTTTACACCGGCAACGATGGAAAGCGCCGCGATCGGCTATCAGTTTCGCGACAACGACCGACCGCCGCCCCTCGACCCGCCGCTGGTCCCTTCGCCGCCGATGGATTTCGTTGACCCGGCCGGTTCGGTGTTATCGACCCCAGAGGATATGGCGCGTTACATGCGCGTTTACCTCAACGGCGGAAGAACGGCAAACGGCGAGGCGTTGATCGCTCCCGCAACGTTTGCGGCGATGACGCGGCCCGATCTGCTCGCCGGCGGAAAGCCTGCCGGTTCGGCCGGGATCGAGTTGCGCGAAGCGCCGGCCTTCTATCGAGCGTACGGATACGGTCTCTCGATCTTCGACGACGGAGGCGATCGCGTGATCGGGCACACCGGAGGAATTTCCGGCTACACGGCCTGCATGCAGATGAACCTCACGCGCGGTTTCGGCGTTATCGCATTTGCGAACCTCGTAGAAGCGCCGCTGCACCCTTGCGCTATCGTGCTTTACGCCATGCGCGTGCTGCGCGCGCAGAGCCTCGGTCAGACCCCGCCGACTCCCAAACCGGCGCCTGATTTAGCGCACGTCGCCCGAGCCGCCGAATTCGCCGGTACGTATACGGCGACCGACGGCGCCGTGCTCAAAGTCGTCAATCGCGAGGATCGCCTGCAACTCATCGATGGGAGCGACACCGCAACGCTCTATCCGCGCGGCCCCGATCTCTTCTGGGCCGACGATCCGAAGTTTGCAACGTTTCTGCTGCTTTTTGGACGCGACCGCAACGGGAAGGTGATCGAGATGACCTACGGATCGCGCTGGTACGCAAACGAGCGATATGTGGGACCGCATCACTTTTTATATCCATCGTCCTGGAACGCGCTGGCTGGGCGCTACGAGAACACGTACTTCGGCGAGCCGGCTATCACGCGCGTCGTTATCGTCAAGAACCAGCTCACGCTTGACGGCACCGACGCGCTCAAGCCGCTTCCAAACGGCACGTTTTCGCTCGGCGATTCAATCGTGCGATTCGATTCGTACGCCGGCTCAGAACCCCAGCGCTTGACCATCGACGGCACGCAGCTCTACCGCGTCGACCTACCCTAGAGCCGTTTTGTCAGTTAGCTACCGATATCCCAGAGCAAGCCGAGATCTTTTTTCGCGAAGGAACGAAACGCGATGAGCGTTTCGGTGCTAAGGATCCCTTCGAGCGCCGCGACGCGCTCGGTGACGAGATCGTTGAGCTCTTCGTGCTCCCGGACGCGCGCGACGGCGATCAGATCGAAAGGCCCGGCTACGGAATAGACCTCGGCGATGCCTTCGACGGCAAGCAGATCGTCGGCAAGCGTGCGCAGCCGGGGGCGTTCGACGTTCATCAGGATGAAGGCCGTGACCATATTAGGCGACGCTCGAGTTGAAGCGCTCGCAGGAGCTTTTCATTTCGAGGTCTGTATATGCTCCCAATCGTAGCGACCCCTGGCGCGGAGGGCAATGCATTGAAAGCGTTGGTAGTCGAGCACCTCGGAGAGACCGGTTCGCTGAAAGAGATTCCCGTGCCCAAGCCCGGAACCAATGAGATCCTCGTTCGGGTCACCGCCGCGGGAGTCAATCCGATCGATTGGAAGCAACGAAATCGGCCCGAGACGAAGTTCCCGTTGGTCGTCGGTCGAGATTTTGCCGGGGTCGTCAGCGAGCCCGGCGAGCGCGTGGCGAAGTACCGTGAAGGCGAACGCCTCTTCGGCATCGCCCGCGACCACGGCGCTTACGCCGAGTATACGATTGTTTCCGACGACGATCGCTCGCAACCCATCGCTAAGATTCCCGACGATGTCGGCGACGCCGACGCCGCCGCGCTGCCCACGGCCGGCCTGACCGCGCTCGCGTCGCTCGAAGCCTTACAGGTGGCCAAAGGCACCACGCTCTTGGTCCTCGGCGCGACCGGCGGCGTCGGAGGATTTGCGGTGCAGATCGCGCGCGACCGCGGCGCGCACGTCATCGGCACGGC
>DATHOO010000164.1:0-21339 GCA_035484815.1 Candidatus Acidiferrales bacterium
ACTGACCGGCTGCACCTCAAGCGGCGGCTTCGAGCAGTTGCGCTACGCTTTTAACCGAAAGCTTTTCGCCGAGGCTCGGTACGAGGGCACCGACGACCCCACGGCCGGTTTTAGCCGCGACGGGGTACTCTTGCTAGGTTACGGCCCAACCGAGAACATGCGTCTTACCGTCGAAGACGTCATGAGCCACTCGCCACAGACGAGCAACACTATGAACGCCCAGTTCACCATAGCCTACTAAAGATCGTGAAAAGCATCTTTCTCGCCGTGGTTCTCGCGTCCTCGTTGCCGGCGGTTCTACCGGCACCGCGGGCGATCGACACTGCACGATCGACCGCCAAGTTCAGCGTTAGTCATATCTGGGTCGAACGGGTTACTGGAACCGTGCCAATTCTGAGCGGCTCGTTGACGCTGATTCCGGGTTCGATGATTCCGCAGAGCGCGACCGCGGTGCTCGATGCAACGCGAATCTCGACCGGCGAACCGGATCGCGACCATGCGCTCGAGTCGCCGGATTTCTTTGACACCAAGAAGTTTCCAACGTGGACCTTTGCAAGCACCAAGATCGTGCCGAAAGGCTTCAACGCCTTCGAGATGGAGGGTGACCTCACGCTGCACGGCATCACGCGACCAGAGTCGCTGAGCGTCACCGTCAGCGGAACGCCCGACCGTCCTTCCTATCGCGCGACCGCGCAGATCGACCGGCGCGCCTTCGGCATGGCGGTGACGCGGCTCGATCCTACCATCGGCACCACTGCCCAGATTACGCTCGACGTTATCCTGAAGTGAGCCGCCGTTTGTAACTAGTCGGTCAGTAGAGCGTCGTCGAGCGCTGCCTTCAGAATGCGAGCTGATGCTACGGCTTCGGCGCTGGGGATCGCGGTGTACGCCTGTTCCAACGTGCTCAAAGTGGCTGACTCGTATACCGACCGAATGGCGAACGGAGCGCCAAAGACTCGCGCTTCGGGGCCGGCGACCAACATCCCAAGGAGCGTTAGGCCGGATGTCATCCTTAGCTCAACCTGGGCGTCGACGTACTGCCGAAGTTCATCGTCTGTCATAGACAACCTCGATTGTGCCACCGCGAGGCAATCAACCTGCTAAAGCCTCCGAATTAACGCTATCTGGGCTGCAGCGGCCACGAGGCCGGCTGCGGTGATCGTATTTGGTGTCGTTTTGCTTATCGCCGGCAAGAATGATCTGGTAAGCCAAGAATGTCACGATCACACGTTAGGTGCTATGAGGACAACTTAGAATCATGAACAGACGCGACTTTGCTCTCGCAGTCGTGGCCGGTACGACAGCGGCAACGCTGGATGTACCCGCCGTGAGATCCGCCGGAGTCTCGGCGAAGAACGTGGTTATGGTCCACGGTCTATACGCGGACGGGTCGTCCTGGTCCGACGTCATCGTGCAGCTTCAGGCCAATGGTCTTAAAGTGACGTCCGTGCAAAACCCGCTCACCACCTTTGAAGATGACGTTGCGGCAGCGATGCGCGCATTGGATCTGCAAGATGGCCCGACGGTGCTTGCCGCGCATTCGTATGGAGGGATGATCGCCACTCAGGCCGGCGTTCATCCGAAGGTCGTTGGGCTCGTGTACATCGCCGCGCGGGCTCCCGACGCCGGAGAGAACTACAGCGCGCTCGCGAGCCGCTTTCCGACACCGCCTGCGTCCAAAGGACTGGTAACGGTCGGCAACTATCTGATGCTCGGCGAGGATGCCTTTCTCAACGACTTTGCTAACGGTGTCGATCCCGTAAAGGCGCGCGAGCTTTTCGCGGTCCAACAGCTAAATGTCGCGACGCTGTCACCAAACGCGCGAACGACTGTTGCCGCGTGGCGGACGAAACCGTCATGGTACGCCGTATCGAAGCAAGATCGTACCATCGATCCTGATCTGGAGCGCTTCATGGCGAAGCGCATGACCGCGACAACGATTGAACTAGACTCCGGCCATCTTTCGCTCGTTAGCCACGCTCCGGAAGTCTCCGGTCTCATTATGAAAGCCGTGGCGGCGTCATGACAGGATCTTAGCCGAGGATCAGCTTCGCCGCTTTGCCCGCAACCATAAACGTTGGTGCGTTGGTAGGCCCAGTGGGGATGCGAGGCATGACGGACGAATCGGCCACTCGCAAACCCTCGACGCCACGAACGCGCAGTTGCGGATCGACGACGGCCATCTCATCGACACCGATCTTGCAGCCGCCGACCGGGTGACCAAAACTCGTCGCGCCGGCGCGCGCTAACTCCTCAATGTCGCTTGCTGAGGCGTTCGGCCCGGGGATGAGTTCTCGTTCGGAAACATCGCTAAAGGCCGCTTGACGCCCGAGTTCGCGAGCGAGCTCGATCGCCCGAATGGTAGCTTTGAAATCGGAATCTGCTGCGAAATAGTTCCCGTCAATGATAGCGGCGTCTTTGGGATTGGAACTGGCAAGACGCACCGTCCCTCGGCTCGCCGGCTGCGCGAGCGCCGCTCCGATCGTGAGACACTCCTCGGGAACGCTTCCAAACCGGGCAACAACCTCGGGTGTTGGCGCGCTCAACTGATGGAGAACGAGATTGATGTCAGTTTCCTCCGGCGAGAAGCCGCTGGACCAATAGATCTCCGTCTCGACGGCATTGCTGTCGGGCCGGCGCTCAGGCATCTTGCCCTTGTACTTAAATACGACTCCTAACACCATCACTTGATCCTGAAAGTTCTGACCGACTCCTGGCAGGTTCTCAACGAGGTCGATGCCGAGCCTGCGTAAATCAGACGCATCGCCGATGCCCGAAAGCATCAGGAGCTTTGGACTGCCCACGCCTCCGGCGGCGAGAATCACCTCGCGCTCAGCGTTGACGTCTTTCGGAGCGCCGTCGACGACGATACGAACGCCGCTAGCGCGTTTGCCTTGGAACGTTACCTTCTGCACGTCGGTGTTCAGGAGCAGCGTGAGGTTTGAACGTTCCAGCGCAGGGCGTAAAAACGCACGAGCAGCGCTGACTCGCGTGCCGTCTTTCCCGATGTTCATGTTGATGTAACCGGCGCCCGGCTGCATCGGCCCATTCATATCATCCACGATAGGTATGCCCATCTGGTGCGCCGCATCCAAAAATGCTCGCGCAGCCGGATGCGGGTCGTGCGGGCGGCGCACTTGAACCGGTCCGCCGACTCCACGCCACTCGTTTTCTCCGCCTTCCCAATCCTCTTGTGCCTTGAAGACCGGAAGAACGTCGCCGAAGCTCCATCCGGTCGCGCCGTTCTGCGCCCAACCGTCAAAGTCGCGCTGCATGCCGCGACCCCATACCAACGCGTTGATGCTGGAGCCGCCTCCGAGTACGTGCCCGAGCGCCATATTGAACGTACGGTTGTTGAGCCGCGGGCTTGGCTGGATCGGAATGTGGTAGTCGAGCGCGCTACCCAGGTTATAGAACCAAATGCTTGGGTTGAGGATGGTGAGTGCATCGTCATTGCCGCCCGATTCAACAATCAGGACCGCTGCGCCCGAGGAGGCGAGTTCGGCCGCGAGAACCGAGCCCGCGGACCCACCGCCAACGACGACGTAATCGTAGCTTGGACGCAGCGCGTGGCCATTGCTAATCTGAGGCATGTTACTAGGTTAGCGCGCCGTGACGCGACTCCGCCTCGCCGATTTCTGGTGATTCGTAGGATGGCGCGAGACGTGGGAATAGGGCCAGCGCGTTACCGCTGTTTATTGCCGTACGCTCGGCAGAATCGAGATGTGCGTTCGCATCGAGAGCCTCGATGAAGTAGGCCGCCACGTCAGGCGGCGCATATGGGAAGTCCGAACCGAAGAGTATGCGATCCGGAGCAGCAAAGTCTTTGAGCGCCGGAATCGCCGACCCCGAAGAGAGTGCGGTGTCGAAATAGAAATGCTTCAGGCGCGCCAGCGTTTTTGCTGGATCCGCGAGATCGGTCCGAAAATGCGGCACGCCGCCAGCGACGCGAAGTGCGGCGTACGGCATAAAGCCGCCGGCGTGCGAAAGGATGATGCGCGCGGCAGGGTATCGGTCGATCACCCCATTGAAGACGAGTTGGACCGCGGCACGCGCCGTGTGCAAGAGAAAGTCCAGCAGCGGGCTGGGGATGCCGTCGGCAGGTGGAAAGGACGGCTGACCGGGAGTGACTCCCGGGTGGACGAGGACGACGGCTTGGCGCCGGCTCAGCTCGGCCCAGATCGGCTCGAAGGCGGGGTCACCGAGATACTTACCGAGATAGTTGGCGAGCAACAGCACGCCGTCGGCTTGTAGGACGTCAAACGCATATGCGATCTCCTCGAGCGATCCCTCGACGTCGGGCAACGGCACCGTCGCAAAGTTTCCGAAACGGGCCGGCCGCTTCGCGACGAGATCGGCGGTGTATTCGTTTACCCGGCGAGCCATTTCTCGCCGCTCTTTTCCGCGCCACCCGACGACGCTCGGCGAACTTAGCGAAAGGATACCCGTACGGATTTGATGCGAGTCCATGTAATCGATTGCGAGTTCAGGCGACCACTTCGGCAGCGGGCTATCGGAGGGATCGCCACCGTTGGCTTCCATCGCGCGCGCATAGAACGCCGGCATCAAGTGCTGGTGAACGTCGATTCGCATGCTAGTTCGCGAGCGTTCCGTCGAAGCCGTTTGAAAGGTGCGTGCCGTCGCAGAACGGCTTGTTGCTGGAGCCGCCGCAGCGGCAGAGCGCCATCTGGTCCGGATGAGCGATCGCGCGACCGTCAACGTCGGTGAGGTTAACGGGGCCGGTGACGAGATAGGGACCGTTAGCGCTTGGAGTGATATTGACGTCAGCCATGCTTAGTTTCCTTCGTTAGAAGATCGGGATGGTTTTTGAGAGCGGCAGCTGCCGGATCCGTTTTCCGGTAAGCGATGCGATCGCATTGGCGAGGGCCGGAGCGGTACTTGGAACGCTCACTTCCCCAACGCCGGTTGGTGGTTCGTTTGACTCGATCAGGTGCACGTCGATCTTGGGGCTCGACTGCATCCGGACGACCGGATAGCGGTCGAAGTTCTGCGTGAGGATCTCCCCGCCGTCACCGAGCACGACCTCTCCCCATACTGCCGCGCTGAGAGCGTACAGTATGCCGCCTTCGACTTGCGCACGGATGAGATCGGGATTGACCATGATGCCACAGTCGAGGGCGAAAACGATACGCTCGATATGAACGCGATTTCGCTCGTCGAGGACGACTTCCGCGATCATCGCGCTATGGCTGAGGAAGCTGCTGCAGACAACGCCCCGCCCGCGGCCTTGCTCTAGCGGCGTGCTCCACGACGCAAGATCTGCGGCCACTTCGAGGGCTTGCAGCGTGCGCGGCGTGTTCGCTAGGAGGTCGCGACGGAGGTCGACTGGGTCGCGCTTCGCCGCGATAGCTAACTCGTCGAGCGCCGACTCACGGGCGAACTCCGTGTGCGAGTTGCCGACCGAACGCCAAACCATGATGGGTACACCGGCGTCGACGTTGGTCGATTCCAATTTAAAATTCTCGAACGCGTACGGTGAGTCAACCGCACCGGTCGTCGTCATGAAGTCGACGCCCTTGGCGAACAAGACCTCGCCGACGAACGGAAGATTCACCGACGTCGGCTGCGCGGCCATCTGCTGGTGCAGCGCGATGGTCCGACCCGTGCGGTCTGCTCCGGCCCGCACGCGGTGCACAGCCATTGCACGGTAGCGGCCGCTCTTGAACTCCTCTTCGCGCGACGACTGCAACTTGATCGGATACTTCCAATCGAGTGCTTTAGCGACTTGTACCGCTTCACTGTTGGGGTCGTGACCCGAAGTGCTGTGAAGCCCGAACGAGCCGCCGGCCTTGGTGACATGCACGAGGACCTCGTCGTTTTTGATACCGGCAGCTTGCGCAGCCGACATTTGCGCGTACACCGGCGACTCGGTGCTCACCCACACCTCGACCACGCCGTTATCGCCCATGCGACACGCGGCATTATTCGGCTCCATCGGCGCGTGCGCGAGATAAGGGAGCTCGTAGGTTGCGTCGACGACGTACGCTGCCTTTGCGAGAGCTGCCGCAACGTCTCCCACGTCTTTTGAAACCACGGCGCCGGCGCCGGTCTCGACCAGCCGCCGATGCTCGTCAAGCAGTTGCGCCGAGCTGCGGCGTTCTGCTTTTGCATCGTCCCAGACGATCTCGAGCAAACGCAGTCCGTTTTGCGCGTCGGCGAAGGTCTCAGCGACGACGGCCACGCCTTCGTCAATCGCAACGACGGCTTTCACGCCAGGCGCAGCTAGGGCCGCTTTGTCGTCGATCGAAGTCGCTCGCGCGCCGAATCTCGGCGGATGAAGAACGATCGCCGTGAGCATGCCTGGCAGACTTACGTCGATGGTGAACGTCGGTTTACCGAGGATCTTCTCCGCCGCGTCGACTCTGAGCCGGCCCTCCTTGCCGATGAGGTTATACGCTTCACGCGGCTTGGGCTGGGCGTCGGGGGCCGGTAGCTGTTCGGCGCGAGCGGTGAAGTCGGAGTACGTTGCTCGCTTGCCGCTCGGATGTGAAAGAACGCTGGACTCCGTCAGAATCTCTTGCGCCGGCACTTGCCACGCGTCGGCAGCAGCCGCGACGAGTCGCGCTCGCGCTCGAGCGGCAACCGTGCGATAGCGTTGCCAAAAGCTTCGCGTCGACGTCGACGCGCCCGTAATTTGAAAGCCGCCCGAGAACGGGTTGCCGTAGACATCACCCGAGGCGCTGGCTCCGTTGGAGGCATTGACGACCCGAATCGCATCGAAGTCTGCGTCGAGCTCTTCAGCAACGATCGTTGCCAAACCAGTGTGAACGCCTTGTCCCATTTCAATCTGGCTTGAGTAAACGACGATCGTTCCATCAGGTTTGACGCGAACGTAGGGATGAATCGGGTCGCTTTTCTCTTCTAGCGTCAGCGCAGGCACGTCGAGCTCGGGTGGCGAGGAAAACCTCTCGACCGGCTGCTTCGAAGCCAGCGTGTCGGCGGCGGCGTGAATCGCTTGCCTGATGCGCGGATATGTGCCGCAGCGGCAGAGGTTGCCATTCATCCATCGCGAGATGGCGGCGTCGTCTGGTGACGGATTCGATTCGAGCAGCGCGACCGCGGCAAGCGTCTGCCCCGGCTGGCAGTAGCCGCACTGCACGACGTTGCCGCGATGCCAGGCAGTGCGGACGGCATCGACGACGTTCCCCGAAGCGCCCTCGACGGTAGTAATCTGCTTGCCGGCTGCGCGTTCGGCCGCCGTCTGGCACGACTTGGTGTTACGCCCGTCGATCAATACCGTACACGCGGCGCAGTAGCCGGCTCCGCAGCCGAACTTGGTTCCGTGCAACCCAACGACGTCTCTGAGCACCCAGAGCAGCGGCGTCTTCGCATGACGCTCGTCGACCTCGACTTCTGCGCCGTTGATCGCTAGTTTCAATCCGTCTCCTTACGTCTCGTGGCGTTAATGTCGCTCGAGGGCGGGTGAGCCGTCATCGCCGGATCTTGATGAGCGGTGAAACCCCGGGGACGGGACCTGCAGTCTATTGAACCTCATGGTTGTGGATACGGGCCGTCGCACGCTAGTCCGGCTGATCGACCGCGAGCGCCTGTTCAGCACACTCGACCAAGCCGTCGAGAAGCGCGTCACGTTAATTTCGGCGCCCGCGGGAAGCGGCAAGACGACGCTTCTGCGTACTTGGATCGATCATCTGCGAGACAATCGTCGGGTGGTCTTCACGTCCGCCCGGAATCACGAAGACGAGCAAGCCTTCTGGCTCGATTTGCTCGCCGCGCTCCGAGCCGGAGAGGCCACCGTTCCAACCCCGACGTTTAGCAGCGCCGTCATGGTCGAGCGCGTCCTGGCGCAGTTGAACGAGCACCGCGATCCGTTCGTGATAGCGATCGACGACGCGCATGAGTTCGCGCGCGACGCACTTGTCCACATCGCGACGTTAATCGCGCGTCTTCCCGCTCACGCGCGCGCGGTGTTGGCGTCGCGACACGATCTACGGCTCGGCATCCACCAGTTGCGACTCTCGGGTGAGGTCGCGGAGATTCGCGCAACAAATCTCGAGTTCACCGAATCGGAGACGCGCGAGCTCCTTGAGAGTTCCGGAATCGTTCTCTCCGGCGAGGCGGTGCGCACGCTCCAGCAACGAACCGAAGGTTGGGCGGCTGGCCTTCGGCTTGCGGCCCTTTCGCTTGCGGTCGACTCCGACCCCGAGACATTCGTTGCGCAGTTCTCCGGCAGCAATCGAGTCGTCGCGGACTATCTGTTGGCAGAGATGCTGGAACGGCAACCGGAGCACGTCCAGCGTCTGCTTCTTACGACGTCGATCCTCGAACGATTCAACGCCGATCTGGCCGATTTGCTTGCGGAGACGAGCGGCTCGGACAGCATTCTTCTCGACCTCGAAGATGCAAATGCCTTCGTGGTTTCGCTCGACCGGCAACGCTCGTGGTTTCGCTATCACCACTTATTCCGAGAACTGCTTCGGCTCGAACTTAGGCGTTCGACGCCGGATCGGATCGCAGAACTACACCGTCGCGCGGCCGGTTGGTTCGCCGATCGCGGATATGCGATCGAAGCCATCCGTCACTCGCAAGCCGCCGGCGATTGGCAAAGTGCGGCCTGGTTGCTCACAGACCAACTCTTCGATCTGCTCGTCAGCGGACACAATGAAACCATTGCATCTCTGCTGGAAGCGTTTCCCCGAGCGGTGCGGATCGACCATCCTGAGTTGGCACTCGTCGATGCGGCGCTCGAGACGCAGCAAGGGCGGTTCGAGGAGGCTGCGCGAGATCTCGATGTCGCGCAACGTGAAGCGAAGACGCTGCCTGCAAATCTTCAGGCGGGCTATGGCGTGGGCATCGCTATTCTTCGGCTTGGCTTGGCAAGGCGTCAAGGGCAGCTAGACAGCGTTATCGAGCAAGCCAACTGTCTGGGTTCGTGCGGAGTTCTGCGCGCGATGGCACTCATGAACCTTGGCATTGTCGAGATGTGGTCGGGACGGCTCGCCGACGCCGACCGGCATTTGCGCGATGGCGCGGAGCTTTCGCAAGAAATCGGGGCGCCATATCTTCACGTCATCTGCTTGTCAAGTCTTGGGTTCGCGTCGAAGGTCCGGTCGTTCGCGAGCGCGCGAGATCACAGCGAACGTGCCGTCGAACTGGCGCAGCGCTACGGGTGGGAAAACGAAACGATCGTCGTGCCGGCGCTGCTGACGCTGGCCGGCACGCCGATTTGGGCAGGCGATTTCATCACGGGCGAACGATGGCTGGAACGAGCGCAGAAGGCGATGAAACCCGATACGAACCCGCCCGAAGAGATGCTGCTGCACATCGTTAGCGGAATGCTTCATGTCGGCCGCAATAGACTTCGCGACGCGCTTACGGAGTTCTCGGAAGCCGAGCGAATGCAGTCGCGCATGCTTGGCGAACACGTGCTGGCCGCGCAAGCTATTGGGTGGGCGATCTCCACCAAAGCGCGACTAGGTTTGCTCGACGACGCTCGCGGCATGCTCGCCGCGGTTCCTTCGCCGCGCGCCGCCGCTCCCGAGATTCGAAACGCCGCGGCTGCGATTGAGCTTGAGGCTGGAGAGCCCGCAGCCGCGCTTGCGGAACTTCGCGACGTCCTTGATGCGCATACGGCGCCGATACACGATTTCGTGCTTGTCGAGGCGCAGCTTCTCGCGGCCCGCGCCTACCTGGAGCTCGAGAACGAACCCGAGATGATATCGTCGCTTGAGAAGGCGCTAGGTCTGGCAGAGCGCGAGCGATTGCTTTGGCCCTTTGCAATGACCGGGGCTCGCGACGTGCTTACGAAGCTGCCGCGCCACAAGACGGCTCACGCCGCGCTACTGTTAGAGATCGTTGACATCCTCGACGGCCTCTCGCCGCGCGGCAACGCTCTTTCGACGGCCGCCGGCGAACTCAGCGCGACCGAGCTTCGCGTGCTGCGGTACCTCCCGACGAACCTCTCGAGGTCGGATATCGCCCGGGAGCTTTACGTCTCCGTGAACACCGTGAACACCCACGTTCGTAACATCTATTCGAAGCTCGGCGCCGCTAGCCGTACCGAAGCCGTCGAGCGCGCCCGACAGCTTCGGCTTCTCGGTCACTAACTTCCGGCGATGCGGCTTCACCAGCTGCTGAACGAGGATGGAGTCGTGCGGAGTCACGAGCCAAAGCTCTACTCAATCCGGGTCAAGGGCCACCTCGGCGCAACCTGCCTCGCTGCCTTCCCGGAAATGGTGTCGCAGCAACGGGGTGCAGATTGCGTCCTAACGGGTCTTCTGCCCGACCGCTCCGCGCTATTCGGCATCCTCACCCAGATCGAGGCGCTCGGCCTCGAGCTCATTGAGATTCGCCGGCTCCTACCAAACCCTGAATCGGCTGAGATCAGCAAGAGGTTCACATCATGACCATCGCATCGACCATCGCTCGCATTATACTGGGGCTTCTCTTCGTTTTGGCTGGCCTCGTGCCGTTTGTCTTTCCGTCACCGCCGCCGCAGCCCGGGATGGCGGGAACGGTGTTTCACGCGCTGTCCGCAAGCCATTGGATGCTGTTCGTCGGGTTCGCGCAGTTGCTCATCGGGATATCCTTTCTGAGCAACCGCTTTGTTCCGCTCGCACTCATCATGTTGGCGGCATTCCTCTATAATAGTTTTGCCGTTCACCTAGTCACGTCGCCGGCGCTGCTGCCGTTACCCCTTCTGGCCACCGTTCTTGGGCTTTTGGCGGCGCTGCCATACCGCGCGCTTTTTGCCCCGATTTTCGCGGCTAAACCGGAGGTTTCGGGATCCGCGAAGGGGGCGACGGTCAGAGATGCCTTCTCGTAGTGCTTTTCGTTTGAACACATTGGAGAACTTTGTATGTCGAAAGTGATTGTTATCGTGGGATTTGGGCCGGGGACGGCGACGTCGGTGGCTGAGAAGTTTGGCGGAGAAGGCTTTTCTGTAGCGCTCGTTGCGCGAAACGATGAGCGGATCGCTGCGGGCGTCTCAGCGCTGAGTGCTCGCCGCATCGCGGCCGTCGGATTTCAAGCGGATGCAGCGGATCCTACGTCCATTCAAACGGCCTTGAAAAACATACGGGCGCAGATGGGACCGATCGCGATTCTGCACTGGAATGCCTACGGCGCCGAGGCGGGCGATCTCCTCACCGCCGATCCCGAAGCGCTGCAGCGCGACTTCGATGTATCCGTTTTTGGGCTCCTCGCCGCGACGAACGAGGTTCGATCCGACCTCAAAGCGACCAACGACGGAGCCATACTCGTCTCGACCGGCGGACTGGCCGAGGTTTCGCCACAGTCGGATCAGGCGGCCACCGCTCTGCACATGATGGGGCTAGCCCTCGCAAGCGCGGCAAAACACAAACTTGTCGGTTTGCTCGCCGAGAGTTTGAAAGCCGACGGGATCTACGTCGGCGAGGTCATGACATTCAGCACGATACAGGGAACGCCAGGGGAGGTTCGCGCAAACTCGGTCGATCCGTCCGTCATCGCCGGCAAGTTCTGGGAACTCTACCAATCCCGCACCGAGATACGCGCGACCGTACGATGAAAACCTCAGCAAACGTCGTCGTGCATCCTTTGACCGCCGCCGACGCGCAAGCAAGAGCCTTGCTGAGGTCCGTTCTCGCGCCACACAAAGGCGAGGTACGTGGCATCGCTTTGCGTCCCGCCTTTGACGCCATCATGAGACAGACGCCTGCAGCAGCCGGCGTTGAATATTCGCGCGACACGATCGCGGAAGTTCCCGGCATATGGTGCCGGACTACCGATCCCACGGATCGCACGATACTCTGGCTGCATGGCGGCTGGTTCGTCGGGGGCTCAGCCGACGCGTACCGCAACTTCGTTGGACACTTCGCCGGTCGGGCCGGCGCAGCCGCCTTCATACCGGACTATCGCTTGGCGCCGGAGCACCCATATCCAGCCGCGGTCGAAGACGTGTGCGCCGCGTACAAAGGCCTGTTCGATCGCGGGTTGCCAAACATCGTGGTCGCCGGCGATTCGGCGGGCGGCGCGCTCGCGCTCGAGTTGTTTGCCTGGGTGAAGCATAACGAATTCCCTGCGCGGCCGAAAGGCGCGGTGTTGATATCACCCATAACTGACTTATCCCTTTCCGGCGCCAGCTGGGAGTCACGAGACGCGGCCGACGTTTTGTTTACAAAAGAGCAAGCTCGCGAACTTATCGCCTTGTATCTAGGCGATGCCGATCCATCACGGCCATTCTCGGCACTAACGCAAGACATTGCCGGATTTCCGCCACTTCGGATCCATGTTGGCGATGATGAAGTGCTTCTCGATGATTCAGTGCGACTCGCACAGCACGCCGAGGAGGCCGGCGTTGACGTACGACTCGACGTCTGGGAAGGGATGCTTCACGGTTTCCCGGCTGCGCTCGCAACGTTCGAAGCAGCGAGTCGCGCACTCGACGAGATTGCAGCCTTCATCCGTGCCAGTTAGGAGGAGCAATGTCCAATAAAACCCCGACGTTCGATCCCGAAGCGTTTGTCCGAGAAGCCTATGCCATTGCAGAGCGTAGGGACCTGGAGGGATGGAAATCGCTTTTTGCCGACGACGGCATATTTATCGACGAATCTGTAAAAGTCACGTATGAGGGACCTAAGGAATGGGACTTCCCGGTCAGGAACTACGGCGCCGCCTTCGCCGATATGCATCGGGCGCTCTACGACTTCTGGACGGTCGGCAATACCGTTTTCGTTCGTCTTGCACTCCAGGGCACCCACACAGGGCCTCTTCAAACGCCATTCGGGACCATTCCGCCAACGGGGAAGAGGATGGATGCTCCGTGCGTGGACATTTGGGAGCTAGATAATGGCAAGATTAGGAAGTTCGACTGCTATCCATCGGGCTCAATTATTTTGACGCAGCTCGGCGTCATTGAGAATCTCGAAGCCGCCATCGAGCGCTAATCCGCAAGCGCGGTCTCGTCGACTGCCGTGAGCTAGCGCGATGCGGAGCACAGACCTGTCAGCTGAGCGGAGCATGGCTTGTCATCTGAGCGAAGCTCAAATACCCCTTGTCATCCTGAGCCCTTCGACTCGCTGCGCTCGCTCAGGATAAACTACGCCGCGTAGCGGCGTAGTTGAAGGGCGAAGGGCGAAGGGCGCGTAGTCGGAGGACGGCACAATATCGGTTTTTCGTCTTAGTTGTCGTCGTCTTTGAAGGCGGCGTACCAGTGCGACCCGTCGCAGAACGGCTTGTTCTTCGAGTGGCCGCAACGGCAGAGCGCGTAATGCTCGCGTGACGCGCCCTTGTTCATCGTCTCGCCCTCGAGCTCGATGCCGCCGCGCACGTAGTAGCTCGCGTTGTGTGCGACGTAAATTTCTTGCTCGCGATCTTCGCCATGGTAGCTCACGCCGTCTCTCGTGAAACCCAGCGCGCCGGACGGACACTCGCGAACGATCGCGACGGTCTTGTCGGCATCGTCTCCGTCGGCTGTAACGAACGGCTCGGAAGCGTTGTGAAAGACCTTCGGCTCTTGGTCGGTGCAGTTGCCGAAGTGACAGCAGGTGCCGCGATTGTCGAGCACGACGATCTCTTGGCCAACATAGGTGTCGGCGCGATCCGGCGTGCGATCCGGCGACTTGACCCCGCAAAAGCCGTTGGTCGCATGCGTCCCGTCGCAGTAGGGCTTGAGCTTCGAGCCGCCGCATCGGCAGAGCGCGACGATCGGTCGCACCGCCAGCGATTCGCCGAGCGAGTTCGTCAGCTTCCGCAGATTGCGGACGATGTACGGCCCGTCGACTTCGGCGCGGATGGTGGTGCGCGTGTTGCGCTCGTCGGCGTCGCTGCGAACGGTCATTGAAAACTTCGCCGGAATGAACGGCGTCAGATGCTCGGCCACGGATTCCATCGCCGCTGCAGCTTCTGGAACTTCCTGTGGCAGCGAGGCCTCTTCGCCGAGGCGCGTCAAGCGAGTCGCCAAATCGTAGAGACGCTCGAGGAAAAATATCCAGGCCGCTTCCTTATGCGCGAGCAGATGGACGCTTCGAGCGATGCCGAACGTCGGACCGGCGGTTTTGCCGGGATATTCCGGGCCCGCCGGCGTCCGCGCCAGCGCTTCACCGAGCGGACGCAGACCCGATGCCATCATACGAAGCGTTCCGCGCGCCAAGAGGCGCATTTCCTCTTCGGTTTCGCCGCCGTGCGCAAAGAAGCGCACGAGCATCATCAGCATCAGATCGTAGACGCCGTTGAAGAGTTCCGCAAGCTCCTGTGCCACCGGGTCGGTGATGCGATTCGTCCCGGCAAAGTCACGGCTGCCACGCGTGCTCGGATTGCTCACCATCGGCCGGAAAGGATCGAAGATGCGCCCTTCGCGCTCGGCTTGAAGTGAGAGCGCCTCGAGCTCGCGTCGAATCTCATTGAAAACGACGAAATGCGCGCCGGGATGCGCCGCGGTGGGCGATTCGCCTTGCTCGACGATCATATCGATCGCGCGGCACGCCGAGTCGGCGTCCACGACTTGTACGAGCTCTTTGGGCAGATCGAGATAGCACGGATTCGCCTGCACGGCCGGGTCGCCGATGAAAAGCCGGGGCGCGTTATCACACTTGAATGCCGACTCGATCTTTTTGTAGAACTCACCGACCGTTCGGAAGTCGATGTCGAAAGGCTCGATGGCGTTTTGCTGGCGCGCAAGTTCGATCCGATCCTCGTCAACGACTTGGCGGTGACGGATCTCGTCGAACTGCGCCATTTCCTGCGCGGACAAAACCCCTTCGTGCGGCATCTCGTAGCAGACGAACCGCTCGATCAGCGCTTGCGAGAGCGGCTCGAGCGAAATTTCGATGCCGAATGGGAAGGTCGACGCGGGCAGCGGAAAGGTGCCGCGGACAAAGTGCGGCGCGCCGCCGACGGCAGTGAGAATATTCGAAACCTGCGCCAGGTGCAGCATCTCTTCGACCGCGACGTGCGCAATTTTTTGCTTCCAACCCCGCACGGCAACGTGCTCGTCAAACGTGAGGCCGCCTTCGCCGGGTTGCGATTTGATCGAGTACCCAGCGTAAAGATAAGAACAGGCGAGATCGTGCTCGAGCTCGGAGGCGCGCGTCAAGAGGTAGAGCAGTTCCTCGCGCGTTTCGACGGGACAGATTCGGGTGGCGAGAGCGGGCATAGTTCCCACTGCGACCGCCGGACAGTACGAAGGGTTCCGCGAGCGGGCACCTGCTCGCTTCCAAGAGATCGCACGATCGTCACGAACCGGCGTCAAAATGCCGATCACCACGCTGGATCCCGCGAACGCGCTCGTCGCCATCGACATGCAGAAAGGCATCCTCGCGATGCCGACGGTGCATCCGACGGCCGGTGTTTTGGCGAACGTCGTGCGGCTGGCGGATGCGTTTCGCGCGAAGGAACGCCCCGTCGTGCTGGTCCGCGTCGGCTGGTCTCCAAGCGGCGCGGACGCACTGAAGAGCCGCACGCAGTCGGCGGCGGTCACGGCGAAGCGCCCGACGGATTTCTTCGAGTATGCCGACGAGCTCCAGGCCGATGCGCAACGCGACGTGCTCGTTCACAAACGCCAATGGGGCGCCTTTTACGGCACGGACTTAGATCTCCAGCTCCGGCGGCGCGGCGTCACGAACATCGTGCTCTGCGGCGTCTCCACGAGCATCGGCGTCGAGTCCACTGCTCGCGACGCTTGGGAGCGCGGTTACAATCTCACGTTTGCCGCCGATGGGATGACCGATCTCTCCGAAGAGGCGCACGACCGTGCGCTGCAGCTCATCTTTCCGCGCATCGGGGAAATCGGTAACGTCGACGAGATCCTAGAGCTACTGTAACTACCAGGAAACATGACGGCAACGATCGTATGCTCGTATTAAGAAATGGATGACGCGCGGTACGCAGAGCTACTGAACGCAATCCTCGATTTGCGCAACGCGACGGAGCTGGGTTTTGGCGACGTCAGCCGAGGCTTCGAGGACGTTTATCGCCGCTTTGACCAAATGGAGGAGCGCTGGGATCGGCGGTTCCGCGCACTCGAGACCCGCGTCGAAGACGGCTTTCGCGGCGTCGGCCGCTCATTCGACGACATCCGCCAGCGGTTAACTGGCGTCGAGGAGCGCTAGCTTTTCAGCGCGGCGGTCGCGTTCGCTATAGCCGCCATTATCCGGTCGTAGCCTTTTTTACTCACGTCTGCTTTGCCGCCCGCGAAGACGATCTCGGGAAAGCTGGTGAAGACGCGATCGATCGTGTGATAGTAGGAGTTCTGCAACAGACCGTCGGGCATAAAGAACGCATCGCGCGAAGCCTGCTCGCGGGCGGCAATCGCCTGCATGGCGGCAACGTCGCCTTTCGCTTCGGCTTGTTGCATCGCCACGTCGGTGGCGTGCGCCGCGGCCTGATAGCTATTGAGCGCGTCGCGAAGGCCGCTCAGCGTCACCGTGCCGTTGCTATCTTCGAACGACTTGAGCTGCACGGCCATCAGGTCCTTGAGCATCTGCGTTGGTATCTCTTCGATGCGCAGCGGTTGCACCGTCGCGTTGGCCGCGCGCATCGCTTGGATGCCCGTCACCTGAGCGGTAACGACGGCCTCGCGCATGCCGGGATCGTAGGTGCGTAGGCCATCGATGTTATCCTCAGCCGTGTGATGAGCGCCGAACGAACCATAATAACCATTCGACGTGCTCAACACACCCAGCATATAAGCAAAGTTCTGGTGGTCGGAGCCGCCGGAAATCGGATTGAGCAATGGCCGCACGCGCTGATCGCGCGCGCCGAGCATGCCGCTGCCGTCGGCCGCGGGCACGACGTCGCAAATCTGCTTCATAAACCCGTAAAGCCCCGGCGAAGCGCTCACGACGAAGGGATTGCCCGTTGTTAGCTGATCGGTGTTGATGTATTGAAAGACGTTTTTGCGCAGCGCCGAACCGTTTTGATAGATCAAGGCTGCTGAGCCGAAGAGTCCGAGCTCGTGTCCATCCCAGGATGCAAACTCGATCGTCCGCTTCGGCCGCCAGCCTTGCTGCGCTAGCGCATGGAATGCATCGGCATCTTGCAGCAGGTCGGTCGTGCCGCTGCCGGGGTCGATCGCACCGAAGGTCATCGCGTCGCGGTGGCTGCCGATCATGACGATCGAATCGGGCTGTTCGCTGCCGCGCATGTCGCCGAAGACCAACCAGATCGTCTTGAGTTCGCGCTCGAACCTGGTATGGACGCGCACGACTTCGTTTCCACCGAGGCGCTGCACGAACTCAAACATCGCGTGCCACGATTGCGGAACGACGTTGCCGCTCATCCCGGCGAGCAGCGTGCGCGCCGTGCTCTGCGTGATGCTCAACTCCGGGATCGTCGCGTGTGGGATGTCGTTCCAGCTTTTGTGCGCGGCACCGACGGCCGGGACTTTGCCGGCCATCGTCGGGTCGCCGGGCGGAAACGCCATAAAGCCGCGCGGCGACATGCCGCCCATCCGCTCCGCCATGTTCGTGTTTTTGTAGTTTCCGCTTGGCCACATCGCGCCACCGCCGTAGCCCGTGGTCGCGGGATCCATGAACTCTAAGATGCCGACGACGCCGCGTTTGCGCAGCTCGTTGTAAGCGATCCAGCTGGGATCCAGGCCGGCAATGCCCCCTCCACCGGGAGCGCCGAGGCGGACGAGCGCAATCGCGCCTTTGAGGCTGACGCGCTGCGCGTCGATCTCCGTGAGGTCGGCTTTCGAGGCGCCGTTGACGTAGACGACCGGTCCGGTTACCGTGCCGTCGCCTGACTCTTCCAGGAATGGCGGCCCCGCGATGCGTTCCCACTTGGTCGGGTGCCCGGGCGTGCCTTCGAGCATGTCGAAGTTGACCCGGCGCGGCGATACCATCGTGAGGCTCTGCTCGAGCGGACCGGTAAACTCCACTTGGTACTCTTGAATGCGCGTGCTGAAGCCGTCTCGAGTCAAACGATCCTTGACGTAGAGGGCGGTCGCGTGATCGGCCGGGGTACCCGCGCGATGCGGGGCTGACGAGAGATGCTGTTCGATCTCCATCGCATTTGCGCTGCTAGGAACGCGCATCATCGTCTGCTCGGCCGTGAGCTCGGCCGGTATAGCTGGTCCGGCGGCCCAACCGACGAGCGCGGTGTCGGACGAAACCGTCGACGGCGACGGCGCCGCAGCCCCGGTCCACGCGAGAATAGAAACAATCGCTAGCAGAAGCGGCATCCTCGAGCTCATCATTATCCTCCGAAGCTCGACGTTGTCGCGGAGTCCGGGCAAAAACCTGCCCGAGCAGCGGGGTGCGAACGCTTTGCGTTGGTGCAAGAAAAGCCGTTAGGCCAACGAATCCGGGACTATGCGCAATTACTTGCCGGCGACGTGCATCCTCATAGCGGTCCTTGCGGGCTGCGCCGGAGCGCCATCGCCCATCGGATCGGCTCCAGCACCTTCCGCCCAGCAGCGATATAGCAGCGGCAACATCTTTTGGAACAAGGCCGGCGTGCGCTTACGCTACGGCGCAGCCCATCCCGCGAAGGCCTTGCTTACGTTCTGGGGACCCAACGGCTATTTCACTGCACCGCTTTACTGCAAGAGCGGTACTCAGATTTCGGTAAAGCACACCCGCGCGCGCGGTAACCCCTCCGGCTATCTGCAAGTGACGTACTTCTTCCGAGCGCTCGGCCAAGGGCCAGATGAGTGCCAGTTTACCGCGATTCTCAATAATACGGGCAGCCCTCCCATCGCGACGATTAACCTACACGTCGAGCGCTAGCGCCTCGGCCATTCGAAAGCTGGCCGAGGTCTTCCATGTCTGCGCCGATGTAATTGTTTAGAGCCACCCGTTTCGCCTTTAGCGTCGCCGTTGCCGCGTTGCTTGCGGGATGCGGTGGAACGTCCACGCCTCAACCGGAGGATGCCACCAAGTTCATGATCTCGGCGTCGAGGCACTTCCCCATCCTCGCGTTGGACCACCTCGAAGATAAAGGCGGCGCGAACGAACTGGAACTACTCCGTAGCCTGCTTACCGATCCGGATTTCGCAGAGAATATCGACGATATCGTCATCGAATGCGGCAACTCGCGATATCAAGCCATTTTGGATCGTTACGTTGCGGGCGGACAAGTGTCCGAACAACAGGTTCGGGTCGTTTGGCGAAAAACAACGCAAATCTTTGGGTGCGAAGCGGACCCTACTTGGAAAACGCTCATCAACTTAGTTCGTAACGGTAATCGAACGGCCCCTGCGCATTCGTTGCGCGTCCTGGCCGCGGATCCACCCATCGATTGGAGCGCTGTTCACACGCCTGATCAGTTTGATGCCTTTCTTTCTCTACGTGACAAAAGCGCCGCCACCGTGATTCGAACGCAGGTTCTTGCGAAACATCGGCGCGCGCTGGTGGTAATGGGAGGCGGGCACTTGACAAAACACCCGCCGGCAGCAGCAGACGCTACGCTGACGACTTTACTTGAGCGACGGAGCTCCGGTTCCACGTATGTCATCTATGCCATCAGCGATGCGTCACGCTTCAGCGGCCAAGTTCGCCGGACGTTGGCATCTTGGCCGGCACCGGTCATTGCGTCGATTGCTGGAACGAACGTAGGGGCCGAAAGCGGTTACGCCATTACGTCTGCCGACACGATGCGTCGCGTTGGCTCACGATGGGTGCCGGTGAACAACGCGTACCCCGGTTATCGCGTCGAACGACTCGTGGATGCGATGCTCTATTTAGGCCCAACAGCACAGCTTAGAGCGGTCCCCCTAAGCGAGCCAACTGACGAGCCTTACGCTGCTGAACTCCGGAGAATTCGCGGTATTGCAGTGGGTAACGCGATCAGTCGGTAAGTAACGAACCTGCTACCGGGGCACGGCGAGGGCGGAAAACTGCTCTGTTAGCCGGTACGTATGCGCCGGTCTCGAACCGCCGGCAGCGAAGACGGCGATCGTGTTCGCTCCCTTACGGGGAATGTTTGCGACGTAGAGCCGACCCGATCCGTCGAACGCGAGCGCTCCTGGAAACGTGATCCCGGAACGAATCGTGCGCCAGACGGTTGTTAGCCCATTACGATAGACCGTTATCGATCCACGCAGCTTCTTGTCTCGGCCATTGGCAACGTAGATATTCCCATCCGCATCGACGGCGACCGCGGTCGACGCATGCAGGCCCGCAGTGATCGTCAGTGACGCGGTGCTTTCTCCGACCGGATACACCGTCACGTTGTAGCCGCCGCTAAAGAGTCCGTTGAGGACGATCAGATCCCCGTTTGGCGCGATAGCTAACTGGATCGGGAGGCCGATCCCCTTGTTGATGACACGGGATGGGACGCGCTTCCCGCGCCCGTAGATGCTCACCCAACCGGGAAACACGTCAAAGTTGCCCACGTATAGGTTTCCGGAGTCGTCGAGCACCGGAGAATGCGCGAAACCGCTGAGACCTTTGAGATTCTGTCGTGGCTTCGTCCCGCCGGCTGCGTAAATCTCGCCGGTGCCATCTAACTGACAGCAACCCGCGCGGTACTGTGCAACGACGAATAAACGTCCGGCTGCATCCGCAACGAGCCCTTTAGGAACACCGGTAATGCCGCTTAGAATCCGCAGCGGATTCACGCTCTTGGCCGCGTACACGCTGACGTCACCCTCGTTTGACGAGGTCGAATTGCCGACATAAAGATTGCCGGAACCATCGAGTGCCAGCGTGGTGGGTTTTTCGACGCCGGTGGTAATCGCCGGGCCGCCTAACATCTGTACCAATCCATTCGGCGAGGGACAAGACGAGCTAGACTCACACGTTTGCGCCACATAGGCAAACGGCGCAGACGTCTTCGAAGCAAGCGCAGGGTTGTTTCTAGAGAGTAGAGGAAGCGCAGTGGAGCGCGGGGCGATTCCGCCGCCGCAGCCCGACAACATCGACATAAGTATTAGAGCGGTGCCTACCAGTTTCAATTGCATGGTCACGCCGCTTCGACGGCGCAAATACCGGCACCCTATCTAAAACCGTACGTCGCCGCCTCTGTCAGCCGAACGAGCCGGTCCGCAACGGCCCGCTAGGCCGGTAAGTACTGATGACGACGCCCGAAGACGCAGCCTTCGTGCTGACGAGCGCGAGCTCGCGTGGCGGCGTTCCATCCGAAAAGAAACGTTTGCCCTTTCCTAAGAGGATCGGACAGATGAACAGCAAGACCTCATCGGCAAGTCCGTGTTCGAGCAGCACCGGTGTCAACGTTGAGCTGCCCCATACGACCAGGTCCGGCCCGTCCTCGGCCTTGATCCGGCGCACGCCCTCGACGACGTCCGATCCAAGATCCTCGACCGGCCCCCATGCGAGACTCTCCGGCCTGTGGGTCGCGACGTATTTCGTGGCCGCGTTCAAACTGTTCGCCATCGGACCGTTTTCGTTTGGCCAATGGGCGCTCCAGATATCATAG
>DATHOO010000165.1:0-19759 GCA_035484815.1 Candidatus Acidiferrales bacterium
TCAGCCGGCCGAACCGGTCGAAGAGCGCGCACGAGTGATCGAGCCGCTCTTTGATGTTCGGCGAGTATGCAGCGTTGCGCACCGCGAGACCCATCTCTTCCGATGCATAGATCAGCGCGTTCTTGATGACCTCCGCGGTTATGCGATCGATCACGACGGGGCTCGCTGCAGCAGCAAGAGATCGCCCTCCGCATGCGCCGACCATCTTGGCGGCACGTACGTCGTGCTGTCGTACGCCTCCACGATTGCCGGTCCGTTGACGCGCCCCGGTGGGAAGCTCGCGCGCTCAAAGACCGCTGCTTCGACGAACTCGCCGTCGAGCCAGATCGCGCGCTTTCGCTCGCGCTCCGCACCCTCATCACGAGTTTCGTATTGAGCCGGTGAAAGAATGCCGCCCGCAGCCCGAAGGGATCCTGAGGCGGTGAGGCGCGCATTGACGATTTCAACGATCTCGCCGGGAACGTCGTAGCCGTAACGCGTGCGGTGCGCGTGATGAAAATGACGCGCCACTTCGAGTGGTAAGCGATCGTATGGCGTGGTCAGCTCGAAGCTTTGGCCGCGATAACGGGCGTCGTACGCTCGCCGAAACGAGATCGTCGGCGCTTCGGCGCCTTGCTCCACGAGCGCGGCACGGGCGCGCGTCTCGCTCGCCGCGAACGCCCGGTCTTCCGCTTCCGAATCGAGCTCCGCGGTCTCGCGCAGCACCGAGCGGATCTCGTTAAAATGCAGGGTCGCGTCGAGCAGGCCCGTGGCCGAGAAGAGTCCGGGATGCGCGGGAACGACGACGCGTGCGATATCGAGCTCTTCGGCAAGCGCGCAGGCGTGCAGCGGGCCACCTCCACCGAACGCCACGAGCGTGAAGTCGCGCGGGTCGAGACCGCGCTCGATCGTCACGATACGCAGCACCTTTGCCATTGCGTCATCGACGAGCCGGAGTATCCCGGCGGCCGTTGCCTCCAAGCCGATGCCTAAGCGTTGCGCAAGCCGTTCCACGGCTGCGCGCGCACGAGACGCGTCGATCGGGAAAGCACCGCCGAGCAAATGCCGCGGATTCAGCCGGCCGAGCACGAGATTTGCGTCAGTGACGGTCGCGCGACCCGACTTGCCGTAACAGGCCGGCCCAGGATCGGCGCCGGCCGAGAGCGGACCGGCGCGCAGCGAGCCCGCGTCGTCGATCCAGGCGATCGTGCCGCCGCCGGCGCTGATTTCAGCCAAGTCGACGAATGGAAACCGCACCGGGTAGCCGCTGCCTTTAACGGCACGACCGCTGTGCGTTCTGCCGGCCGCTTCGAACTCGCCGGCTACCTCCGCGACGCCGTCGAGAATCGTACCGGCCTTCGCAGTTGTCCCGCCCATGTCGAACGAGAGCAGGTGGCGCACGCCAATCCGACGTCCGAGCGCTGCGGCCGCGATCGCTCCGGAGGCGGGGCCGCTCTCCACGATCGCGGCCGGCCGCGAAAGCACGTGGGCGGCCGCGGCCAAGCCGCCGTCGCTGCGCATAACGTAGAGCGGCGCGTGCATTTGCGTAGCGCGGAGATCGTCAATGAGACGTTCCAAATAGCGCTCGACGATCGGCGCAAGCACGGCATTGACGACGGTGGTCGAGCAGCGTTCGTACTCGCGGTACTGCGGATCGACGTCAGAGGACCGCGTAACGCGCACGCCCGGGAGCGCGATTTCGATCGCCTCGGCGAGGCGCCGCTCGTGAACGTCGTTGACGTACGCGTGCAGCAGACAGATCGCAACGGCCGCGACGCCGCGCTCGCGCAGTTCTGCGCACACCTGCGCGACCGATGCTTCATCCAGCGGAGCCAGAACGTTCCCCCGGTAATCGATGCGCTCGCGAACCGTCAACCGATCGTGGCGCGCTACCAGCGGCCGGGGTCGTTCGACGAAGAGATTGTAGACTTCGCTGCGGTTTTGACGACCGATCTCGATAACGTCGCGAAAGCCGTGCGTCGTCACCAGCGCTACGCGCGGAAGCTCGAGGCCGAGCTGCCCGAGCAACGCGTTGGTAGCGACCGTCGTGGAGTGTCCTAAGAACTCGAGCTCCGGTGTGAAATCGTACCGCGAGAGCAGCGCGACAAGCGCGGCGATAACGGCGCGATGCGGTTCATGCGGCGTGCTCGGAACCTTCTGCGTGACGATCCGGCCACTCCACCGCTCGAGCGCGACGAGATCGGTGAAGGTGCCGCCAACGTCAATCCCTATGCGCAAAATGGCTAAAACGAATCATAACGACTACTCCAGGCACCCGACGCCGGAACCTTTGGCGGCAAGACGAATGCAAGCGGCGAGTGGCTCGACTTGCAATCCTTTTCGGCACCGTGGCATGGCTCCTTGCGCTCCCCGTTGCGGCCTCGGAGTCCACCCAGATCGCGGCAATCGCGCGCGATGCGATGACGCGCCATCATCTCAAAGCGATCATCGTGCGAGTCACCTCGTCGGGGAGAGATGTCTACACCGCAGCGCTCGGTGAGTCGATGAACGGTGTTCCCGCGACTTCGAAGATGCATTTTCGTAACGGCGCGATGGCCTTTACGTATATGGCAGCGATGCTGATGGAACTCGTCGATCAGAAAAAGGCACGGCTGGACGAGAAGCTCGCTCGATATTTTCCTAGCCTTCCGTTCGCGGATCGCATCTCGCTGCGAAATCTCGCCGACATGACTTCCGGGTATGCGGATTACGTCTACCAGCCGGAGGTGTTGAGAGGGACCACGCTCGACCCGTTCCGGCACTGGACCTCCGACGAGCTCATCTCGATTGGCGTACGCAGCCCGATGATGTTTGCACCCGGCACGAACTGGGGCTACTCGCACACGAACTACGTGATTTTGGGCCGCGTGCTCGAGAAGATCACGGGGATGCCGCTCGCAGCTGGACTCCAACGGTACGTGATGGGTCCGATGAAACTCGCGCAGACTCGCAGCTTCGATACGCCGGAGATACCCGAACCGGTACTGCACGCGTATAGCTCGGAGCGACGGAGCGAGCTGCATATCCCGGGCGGCACGGCGTTCTACGAAGAATCGACCTTTTGGGATCCGTCCTGGACGACCGCAAACGGCGCGGTGCAAGTCACCGACATCACGGATATGGTACGGTCGATGGAGCTCGTCGGCTCCGGAACGTTGCTCTCCAAAGCGTCGGCAGCAGCGCAGCTAAGCCCGAACCTCGCCGGTTTCGGCCACGCCGATCCAAAATGCTCGGCCTGCCGTCGCAACACCGTCGAGTTCAACTACGGCTTAGGCGTCGTCAATCTCGGCCCGTGGGTTACGCAGATCAAGAGTTTCGCAGGCTGCGGCGGCACGGTGGGCTACTTGCCGTCGCGACGCCTCGCCGTGGCCGTCGTGACGACCTACACGCCTTCGGCATTCGACGCCGAAGGCAACTACCCAAACGCGAGTCAGTCGATCTTTGCTGCCCTCGCCGAGCGGCTCGCGCCGGGAACGTTGCCGAAACTTCCGGCAACGGGCCACTAGTTTCGCGCGAGCGCGCTCGACGCCACCGACTGTTGCTAGAACGTCAGCTTGTACGTGGCGCCGTTGGCTGGGTTGCAGTTCGTTCCGCTAACCATGCGGATCTTAAATACGAACGTCGTCGATCCGGCGCCCGCATCGGACGCCCGGCTCCAGTTGTACGTAAAGTGGAATGTTCCCGACGACGTGAGCGGCGGGATACTTCTCGAATCCACTTTTTCTGCACCGTCGTAAATATCTACGAACTGCAAGGTGCTCGACGGCTGATTAGCCGTCCCCATGTTCTGTACTGCTCCAACCAAACGGTATTGAGTCATCTTGCCCATTGAGTGCGACGTCTGCACGCCCACGTGGACGATCGCAGGATTGCCACCGAGGCACCGGCCTGCTGCGGAGACTCCTACTGGTACGAGCGCGAGGGCGAAGATGCCGAGGATGAGGGCACGGGTCACTTTTTCATGCTCCTTCCTGAGGGAAAAGCTCACCATGCTAGCAGGCGATGCTAGCGTTGCCTTCCTAAGTTCCTATACGGTATAGGCCAAGCGCCGAAACATTCCTTGTCTTCCCCGCGTAAAGCGCCCATGAAAGAACGCATGATCGCCGCTCTGGCGGCCGCACTCGTCGCGCTCTCACCCGCCGGCGCGTCGGCCCAAAGCTCGCCGGCGGAGCAGATCGCCGCCGTGCAGACCGAGGCCATGCGCGGGTTTTTGGCCGCCTCACCCGAGACCGCGACGTTTCTTGGCGATTATAGCTACGACGGTGAGTGGAGCGATCCAACGCCGGCCGGCATCGCCAAGTTCAAGGCGATGCTCGCGAGCTACGAGCAGCGGGTCGACGCGATCGACGTCACCGGCGCGACGTTGCAGGACCGAAACGACATCAAACTGATGAAAGCGTTCGTGACTTCGCAGAATCGCCAGCTCGCCGATCAAGAGGCCGGAAAAGACCCATCGGGTCCACCCCTCACGGTGCTCGGAGCGGTCTTCACGATGATCCTGCATAAGGAAGGCCAGGACCCGACGGTTTGGTGGGACCATATGATCTCACGGCTCGAGAAGGCGCCGGCGTGGATGGCCGCGCAGCGTCCGCTGATCACGCATCCGGGAAGACTTCAGGCGGAGGTCGCGGTCAAGCAGCTGGCGATGGCACCGGCACTCTTCAATTTTATTCTGACGCCGATGGCGGCCGAGCTTCCAGCCGACCAGCACGCACGTTTCGTCAAGGCGCGCGATGCTACCGTCGCAGCGATGACGGAGTGGACGACCTGGATGAATACGAACGCCGCCAGCTGGCCGGTCAACTACGTGATGGGGGCCGATGCGTACAACGCGATGCTCCGCGACGAGCTGCTGCTTCCCTACGACGCCGATCAGATCGCGGCGATCGGCCAGGAGACGCTCGATTCTGCAAAGGCGCAGGAGCGGGCGATTCAGGCGGAGGCCAAAGCCAAAGGCATCAATCTCTCCAACCCGACGCAGGCCGCGGCAACCGGCGGCGGCATGACGCCGACGACGAAGGCCGCGCAGTTTGCTTTCTTTCAAGCGCAGCTCGATACGCTGCGCGCGTTCATCGCCCAAAAGCGAATCGTCACGATTCCTTCGTACGTCGGATCGATGAAGGTCGTCGAGACGCCGGCCTTTCTGCTGCCGGTGCTGCCCGGAGCATCGATGAACCCGCCGCCGCTCCTCTCCAAACAAGTCGACGGCGTCTACTTCATACCGCCGCCGAACCCGAATATGGCAGAGGCTGCCGCGAACGGTGCGATCTTCGAGGATTTCGATCGCGATCGGGTGTTGATGACGAGCGGACACGAAGGCTTCCCTGGTCACTTCCTGCAGTTCTCGATCTCCAAGCACAACACCGACCCGGTGCGCCGGCTTTCATTCGACGGCGTCTTTTCCGAGGGATGGGCTTTCTACGAGGAGGCTCTACTCGAGCGCGACGGCCTCTATGGTAACGACCTCGACGGCCGCTACGCCGTCGCGCAGTTCGAACGGCTGCGCGGGGCTCGCGCGATCGTTGACACGAAGCTCGCGACCGGCGCGTGGACCTATGAAGATGCCATCACGTGGTTTGCTGCCAATGCGGGCGTCGATCGGGATACTGCGGTCGGTGAAGTGAGCCGTTTCGCGTTAGGTCCCGGCCAAGCGTTCGACTACGCCGTCGGCAAGGCCCAGATCGAAGCGCTGCTCGATGCGTACAAGGCGAAGAAGGGAAGCAGCTTTGACCTGCAGGCATTTCACGATGATCTCCTTTCACACGGGACGGTTCCCGTGAGCATCGTCGCCAGCGAGATGCTCGCCGAGTAGCGCCATGCGCTCGCGCTGTGCCGCGAGCTCGTGGGCCTGTCGCTCCGCGAGGCGGCGCCAACGCGCTGCTTCGCGCAGCACGCGGGACGCCTCGAGATGGTCAAGTGCGATGCCGGCAGCGGCACCGGTCGCTGCCAACGAGGCGACTTCGTCTGGATCGATGTCTTCACCGTTAGTGTGCGCCCCATACACGGCGACGGCCGCAAGTCGCGAACGCACGAAGACGGGCACGGCAAGCACCGGATCGCCATGCTCCAAGGCAGTGGCGTCGTCGTCGAGCTCCAGCAAACGGACCGGTTTGTGCGTTCCTTGCAGTTTTAGCGCGACGCTTCGGTCCAGCAGCGCGCCGTCGCTATAATAGTCGCCGGAATCGTCTTGCATGTAGAGCGCGGACGAACTGAGTGAGTAGGCTCGCACCGGCTCGCGCATCAGCGCCTCCTTCACCGTTTCCATGTTTTGCGCATCGGGAAGGCCGGCGGCGACGTGAGCAAGATGCCTCTCGGCTTCGTGCCGGCGCCGGAAGAGGGTGCGTTCGATGAGTTGTTCGACCTTCGACTCGATCGTGCTGAGGTAAAATGCCACGCCGATGGCAGCGGCGGCGACCAGTACGAGCGTAATGCCGGTGCCTTCGATCAGCCGACCCGCGAGCCACTCGATCAAGGCGAAAATTGCGAAAACGGTAGCGGTGACGATCGTGAAGACCAGCGTGCGGCTGACGACGAACGATATCTCGAAAACCCGCTGTCGCGCGACGGCGTAGAATATCGCAAACGGCGCCAGCGCGTATAGCACCGCAGCGAGCCAGACCAGCGCGTCGGCGGTGGCGAATGCATAGGCAGCGGACCAGTAGCGCGCCCATGACGTTGCGGAGCTCAACAACGTAAAAAAGATGCCGGCGATAACCCATCGCAATCGCTGGCGCTCCCACGGCTTGGCGGTGAGATCGGTCGCCACGAGCGCAACGCCTGCCACGAGAATTAGCCCTAGCGCGCCGAACGTGGCGCCGTACGTCATCCACGGTTTCGGACTCTGGCCGAAGAGAAGCGACGTGACATCCCATGCCAGATTCGGGATCGCAAAGAGTGCGCCGATCGGAATCGCGACCCGGTCGATCCAGGCGCGCCATCCGATCGGCCGGTCGTCGGGAAAACGCACCGCGAAGATCACCAGGCCAATCGTTCCCGCCACGCTCAGCACGACCGAAGCAAACTCGACAACCGGAAAGAGCCAGACCGGAAACCGGTAGAACTCGGCGTCGGTCGCTGAAACGAGGTAGAGAAAGAGTCCCCACGTCATGCGATTTGGCCGGCGCAGCAGAATGATCAGCGCGACGGCGATGTAGACGAAGCCGGCGAGACGAAGGAAGGAGGTCAACGGCGAGAATATCGCCTCGCGCGTTTGCGATGGGCTCAGGAAAGCCGCTTGCAGCGTGACGGGCCGCGACGCTCCCTGGTGAACGAGACCGAAGCTTACGCGTTCGCCGGGAAGTACCGGCATATACTCAAGCCCGATGAGCCGATCGCGCAGCGCCGAGGCGGTAAAATCGAGATGGTCGCCTGCCGTAATCTCGGCCTTTGCTGCGGGGCTCTCGGGATCCACGGTCGCAACCTCGAAGCCGCTGGTATAGACGAGGTGGTAGCCGAAGGCGCTTTGCGGCGCGAAGAGCTGCACCGAAGCGGCGATGTTGAGAACCAGCGCGACGACC
Source organism: Candidatus Acidiferrales bacterium (assembly GCA_035484815.1). Lineage (GTDB taxonomy): Bacteria > Vulcanimicrobiota > Vulcanimicrobiia > Vulcanimicrobiales > Vulcanimicrobiaceae > Cybelea. The sequence goes on from DATHOO010000165.1 coordinate 7,497, forward strand.
ACCGCCAGCAGCGCCGCAAAGCGCTCCCCGGGATGCAAGTGCCGCCGGCGCTCGTGCGTTGACACGTTGTCGGCAACTCTTCGATGGTTTTGCGCGGCTCCTTGCAGGCGCAACCCGTGCCGTGGTATTTGTCCTCTAGACGTGACGACGTGATGACGAAAGGAGCGATATGACCGCCACACCATACGAACGATTTCGCGCGCTGCATGAACGGCCCGAAGCCTTTGTCATGCCGAACGCCTGGGATGGCGCTTCGGCGGCGCTGCTCGCGCGCGCCGGATTTGAAGCGCTGGGGAGCACGTCGCTTGGACTTGCGTTTTCGCTCGGACGCCAAGACGGCCGTCATGCCGTCTCGCGCGGCGATGCGATCGCGCACGCCGCACTCTTAGCCCAGACGAGCGGACTGCCGGTCAACGGTGACCTCGAAGATGGTTTCGGCGCGACGCCGGAGGCGTGCGTCGTAACGGTGCAGGCGGCAATCGCCGCCGGCCTGGCCGGGCTTGGAATCGAAGATACGACCGCGGATCCCTCCCGGCCGATTCACGAGTTCGACGATGCCGTCGCTCGCGTTCGCGCGGCCGCCGGCGCCGCACGCGGCCGCATACTGTTAACCGGGCGCACCGATAATTTCATCGCCGGCAGGCCCGATCTCGACGACACGATTGCGCGTCTGACGGCTTTTGCGCAAGCCGGTGCCGACGTGCTTTACGCGCCGGGATTGCCCGACATGGATGCGATTGCTGCGGTAGTGCGTGCGGTTGCCCCGAAACCGGTCAACGTGTTGATTGGCCCCGGCGATACCACCGTGCCGCTTCGAGAGCTCTCCGCAGCAGGCGTAAAGCGCGTGAGCGTCGGCGGAGCCCTCTATCGCGTCGCGTTGACGGCGCTTGTGGAAGCCTCCGAGGCGTTGCGTGCCGGCGACCTTGCGCCGGTGCGAGGCGCGATTGCCGGCAGTGAAATCGCTGCGCTGCTGCCGCAACGATGACGCGACTTCGCAAGTTCCTTGCAAACCTTGGCCCGGGCCTCATTACCGGTGCCGCCGACGACGATCCTTCGGGAATCTCTACCTATTCCGTCGCCGGCGCGACCACCGGGTATTCGTTGCTATGGCTCACGCTCATATCGACGCCGATGATGGCCGTGATCCAGGGCATGTGTGCGCGCATCGCACTGGTCAACGGCCAAGGTCTCGCGGCGATCATGTTCAAGCGCTTGCCGCGTTCGCTGGCTTACTCGCTAGCGGTGCTGGTGATCGTCGCAAACACGTTCAATCTCGGTGCCGACATCGGCGGCATGGCCGCCGCGACGAATTTAGTCGTCCCGGTGCCGCCCGAAGCGTTGGTCTTTCTCTTTGGCATCGGTTTGATCGCTGCGGAGACGTGGCTCTCATACCGAATGCTTGAGAAAGTCTTTAAATGGCTGACGCTGGCGCTCTTTGCGTACATCATCACCGCCTTCGTCGTGCGGCCCCCGTGGGGCCACGTTCTGGTCGCTTTCGCCGTACCACGCCTGCATTTCGATGCGACATGGCTCTCGACGATGGTCGGAGTGCTGGGCACGACGATAACGCCGTATCTCTTCTACTGGCAAGCGTCGTTGATGATCGAAGACGAGAAGCAAGAGGGCCAAAAGACCATCCGTGCGCGGCGCGGGACCGACGCGCAGTCGTTGGCCAACATGCACGAGGACGTCAATGCGGGGATGATCTACTCCAACGTGGTCGCGTTCTTCATCATCGTGACGACCGCGGCGACGCTGCACGGCCGGCAAATTGCGACGGCGGCGCAGGCGGCTCAAGCCTTGCGCCCCTTAGCCGGGAACTTCGCCGAAGTGCTCTTTGCGGTCGGAATGATCGGAACGGGCATTCTGGCCGTTCCCGTGCTCGCGACATCCTCGGCGTATGTCGCCGCCGAGACCTTTCGCTTTACCGAGGGGCTGAGTGAGCCGGTCCGCCGAGCTCCACGTTTTTACAGCACCATCGCGGTCGGCATTCTGATCGGGATCGCGATGAATCTGCTTCGCATCGACGCCATCAAGGCGCTCTTCTGGTCTGCGGTACTCAACGGGATTGCCGCCGTGCCAATCATCGCCGTGGTCGTATGGCTTGCGTCGAGCCGCCACGTCATGGGAAAGTGGACGAGCTCGACGGTCGCGCGGGTCTGGGGATGGGGAACGGTGGCGCTCATGGGCGGCGCCACCATCGGTATGTTCTATTTCATGGCCAAAGGCAGCTGAACGTTAGTTCGGCGGCTTATTCCCGTGTTGCTGATTCCCCTGTTGCTGATTTCCGTGTTGCGGTTGCTGCGTGGTGACGTGCTGTTGCGCCGCTTGGCGATCCGCGCTGGTGACCGGCGTGAAATGCGGAGGCCGATTCGATGCGCTATACGGATGTGAGATCGCGGCGGTGTTGGGGTGTCCACGGTTAACCGTTGAAAGGTGATTCCGGTCCTGCGACGAGGTTTCTTCGTGATACCGTTGTTCCGATGTCATCGTTTGACCGCGCGAACGTGCCGTTACTTCGGCCTGCGTCGGCCGTGCATCGATTCCGCCCCGGCCGCCGTTGAAGCTGGTGCGATTGTTGTTATTTTGACGGATGACGGTCCGGTCGATGTAGGTGTTGTGAATAACGGTCCGATTGACGTTCGTGATCGCCGTGTTGTAGTGGAAAGAACTTCCAATCCAGCGGCCGCCAAGAAAACCGGTGCCGAAAAATCCAAAGCCGTAGTTAATTCCACCGTAGAAGCCGACCGTGCGGCCCCAGTAGCCGCGGTGCCAAAAGAAAGCGTTGTTGTTCCAGCCCCAGTACCCCGGTGTCCAGAGCAGACCGATCGACGGCGGCGCGACCCACGTCCCCGGTACCCAGAAGTAGCCGCCCGGACCCCATGACCAGAAACCGGGCTGCCACAAGAAGTTCGGAGACGGACACGCCGGTTGAGCGTAGATCGGGATCGCCGGCGGCGCGATACCGACGCCCACTCCGACGGTAATCTGTGCCGAGCCGGGGGCCGGCGCAGCGAGGAAGAGCGTCGCGACCAAGGCGACTCCTAGGAAATAAGAAAATTTCATAAACAACTGTCCTCCAAGTCACCACTTACCCACGAAGCCGTGAAAGGAACCCTCGGCCCCGCCGTCAGAGAGCGTTGACGTGCACGCCCTCTTCGAAGGAGCTGGCTCGCTGCGCGAGCCATCCGAACGGATCGCCTTCTGGCTGACGGCGCTCTTTTCGCTACCCGCGGCGCTTGCCATCGGATACGTCCTGCACGAATCGATCGGCGCCTCGCAGGTCGCATTATTCATCGTTATTGCCATGGTCTACGTAACGCTGGCGCGCGGCAGGTTGCTTGGTTCGAGCGTCCGCGTCCACGAGCGCCAATATCCCCGCGTTTTCGCGATCGTTCGAGATGCGTGCGCGGGTCTCGAGATTCCGATGCCCCTGATCTTTGTGCGCGAAGATAACAACGTCCCCGTGGTCGCGCTGGGCTTCGGCGTGCCCTACGCATTAGTGTGCTCGAGCCACTGGATCGAGCTCTTCGCCGATGACGAGCTCTCGTTTATGATCGGACGCGAGCTGGGGCACATTGCGGCCGGCCATACCCGCTTTCATTCGCTCTTGAGCGTGAACGGCAACGAGAATCCGTTCATCTCATTGATCTTCGGCGCCTGGCTACGGCGCTGCGCGCTGACCTGCGACAAAGTCGGGCTGCTCTGTTGCGGCTCGGTCGATGCCGCAGTCCGTGCGATGGGCATCGCCGCGTTTCATGAGTTTGGAAGATTGGTCGATTACGAGCAGTTCGCCGACCAGGCCGCCGAGGTGCAGGCTGACTCCGTCCTGCGCTGGGGCGAGTGGTTGAGCAGCGAGCCATACGCCACGCGCCGGATCGCGTCGCTTAGCCGCTTCGTCACGTCGCAAACGTACGCTGGCGCAGAAACCTGGTTTCTGCGCGAGCGCGGCCAGGAGCCTCCCGAGTTGCCGGCACCCGGTCGAGCGCGTGTCGAGTCGCGCGATTGCGCGGGTTGGTGGCGCCGCTTTGCTGCGTGGAGCATCGATGCGATCGTCGTTAGCGCGATCATCACGTCGTTCGGCGGCAGCATCGTGGGCCACGATCGCAGCGAGAACCGGGTTTCGGTGTCGCCCGGCAACGTGAGCATCTCGGAACCGATTGTCGGGTCGGTGACGATACACGGAAAGCACCCCAGCGTCAAGGCGACGCCTTCGGAGGTGGCGACGCCGTCGCCGGAACCTACCGACATTGCAACGATTGGACCGTTCGTTCTCGGCGAGCACCGCGTCGCCCTGAGGGTCGGTGATCAGGACGTGCCTCTATCGATTGACGCACTCGTGGCGGCGGTGAGCCGGCTCGGATTTTTCTTCTGGTTTCCCGTCTACCTTGCGGTGCTGGTCATCGTCGCCGGGCAGACATTCGGCATGTTGATCGGCGGCCTGCGCGTCGTCACGACCGATTTTCGTAAGCCGAGTGCGCCACAAACGATTGCCCGATACCTGATCGTCGGCTTCCTCTCGTGGATCATCATCCCGCTCAGTTTTTTCTGGCGGCGCATTCTGCTGCACGATCGCTGGACGAATACGCGGCTGGTGAAAGTCGAAACCATCGTTGCTCGAATCACCGGCACCACCTAGTTATGTGCGGTAGATTCACGCTTTCCAAGCCTGCGGCTCTTACAGCGGCCTTCCCGCGCTTTCGATTCCCCGAGTTCAGCGAGACGCGGCTCCCGCGCTACAACATCGCGCCGACGCAGCGGGTGCTGGGCGTGCGCAACGACGGCCGCGACGTCGTCGAGGAACTTCACTGGGGAATTCACGGCCGCATCAACATCCGTGGCGAATCGATCGCCGCGCGAAGGGGGCCGATCCTACGACGCTGCATTGAGTTCGCCGACGGTTTCTTTGAATGGTCGTCCCGCCGCCCGTTCTACTACACGCTTGAATCGGGCCAACCGTTCGCCTTCGCTGGACTTTGGGAACCCGATAACGATACGGCCTCATGCGATATCGCAACCTGCGAACCGAACGCATTGGTCGCGCCCGTGCACGATCGGATGCCGGTAATCCTCGCCGGCAACGCGATCGACCTCTGGCTCGGTGCCGAACCGTTATCGCCGGAAGTCGCCGCGTCGGTGCTGCGACCGATGGATGCCTCCCTGATGCGGGTGCGAGAGGTTTCGACGCGCGTCAATAACGCGAGCTACGACGCTCCCGACGTGCTCGAAACGCCCGATCCGCGGCTCTTCTGACGAATCAGCACCACACCGGTCGCGACGAGCCACACGGCGCTCGGAATGGCACCGAAATATTGGGGTCCGAGTTGGGCGGGTGCCGTTATGCTGTCGACGAGGAAGATGGAGAACGTCGCGATCGCGGCGCCAAACGCGGCGAGATATCCAAGCCACGCGAGCCAGGCCGGGGCGCGCTCGTGGCGGCGCATGCTGTGCGCGGCGGCAAAGATAAAGATCGCGACGGGAGCGTATCCGAGACCGCTCTGCGTAAAAAAGAAGACGTCGAACACACCGCTGATCCCGTATGCTCTGAACAGCTCCGGCGATGGGTACGCAACGGCGGTCAGCAAGGCTGCGGCCAACAACGACATGGTCACCATGACGACGCCCGCAACCAACGCGAAGGTCGCGAGCCCTTCTTGTTGCCCCGGCGCGTTCGTGAGGTAGCTGCGCAGGCCGACGAGAAACCAGAGAAAAAACGCCACCGCCGGAAAGGTGAGCCAGGCAGCGCAGGTCAGGGCAAACCGGTGCGTATCGATTGCCAACGCCGCCTGGGCTGGCCTATCCGCCAACGATGGCATCCCTTGGGTCAGCATCGTGGCGACGATCAGGATTGCGACGTAACACAGCACCGACCACCCGGCAGAGCGTTCGGCATGAACGTTCTCCATATCAACTAACGTGAGACTAGCGCCCAAGCGAATCCTTCACTAGAGCCCGTAATACTTCAAAGCGGGCCACATCGCGGCCAGCGGCGCGCGCGGGTGCGTACAGAGATAGATCGGCAGCGGCCCCTCAAGGACCCAGCGGTAATCGTTGCGATAGACCGCGATTTGCTGCACGCTGCCGAACCAATGCAATAGCAGCCAATAATCGGTCGCGCCGACCGCCAAGACCGAACGCCCGCTATAACCTCGCGTTCCCCATAAATAATATGAGTTGTTCGGGCTGATAGCGGTCGGCAAACCATAGCGCGATCCGTAGTAGTTGAGCGCTCCCACATAAGCGTAGCGATCGGCGAAGACCGCGGTGATCTTGCGTTCTCGAGCTGGAAGCGACCAATAGGCGCCCGCCACCGTTTGCGTCATCGTTTTCCAACCAAGCTGATCGGCAAAGATCGGATTGATGAGATGACGCTTGCCATCCGGCGGCGCCGGGCGGCTCAGACCGATCGCGCGCTCGTAGGCCATGTAGGCCGGGAGCGGCAGCACGGGAAGCGCGAGCGGCAACGTCGGCAAGCTCACCGCAAGGACGGCGGCGACGATCGCTACTCTCCAGCCGGACCACTTTGCGTTTAGCGTGGATTCGATCGCAACCGCGCCCGCGGCAAACAGCGCGGGATAAATGCCTTCGATATAGTAGCCGCGTCCGATGGTCGCGATCAACACGCCGAGCAAGAGAAGGTAGGCTACGGTCAGGAATCGGTAGGGCTTCGTTTGCCATAGCCAGACCAAACCCCATATCCAGATAGGCGTGAGCAGTGGATTTTGATAGGCGAGCTGCAGACCTAGCATATACAGTGCGTTGATCCAACGATCCCTCGATTCGTCGGCGATGCCGTTGGCGAGTGCGTGACGGTTGAGCTGGTCGTTGTGTATCACTTCGAGCATTGGAAAACCGTGACGAAACTGCCACAGCGCGTTGGGCAAAAGGAGCAATGCCGTCAATGCGACGCCGAGCACCAGCCAACGCGAGCGCATGAGCCTAGCGTGTCCGGTTGCGAGCAATCCGACGGCCAATGCTGCCGCACACGCGGCGATCGAATATTTTGCGTACATCCCAAGCGTGACGACGAGGGCGATGGGAATATAGAGCCGAGCCTCCTGCGTTTTGACCAGCCGAAGCGTCAGATAGATCAAGGCGGTCCAGACGGCCGGCGAGAGAAACTCCGTCGACAGGCCATACGCGACGCCGACCGATCCCGGCGCGAGCGCGATCGCGAGCGCGGCTAAGCCTTGGGCAAATCCTCGGCCGCCCAACTCTCGCGCGACGAGGCCCCCAAAAAGCACGGTGACGCCGGCCAGTACGCCGGGGAAGAAACGCAGCCCCCACACCGGGTAGCCGAGCGGTGCGGTGAGCCACGTCACGAACGGCGCGAGCGGCGGCTGGTCAACGTAGCCCCATGCGAGATGCTTCGCGCAGTCGATGAAATAGAGTTCGTCGCGATAGAATCCGAAGCGATGGCAGAAAGCCAAATGCGCGCCAACGGTTGCGAGCGCCACCACATAGACGCTCGGGTGAAGCTTCACGCCGTGCTGACGCCTGCCTCGGATCCCGCCAAGAAGAGCTGACTAATGCACAGCCCCACGAGGCCCGCTGCAGCGATCGAGCCGAACACGAAGCTCGCGTCCCACCAGGTTCCGCCGAACATCGGAACGGCGAACGCAAAATAGGCGGAGAGATAGGCCGATGGAACGATGAAACCCAAGAGCCGGAAGGCATTTGGGTTCCGCGGCGACGCACGAAGCTTCGCAACGATCAGATCGCCGGCGATGCCCGCCGCGACCGACGCCAGAATCACCAACAGCAGCTCCGGCAGATCTCGGGAGAGCTCTCCACCGACCCAAAGCTTCACGGCGACGCAGACGACGATAAGTGCCCCGAAGTGCAGCTGTTTGTAGACGCAGAGGTATAGCACGGCGGCGGCCAGCAGCAGACTCTGCCAAACGACGATCGAAATCTCGAGCGCCTGACGATAAAACAAGAACACCGAGAGGACGAACTGCTCGCGTGGGAAGGCCGATTGCGACAACGGATGGTCGCGCATCAGCGCTTCCGGGTAGAAACCGAATTGAGTAACGAATTGGATGACTTGGAAGGCCAGACCGAGCGAGATCAGCATCGGCAGCTCACCGATCAGATTCGGTGAGTTTGGACGCCGCCGTGCGGAGCGCACCGGCCCCGTGATCAAGAAAAACAGCCCGGTCAGCAAGAAGAGATGCGGTGGGCTCAACAGCAGATCGAGCTGGTGCTCGAATCCGAAAAACGCGTGCCACACGGCGTCGAGCGCCCCGCCGAGCAGCAGCGCTGCAACGCCAAGGACACTTTGCGTGTACCCAAAAGGGATGGCTCGCCAAAATGAGCCGCTGCGGCGAGAGTTGCGAGCAATCGTTACACCTAGCACGGCTGCCGCAAAAATTCCGCCGCTGTACATGGTCAAATGCCAAGGATTGAAGAATGATTCGACCGCAAGAAATAGGTGCTCGTGCGCGTCAATGAAAAGTCCCGTCACGATCCAAATGCTCGCGAACGTAACCAACCAATCGAGCGTGCTCGGCGCACCAAAACGCTCGACCTGGGGTTCCGGCGCGGGCACGAGAGGCGCGATTTGCTCGCGGGGGGAATGCAAATTCGCCAGCTTCATGCACCGGCCACCATTTTTACAATCGCCGTACACCCCTTTCCATAGCGTCTTTCAAGCGCTGTCGAGAGGGATTCTATGTTTACTTGTTGCGGGATGTTCGTCCCAGCCTGTTGCCGTTCCCTCAAACCTCATCGTCTCGGCGAAAAGGCCGAGCGCCTGGCCGACGCCGCCCATCGCGGTCCCGAGCGCTCCGCCACGGATTGTTCGCGTGTGGGCTTCAACCCTGACGATCGGTCCCGGCACCTGGTTCGAAGGAGCGATCGTCACGAGCAGCAACGTCGCCTCGGTGGAGGTGAGAACGGCCGCTTTTTCCATCAATAGCGTGCACGTGGCGCCCGGAATCTATCGGTTTCGCACGCACGTATTGGAGCTGCCGCCGCTCTCGCGGCGGCATTGGTACGAGCTCTATTTTATCGCACGGAATACGGCCGGCGTTAAAGCAGTCGAGGAAGCGCCGCTGAGGGTCGAGTAGAAGCAGGTAAACTGCGATGCGAATCTTGATCGTCGAGGACGATTCGCGCATCAGCCGTGCGATGGCTGATGACCTGCGCCGGCAGCACCACGCGGTTGAAGTCGTCGAAGACGGCCGCGCCGGGCTCGATTTTGCCGAGACCGACGTTTACGACGTCGTCCTGCTCGACATACTCTTACCGGGACTCGACGGCGTCGAACTCTGCCGGCGTCTGCGCTCCGAGAAATCCAAAGCTTTCATTCTGATGATTACGTCGCGCGACGACGTGCGCGACAAAGTTCGCGCGCTCGATGCCGGCGCCGACGACTACATTGTAAAGCCCTTCGACTTGACCGAGCTCTCGGCGCGAATTCGGGCGGTGGCGCGTCGCCAAGGCGACGTGCGACAGCCCGTCCTGGAGCGCGGCCGTCTTCGCCTCGATCCGAGCAGCCGTATCGTGACCTATGACGACCGGCAAGTGCCGCTCACGGGCAGCGAATACACCATCCTTGAAGCCCTGATGTACAGCCCATTGCAGGTTTTCAGCCGCCGGTTGCTGCGCGAAAAAGTAACGACCTTCAACGACGACGGCGGACGCGACTCCATCAAGACGCACATTACCAATCTTCGCCGCAAACTGCGCGCGGTTGGCGCGCTGGAGGACCCAATCGAAAACGTCTACGGCATGGGGTACCGGCTTGCAGACCTCGGTTCCTGAGGGCACCCCGCCGCTTGCACTAGAGTACCGGCTCTTATTCTCATATCTCGCCGCATTTGCAGCGATGTTCGCGGTTGCGGCGATCGCAGTGCGGTTTACCTTTGTCGCGATCATCGATCAACAGACCACGGCGCGCCTGCACGACCTCGCGCGTGCCGGCATTCGCAGCGTGGTCTTCAGCCGCCGGCTTGGCGTCGACCGAGGCGATCTCGCGAACACCGCACTCTTGATGACGCACGATGAGGGCCTGCAATGGTTCGATCGCGCGGGACACCTCCTCGCAACCCAAGGATCGACGCCGCCGAGGCGAGCGTCGTCGAAGCTTTTCGATAGCGTCTCGATACCGGTCGAGGACCCGAGGACTCATCAACGCGTCGGCACGATCGTCGCAAGCGAATGGAGCGACCAAGAGCGCGCGGACGTGCGTTATCTCGACACCGGGCTGCTCATCGGCACGCTCTTGGCGGTTGTCGGTGCGGCGGCCGGCGGACTCGCGCTTGCTCGTCGAGCCGTGCGGCCGGTCGAGCAGAGCTTCCAGGTGTTGCGCGAATTCACCGACAACGCGTCGCACGAGCTGCGCGGTCCTTTGACGGTGATCGCGGCGAGCGCCGACGCAGCGTTGCGCGACTCCGATCGCGACCCCGCTCACGATCGAGCTCGCTTCGAAACCATCGCCGACGGCGCGAAGCAGATGTCGCGGCTCGCCAGCGATCTTCTCCTACTAGCGTCGGCCGATCAGTCGCTCGAACGCGAGCTCTTCCTCGTCGACCTGGACGAAACGCTGCGCAAGCTCGCCGGTCAGTACCGCGCGCGTTTTGCCGAAGCTGGAATCACGTTCGAGGTCGCGACCGAACGTCCGGCGATGCTCTTCGGCAATCCCGACCAGATCGAGCGAGTCCTCGCGAATCTCATCGAGAACGCGCTGCGATATACGCCCGCGGGAGGACGCGTCACGGTCGAAAGCCGGCGACAGGGCACCGAGTTCCAAATCGCCGTACGCGATACGGGCGCCGGGATCGGTCCGGAGAACCGCGAGCGAATATTCGACCGCTTTTGGCGCGCAGACCCCGCGCGTCTACCACGCGGATCGGGGCTTGGCCTGGCGATCGCGCGCGCTCTCGCACGCCGTCACGGGGGCGACGTTACCGTCATCAGCGACGTCGGCATCGGCAGCACCTTCGTGCTCACGCTGCCGGCGCGACCGCCTTCACGCAGTGTGCGAAGCCAGGCTTGACGATATCTTGACGATTGCACGGTACCATGCGATTCCGTGCCGACGATATTAGAAAGCCGCAAGTACATCGACTGCCGCGAGTTTGACAGCCAAAGCAGCTGCTCGCTGCGCATCTGCGGAACCGCCGACGAAGTGTTGGCGGCCGCGGTCGAGCACGGCGTTTCGGCACATGGTTACCGCGGGTGGGAGGAGCTGCGCCTAGTTCTGCGCGCGGCGCTCAAGGACGATCCCGCAGAAGGTGTCTTCTCGGAGGGATAGGCGAGTCGCGATCGCTGACAGGGTGATCGAGGCTTGTCCTCTGCGGGTGCGCTGGAGTCCCAACCGGCGCACCCGCTCTCATTTGCGCAAATGAAAAAGCGGCTGAGGTGCCGCGGCGCTCGACCAGTTTCCCCCAGACACTGCCACCTCGCCACGCACGGCATCTCAGACCGTGCCCTCAGTCTATGGTGACGGGATGAAGAAAGCCTGAAGCTGTCAGTGGCTTCCAGCACGGCTTCTGCCCCGTCGACAGGGCGTCGTTGCAGTAAGTTAGGCGCGGCCGCCGAAGGTTAGGAGCCCTGGGTTTCTACTCTCTGCCAGGTGGAAGGGAAATCATGAAATCCTATTCATGCAAGGCCGGAGCGGCCGCCCTCGTCGCCATTCTGACGCTCCTAGCATTCGGAGTATGCGCGACGGGAGCTCGCGCCACCGGAACCGTCACGATCCGGCAGAACTCCGGCGGAACCAACACCTATAGCGGCGCCGAAATCAAAATCATTCACAGTGCCCTCTACGTGACGTCCGCAGATGGCAGGGGTACATTGGTCATTAACCGGGCAGCCTGCGCGTATCAAGGTCAGCTGATGGTATGCTTACCGACGAGTGCGGCGCTCGTGCAAGCGGGCAAAACCAGTCCGCTCGATTTCGAAAGCGGAACCGTCTACTACAACGGCACCGACGATTTTCAGCCGATGGCTTTAACGACGGCGAAGGTGCCTCCGCATAGCATCTTGCTGTCGTTCTCGACCAAACGCGGAACGTATGTCAGCGTGCGCGGTCGCATCGACAACGTGGTGAAGTAACATGAAATATCTTTGTTTGTTGATGGCTATTCTTTTTGCAATGCAGCCGGCTATCGCATCGGCCGGACGCGGCGGTGGTGGCAGAGGCGGCGGTGGTGGCGGCAGAGGCGGCGGCGGTATGTCGCGTGGCGGCGGCGGTGGCGCCAGAGGCGGCGGCGGTATGTCGCGACCGTCGGGCGGCTCAGGCGGCCGAGGTGGCG
>DATHOO010000166.1:0-109627 GCA_035484815.1 Candidatus Acidiferrales bacterium
GCGGTCTCCTCGATCGATCACCCCTTCATGAAGCCGGGGAAAGAGGGCGCTCCGCCCGGCATCGTGTTGATCAGCGCCGACAAAGGTCTCGCGGGAGCGTTCAACTCCAACGTGATCGCTGCGGCCGAGCGGTTCACCCGCGAGCAAAGCGGGGCGCGCTATTACACCATCGGCATCAAAGCGCGCAATGCCGTTCGCCGCATGGGAGTGCCGGATCATGCGACCTGGCCGCTAGGCGGCGATTCGAAACTGCACACGGCGCGCGAAGCCGCGCGGCGCGCTTCCGATGATTTCAAAGCCGGAACGATCTCGCAAATCGTTCTCGTCTCGCAAAAGCTCGTCTCGATGATGTCGCAACGCCCCGAAACCCGCAAACTCGTCCCTCTTCAAAATATCTTAGCGGCAAGCGAGCGAAGCGAGCGCAGTCCTGAGCGAGGCGCAGCCGAGTCGAAGGGCGCGATGGAGTTCACGCCGTCGCCGGAGTTCGTGCTGTCGCGCCTGCTTCCCAAGTATCTCGAGTTCACGATCTATTCGGCGATGCTCGAGACCGACGCGGCCTTCTTCGCCGCGCAGCTCGTCGCGATGACCAACGCCACCGACAACGCGTCGAAGCTCATCGACGAGCTAACCATTCAAATGAACAATGCCCGCCAAGCAGCGATTACCAAAGAACTCTTGGAGATCGTCGCCGGAGCGGAAGCTTTAGGTGTTGAGTGACGTGATGGGCACGGCATTTTTCTGCGGGGGCGTCTCGATTTTCGGACAAAACAGGATGTTTTCTTCAAAGCTCGCTCTTCCGAAAATCGAGCCGAGCGAGCGGAGGACAGGACGTCCGGAGCGAGCGTCCCCCGCAGAAGAATGCCGTGCCCATCGCGTCACTCAACACCCACACGCCTCAAACCAACCGCTAGGAAAGATCCATAATGCCAACTGACACCGGGAAAGTCGTCCAAGTCCTCGGCAACGTCGTCGACGTCGAGTTTACGCCGGAGACGCTGCCGAATATTAACGACGCGCTGAAAGTCCAGGTCAATGAAGATTCGCACCCTTCAACCTCAGGACAAGCCGCGGGAAATGGCCAGGCGGCCGATCTCGGCGGAACGGCGATGGAATCGCGCGAGCTGACGCTCGAAGTGCAGGACGAACTTGGCGACAACCAAGTCCGTTGTCTGGCGCTAGGCTCGACCGACGGCCTGGTGCGCGGCGCGGCGGTTCGCAGCAGCGGCGGGCCGATTGAGGTTCCCGTGGGTGAAGGCACGCTCGGGCGCATCTTCAACGTTCTCGGCGAAACCATCGATAGCGATGCCCCGGTCGAGGCGGCCGCGCGCTGGCCGATTCATCGGCCCCCACCGGCGCTCAAGTATCAAGAACCAACGGCGCGCATCTTCGAAACCGGAATCAAAGTCGTCGATCTGATGGCACCGTATACGCGCGGTGGAAAGGTCGGTCTCTTTGGCGGCGCTGGCGTCGGCAAGACGGTGCTGATTCAAGAGCTCATTCGCAACATCGCCTACGTGCATAAAGGTTTCTCGGTCTTCACCGGCGTCGGCGAGCGCACGCGCGAAGGAAACGATCTCTGGCTCGAGATGAAAGAATCGGGGGTCCTCGCGCAGACGACACTCGTCTTCGGTCAGATGGATGAGCCTCCCGGCGTGCGCTTTCGTGTCGCGCAGACGGGGGTCACGATGGCGGAATACTTCCGCGACGAACTCGGCGCCGACGTGCTGCTCTTCATCGACAACATTTTCCGCTACATGCAGGCTGGTTCGGAGGTCTCGGCCCTGATGGGACGGATGCCGTCGGCTGTCGGATACCAGCCGACGCTTGCAACCGATATGGGCGTGCTCGAGGAGCGCATTACCTCGACGCGCAAAGGCTCGATCACCTCGGTGCAGGCGGTCTACGTTCCGGCCGACGACTACACCGACCCCGCCGTCGCAACCACGTTTGCACACCTCGACGCGACGACGGCGCTCTCACGACCGATCTCGGAGCTGGGCATCTACCCGGCCGTCGACCCGCTGGCCTCGACCTCGCGCATTCTCGATCCCCAGATCATCGGTGAGGAGCACTATACCGTCGCTCGCGGCGTGCAGGAAGTGTTACAGCGTTATCGCGACCTGCAAGATATCATCGCGATCCTCGGCGTCGAGGAGTTATCCGAAGACGACAAGGTCGCGGTCGCGCGCGCGCGGCGCATTCAGCGCTTTTTCTCGCAACCGTTCTTCGTTGCCGAACAGTTTACGGGGCGTCCCGGCAAGTACGTCAAACTGCCCGAAACGATCGCTTCGTTCAAAGAGATCCTCGACGGCAAAGTCGACGATCTGCCCGAAGGTGCGTTCTTTTACGCCGGGACGATCGAGGAAGTGCGGGAGAACGCGGAGCGCATGACGCGTGGCTAATACGGTCCCGTTCAAGCTCGTGACGCCGGCGCAAGTCGTCTTCGAAGGCGAGGCCGAGCTCGTTATCGCGGTAACCACGGAAGGCGAGGAAGGCATCCTTCCCAAGCACGCGCCGCTTTTGGCCGCGTTAAGGCCGGGCGTCTTGCGCGCAAACGTTATCCAGGGCGGCGCCACGTCGCGGCTGGAGCTGGCGACGAGCGACGGGTTCATGCAAGCGTTGCCCGATCGTGTCACCGTTCTCGTTGATGAGGCGGTCCGTTTCGAAGAGGTCGTGGTCGCCGAGGCGCAGCGGGAGCGCAGCGAAGCGATGGAGCGGCAGAAGGCCGCGGGGGCCGACGCCGAGCAATACGCGCGCGAACAGGCCGCGATCGAATTCGCCAATGCGAAGCTTCGGCTAACCGGCCATCGGTAGGCGAGTCGCCAAGCTACGCGAACGAGTCCAGCAATGCTTGATCGTCTCGAGACGACCCTCCGGATCCGGGGCGGTGCGCGGCTGGAGGGTTCCGTGACGACCCATGGCGCCAAAAACGCCGCCCTCCCCATCATGGCGGCGGCACTGCTGGCAAAGGGCACCGTGACGCTTCACCGGGTTCCGCGGATCACCGACGTTTCGGTCATGTGGTCGCTGCTCGAAGCCCTTGGGGCGCGGATTCGCTACGAAGGCGACAATACGATAACGATTGATGCGAGCAATGTGGCTTCCTATCGCGCGCCGTACGCGCTCGTCCGTAAGCTCGCGGCGTCGTTCGACGTGGTTGGTGCGCTCCTGGGACGCTTCGGTCGGGCCGAAGTGCCGCTACCGGGGGGCTGCGTGCTCGGGACTCGAGCAACCGATATGCACGAGCAGGCGTTTATCGCGTTAGGATGCGACGTGCATAACGCGCACGGCTACTTGATCGCGCAGTCTCGCGGCCCGCGGTTGCGCGGCGCCGAGGTCGAGTTTCGCATGTCGAGCGTCGGCGCGACGAAGAACGCGATGCTTGCAGCGGTGCTGGCCGAGGGAACGACGCGACTGAACAACGTCGCGATGGAGCCGGAGGTGGTCGATTTAGCCAACTTCCTCATCGCGATGGGAGCAAAAATTGCCGGGCAGGGAACCGATACGGTCGTCATCGAGGGCGTTCGCGAGCTACACGGCGGCGAGTATGAGATCATCGCCGATCGAATCGTCACCGGCACGCTGCTGCTCGCCGGTGCGGTCACGCGCGGCGACGTCACCATCAAGAACTGTAGGCCGGAGCATCTCGGCGCGTTGACCGATAAGCTCGTCGAATGCGGCGCGGATATGATGACGGGTGAGGATTGGATTCGTGTCAAAGGCGACGGCATCAACGGCGGCACCGACATTCTCACGGCGCCCTATCCCGGATTTCCGACCGACCTTCAACCACAGGTCGTCGGTTTTCTCTGCACGTGTCCGGGCACGAGCGTGGTCGAGGAATCGATTTTCAACGCGCGCTTCTCGTACGTCAACGAGCTCGCGCGCATGGGTGCCGACGTCAAAGTAACGATGGAGAGCAACGCCGCCGTCATCAAAGGTCCCAAGCAGCTCTCCGGCGCGCCGGTAGAAGCGCCCGACATTCGCGCCGGCGCCGGACTCGTCGTCGCGGGACTTGCCGCCGTCGGCGAAACCGAAATCATCGGCCTAGAGTACATCGATCGCGGCTACGAGCGCTTGGAGGAGCTGCTTTCGGAGCTCGGCGGTCAAGTACAACGAAGCAGCGGCGTGACGCCTTTGGTCGAACCGACGGGATTTTTCGAGACGAGCGAGTACCCACGCGTTTCTGCGACGGGATAGGTCGCGTCCGGCACTAGGAGTCACTTTTTGGATATCGGGATCGATCTCGGCACGGCCAACGTGCTCGTGCATGTGAAGGGAAAAGGGATCGTTTTGCGCGAGCCCTCGGTCGTGGCGCGCGACATGAACACCGGACACGTTTTAGCCGTCGGCGAAGAGGCGCGTCAAATGCTCGGCCGTACCCCGGCCCACATTCAGGCGATTCGCCCCCTGCGCGACGGCGTCATCGCGGATTTCGAAGTAACCGAGGCGATGCTCTCATACTTCATCAAAAAGGTCATGAAAGATCGTTCGTGGTGGTCGTCGATCCTTAAGCCGAAGCCGCACGTCACCATCTGCGTACCGGCAGAAATTACCAGCGTCGAAGAGCGGGCAGTCAAGGATGCGGCCAAGCTCGCCGGCGCGCGCGACGTCGGAATCATCGAGGAACCAATGGCGGCGGCAATCGGAGCCGGCCTGCCGATCGACGGTCCGTCCGGTAGCATGGTCGTCGACATCGGGGGCGGCACCGTCGACGTCGCGGTGATCTCGCTGGGTGGCATCGTCGTCTCGCAATCGCTGCGCGTGGCGGGGAATAAGATGGATGAGGCGATCGTGCGCTACATTCGGCGGGTATACAATCTGATGATCGGTGAGCGTACGGCGGAGGAGATCAAGATCAAAATCGGTTCGGCCTATAAACTCGAGCAAGAGCTCGCGATGGAAATTCGTGGCCGCGACTTGATCAACGGCTTGCCGAAAACGGTGAAAATTACGAGCGAAGAGATACGCGAGGCGCTCTCCGAGCCGGTCGGAGCGATCGTCGAATCGGTCAAAGCGGTTCTCGAAAAGACGCCGCCCGAACTCGCCGCCGATATCATCGATCGCGGTATCATCCTCACGGGCGGTGGCGCGCTGCTGCGAGGTTTCGAGAAGCTGCTCTCGGAGGTCACCGGCGTTCCGGTGATCGTCGCCGACGATCCGCTCTCGTGCGTCGCGATCGGCACCGGCGCAAGACTGCGCGTGTAGCCGAGGCTCCGTCAACGATGCCGCTCGAGCGCTTTGGGTGCATCGTCGATGCTGACGCCGCGAACGTCGACGACGTCGCCGAAAGAGTCGCGCGCGTCGTGTTTTCGGGCGGCACCGTGATCTTGCCGAACGACACGAGCTACTTGATCGGATGCGATCCCTACGACTACGAAGCGATCGACCGCGTCTATGCCGCGATGGGAAGACCCGACAACCGGCCGCTAACCATGCACGTCGCGACGGCACAGGAGTTTCTGGAGTACGCCGTCGACAATCCGCTCGCGGTGCATGCCGCAAAGCGGCTGTTGCCGGCTCCCGTGATTCTGCTGATCCGCAAGCCGGCCTTCGTCAGCGACGAGCTCGCGGCGGGCCTGCACACGCTGGCTTTTCGCGTTCCCGACGATCCGTTCGCGCGTGCCGTGCTCGATCGATGCGGCCCAATTGCCGGGACGACGGCGAATCCCCGCGGCGGTCCCCGATACGCCGGAGGCGGGGATACATCGATGCTCCCGCCGGCCGATCTCATGGTGGAGCACGGACCGACGCGCTATAATGTCGAATCCACTATCGTCGATCTCTCCGGGAAGCACGCCCGGTTGTTGCGAGAAGGCGCCATCTCAGAGGAGCGTCTGACCGAACTGCTCGGACCGATCGAACGCCCCACGGTAAAGGTACGTTCTCAACGACAATGATCCGGTTCACCTTCACGCTCGTCGCGGCCGTCGCGCTGCTGACGCCTTTTGCGCATGCCGCGTCTCCGCCGCCGTCGGGCCGCCCGCCGTCCGCCCGCCCGCGGGCGCCCGCGCGTTCGCCGTCTGCTGCCAAGCCGAACTCCTCGGCGAACCCCGGAGCCGCTTCCTTCGACCTCGGGGTCTGGACCGTACGTGCGAACTCACTTGACGCGAACTTCAAAAACGGTGACTTCAGCACGCCGGCCAAGATCGTGATGACGCGTTCGGGCGGCGATGTCAGCGCCGATCGAGCCAACGGCAACTACAAGAAGCAGGTGCTCTTCCTCAACGGTCATGTCGTCATGCACGATTCGGAAGGCAGCGCTCAACAGAGCCTGGGGGGAGGGCCGCCGGGTCCGGCGACTCCGTCAACGTTGACAGCCGACAAAGCGCAGATCGATGGAACGGCTAAAGTTTATAAGGCGATCGGGAACGTTCACTACTCGCAAGCCGACACCATGGTCAACGCCGACAACGGCACGCTGAACGATGCGGACCATACGCTGCTGCTCGAAGGCGCGGTTCACATTTCGCAGGGAACGCGCAACATGAGCGCGAGCAGAGTGCTCTATAACACGGTGACGGGATCGGCGCACGCGGAGGGCGACGTCACCATGCAATTCCCCAGCGAGCTGCATCGCAAATTGGCCACACCCCGGCCGCTCAAGATTCCGAAGAACGGGCTTACCGAGCCGGCCGCGGGAGGCGCGAGCCCGCCGCAATAGTTCATCGTGGCGGAGAACGACACGTTATTCGACCTCGCTCGCGAGGAAACGCCGCTGGCGGCGCGCATGCGCCCGCGCACGCTCGATGAGTTCGTCGGGCAAGAGGCGCTCCTCGGACCCGGGCGCGCCTTACGCGTAGCCATTGAGCGCGACGCGATTCCGTCGATGGTTCTTTGGGGTCCGCCCGGTAGCGGAAAAACGACGCTTGCGCGGATCGTTGCCAACTCGACGGGGGCGCAATTCGAAAGCATGTCTGCCGTCAGCGCGGGCGTTGCCGATTTGCGCCGCGTCGTGCGCGAGGCGGGGGCTCGGCGGCGCGTCGGCCGTCGAACGGTGCTCTTCATCGATGAAATCCACCGCTTCAACAAGGCACAGCAGGACGCCGTGCTGCCGTACGTCGAGGACGGTACCGTGACGTTCATCGGCGCTACCACCGAGAATCCATCGTTTGAAGTCAACTCTGCGCTGCTCTCACGCACGCGAGTCTTCGTGCTGGCGCCACTCTCGGAAGATGATGTGGGGCGCATTGTCGATCGCGCGCTCGGCGATTCCGATCGCGGTCTCGCTGCCCAGTCGGTGCAATTAGATGGTGAGGCGCGGCGCACGTTGGTCTCGCTTGCCAACGGCGACGCTCGGGTGGCTCTCAATGCGCTTGAGTTTGCAGCCGGTCTGGCAGAGGCGCAGAACGCAGCGCGCACGATCGACGCGGCGCTCGTACGGGAAGCGATGCAACGCCGCGGTTCGCAATACGACAAGTCCGGCGAGATGCACTACGACACGATCAGCGCGTTTATCAAATCGGTGCGCGCGAGCGATCCCGATGCGGCGGTTTATTGGCTCGCTCGCATGATCGACGGCGGCGAAGATCCGCTCTTCATCGCTCGGCGGTTGGTAATATTGGCGTCGGAGGACGTAGGCCTGGCCGACTCGACCGGATTGCAAGTCGCGGTTGCCGCGCAACAGGCGGTGCATTTTGTGGGGATGCCGGAGGGGTTCTTCCCCCTCGCGCACGCCACGCTCTATCTCGCGTCGGCGCCCAAGAGCAACAGCGTCGGGCGCGCCTTCGGCGCGGCGATGGACGATGTGCTCCAGAGCCGCAACGAGCCGGTGCCGCTCCACCTACGCAACGCACCAACGGGATTGATGCGACAGCTCGGGTATGGACAAAATTACCATTACGCACACGACAATTACGATATAGTACAAATGAACTTGCCGCCGAATCTCGCCGGGCGCCGTTACTACCGGCCGGGTGATCGTGGCGCCGAGGAACGGCTCGCAGACGCCGACGTAAAACAGCGGCGGTCCGAGTGATACTCGGACCGCCAGTTTCCCGTTGCTACTTCTCGGAGTGTGCGTTGGAGCTTCGCACAAGCAAATAGTAGAGCAGCATACTGTGAGCGACCTGTGAATTTGCAACGAATTTATCTCGATCATGCCGCGACGACGCCGATGCGCCGCGAGGTCACCGAAGCGATGCGTGATGCGCTATTAGAGAGCAATTATAACCCCAGTTCTTTGCACGACGAAGGTCGCAGAGCGCGGGCGTTGCTCGAGGGAGCGCGTGAGCGTGTGGCGGCCGTTCTTGGCACGTCACGTAACGAAATTATCTTTACCAGCGGCGGCACCGAAGCCAACAACGTAGCACTGTTCGGCGTGGCGCGTGCAGCATCGCCGGGTGCGCGTTTGGTTGCAAGCGCGATCGAGCATCACTCCGTTCTTGCACCGCTCGAGCGCCTACGTGACGAAGGTTATGAAGTAAGCTTGCTTGCGGTCGGTAGCGATGGCCTGGTCGAGCCGGCGTCCTTCGCTGACGCCCTGGGGCGTCCCGCGCTGCTCGCTTCGGTCATGTACGCCAACAACGAAATTGGAACGGTGCAGTCGATCGCCGAGCTCGCCGCTATCGCGCGTCGCTGTGGCGTCCTCTTTCACACCGATGCCGTACAAGCGCCTACTTGGTTGCCACTCGATGTGCGCAAGCTGGGGGTCGATCTGCTTTCGATCGCGGCGCACAAATTCGGCGGACCCAGAGGGGTGGGCGTTCTTTACGTCCGGCGCGGCGTGGCGATCGCTGCGATTCTCGTCGGCGGGGGACAGGAGCTTGGAAGACGTTCCGGGACTGAAAACGTTTCGGGCGCCGTCGGAATGGCACGGGCACTCGAAATCGCGGCAGCCGAGCAACCGGATCGTAGTCGCGAAGTCGGGCGGCTCCGGGATCGGCTCGAAGCAGGCATTCGCTCGGCGATCCCGGATGTCACGATCAATGGTGGCACGGCGCCGCGGCTCGCCAATAATTTGAACGTCAGTTTACCGGGCTCCGACTCGGCGGCGACGCTTATTGCGCTCGACTTGGCGGGCATCGCCGCCTCCGCCGGCAGCGCCTGTGCCTCGGGCGCGCTCGTGCCGAGTCACGTGCTCAAAGCGATCGGCCTCGACGAGCCGCACCGGAAAGGCGCGATTCGGTTCTCACTCGGCTCGGCTACGACGCCGGCCGAGATCGAGCGTGCCGTTAACGTGCTCCCGTCGATTGTCACCAACTTGCGGGCGGCGTGGCTGGTGACGAGGCGGGATGGGTAGACTCTTAAAACGAACGGCGCGCGCCTGGAGGCAGAAGCTTGAACGGTAGTGAGTACGGTAGCCTGACCCTAGATGTGCTCGCGGGCGTCGGAGCTCTCTTGGCGGGTGTCGGCATCTTTGTAGGGATGCTAGCGTTAGCCAAGACGCTGGCGCGCGTGAGAACGACTCTGGATGGCGTTGACGAGCAACTGAACAACATCGGGACCCCCGTGACCAGCACGCTCGCACATGTGGACCAGGTGACCAAGTCGCTCGAGGATACGGCGGGCACGCTGTCACGGACCGCCGACCTTTCGCGCAGCGCTATCGCGCCGGCGATCGTGAACGTCGGTGCGACGCTCAGCGGAGTCACGACGGGTTTACGGCGCTTGGTAACGGGAAAAGACCGAAAAGCCAAGGAGTAACTGAACAATGGGTAAGGGTAATGGCGGAGGCGGAGGATTCTTCGCCGGTTTTCTTATCGGCGCAGTCATGGGCGGCGCCGCAGCTGTCCTGCTCGCGCAGGAAGAGATGCGCAAACAGGTCGCCGGCAAGGCGCGCGAAGCCGGAAGTTTTGCGATGGGTCGCACCGACGACCTTCGCGGCAAAGTCGGTGACGTGACCTCGCAATGGCAGTCGGGCGTCTCCGAACTCTACGAACGCGGGCGCCAAGTCGTCGAGAACGCACGCGCTAATATCGATGCCGCAGTCGCCGAAGGCCGAGCGGCTGCGGACGAAACTCAAGATGAGCTTCAACGGAAAGCCGAGGGATAGTTTTGGACATTAAGGTGAACGTGCGTGAAGCACCGGGTGAGTGTTACGTCGTCGACTTGAGCGGAGAGATCGACGTTTACACGTCGCCGAAGGTGAAAGATGCAATCGGCGCGCTCATCGACCGCGGCGTCTACCACTTGGTCATCAATCTGGAAAAGGTGCGATATATCGATTCGACCGGACTCGGCGTGTTGATCGGCGGCCTGAAACGCGTTCGCGAGCACGGCGGATCGGTAAATCTCGTCTGCACCAACCCGCAGATTAAGAAGATCTTCGACATTACCGGCCTCGTGAAAATCTTCGGCATCTTCGAAAGCGAGGATGCTGCCATGAAGGCGCTCGTATGAATCCCGCCGTCGAGGAAGCTTTACCCGAGGTCGTCGAGCTCCGGATACCATCGCGCCCCGAATGGGTCGCGCTAGCGCGGCTTGCCGCGGCGACGGTAGCGAATCGCGTTCACTTCTCGATCGAGGAGATCGAGGACGTGAAGCTCGCGATCGCGGAGGCATGCACCGCCGTCATTCAACACGAGCCTCACAGCGAGTTCGTCCAACTCACCTGCGAGGCGCTGGGCGACGGTTTGCGTATTCGCGTGCGCGATAGCGGCCGCCAGGGCGTCTACTCCGCCGATGTCCAGCGAATGAATCTTGACGAAGCCCGGATCGCGGGCTTAGGAATCTTTTTGATACGAACGCTGATGGATGAGGTCAGTTACGACGTCCATCCGCAACACGGAACCGATTTGCTTATGGTAAAGAGGTTAGGCCCCCGGTCCGACTAGTGACCGAACGGGATGAGACTCGTCCGGATCGCGAGCGGACACGGGAGCTTTTTGCGCGCTTCATTCATGAGCGCGAGCGAAGCGTACGACCGGCTGGGCGATCCGGCAAAGATCACGAACATCTGCGCGAAGAGCTGGTCGTCCTGCATCTGAACCTCGTTCGTTTTCTGGCCGTGCGCTTCGCTAACCGCGGCGAGCCTATCGACGATCTCGTGCAGGTCGGTACCGTCGGCCTGCTCAAGGCCATCGATCGCTTCGAGCTGGAGCGCGGCGTCGAGTTTACCACCTACGCGACCCCGACAATCGTCGGCGAGATCAAACGCTACTTTCGCGACAAAGGCTGGGCCGTCAAAGTTCCTCGACGCCTGCAGGAACTCAATCTCGCCGTCAACCGGGCCGGCGATAAACTTGCCATCGACCTCGGTCGCAGTCCGACCGTCGCCGAACTCGCCCAACACCTCAACGCCGGCGAGGACGAGATCTTAGAGGCGCAAGAGCTCGGACAGGCCTACAATCTGCTCTCGCTCGACAGTGAAGTTTCCGGCGAAAGCGACAAAAAGTCGCAGACCCTCGCCGACACCGTTGGCGTTGCCGACACCGGCCTCGCGCTGCTCGAGGATCGCGCCAACCTCGAACGCGCCTTCCAGGTGCTCACCGGCCGCGAGCGCGTCATCATCTACCTGCGCTTTTACGAATCGGTCTCTCAAACCGAAATCGCCAAACGTCTGAACGTCTCGCAGATGCACGTCTCCCGCCTTCAGGCCAAAGCGCTCGACAAACTCCGCGCAGTTCTAGCGGAGTAGGTTGGCGCCGAAAAGGTCGGAGCGCAACGTGATCCCGAGGAGGCTTCGGACCGACGAGCCCTTCGACTTCGCTCAGGACAGGCTCCGCCACGGAGGGCGAGAGCGAGTCGGCCGAGCAGCAGGAGCGGCGCCTGGACGGCGCCGCGACGAGCGGCTCCGCGGGGTCATGCTGCGCTCCGACCTTTTCGGCATCGCGGAATAGAACGAACTGCGTCGTAGAATAGTGAGGCTATGAAGAGCCAGGAGCTACGTCAGGCGTGGATCGATTTCTTCGTCGGGAAGCAGCACAAGCTACTTCCGCCGGCGACGCTCGTTCCGCACGAGATGTCCACGACGCTCTTCACTATCGCCGGGATGGAGCAGTTCGTTCCGGTCTTTCTGGGGGAGCAGCCGGCCCCCGCACCGCGCGTGGTGACGGTTCAGCGTTGCTTGCGGGTCGCCGGTGCGAAGAGCGACATCGAGAGCGTCGGCCGGACGGGACGGCACGGCACGTTCCTCGAGATGCTGGGAAACTTTAGCTTCGGCGATTATTACAAACGCGAAGCCATCGCCTGGGCTTGGGAGTTCGTCACGCAAGTGCTGCGGCTCGACCCGGCGCGGCTCTACGCGACCGTGCACGTCGGCGACGACGAAGCCGAGAGAATCTGGATTGGCGAGATCGGGGTCGACCCGGCGCGCGTCACGCGTTTCGACGAGGAAAACTTTTGGACGATGGGAGCGACCGGCCCCTGCGGTCCATGCACCGAGATTTTTTACGATACCGGTGCACAGTATGCCAGTGGTCCCGACGACGTCGGGCCCAATCGAGGCGATCGGTACGTCGAGATCTGGAATATCGTCTTTCAACAGTACAATCGCACGACCGACGGCGAGCTCTCGGAGCTGCCGCGTAAAGCAATCGATACCGGCGCTGGTTTAGAACGCATGCTCGCGGTCTGCAACGGCGTTGCATCGATGTACCAGACCGACCTCTTTACCGATTTGGTCGCCGCTCAGCCGGCGATCGGCCGAACGGCGCTGTCGTCGCAGGAGCAGAAGGCACGCCAGAATATTGTCGCCGATCACATGCGTGCCGCCGCGTTCTTGATCAACGACGGTATCTATCCGTCCAACACCGATCGCGGCTTCGTGTTGCGCTTTCTGATTCGGCGTGCGATTCGTAACGGAAAACTGCTCGGGTATCCGGATGGCTTTTTGAGCCGGCTGGTTCCCGCGGTCGTGCATTCGCTCGAGCCGGGGTATCCCGAGTTGCGAGAGAGCATGACACGGATCGCTACCGCCATACGCCAAGAGGAGCAAACCTTCGAGCGGACGCTGGAACGCGGCATGGCGATGCTCGATCGTCGCATCGATGACGCCATCGCGCACCGCGATCGCGTCATCCCCGGCGACGAAGCGTTTACGCTTCACGACACCTACGGTTTCCCGGTCGAGCTGACGCGAGAAATTGCCGCCGAACGCGGCGCGGTCGTCGACACGGTCGCGTTCGACCGCCTTATGGACGAGCAACGCGAACGCGCGCGTCGGGACACGGCGGCAAAGCGTGAACTCGTCGAGTTGGCGGAGCTGCCTGCCGTGCGGAGCGAGTTCACGGGATACGATGAAGGACTCGAAGCCGACGGTCGAGTCGTGGCCGTTCTCAAAGACGGAAGCACGGTGCAGTCGTTGGCCGAGGGCGAAGAGGGGGTCCTGATTCTCGATCGCACCTCGTTCTACGCCGAGCGTGGTGGACAAATCGGCGATCGCGGCACGATCCTTCGCGCGTCGGCAGACTCGGCGACCGAGGCGACCCTCGAAGTAACCGATACGCAGTACATGGGCGACGCGATCGCTCATCACGGCGTGCTGCGTGGCGGCGCAGTCGCGGTCGGCGATCGGGTCCACGCCAGCGTTTCGCCGCACTGGCGGCGCGAGATTCGCCGCCATCATACCTCTGCGCATCTGCTGCAAAGGGCGCTCAAGGACGTCCTTGGCGATGAGGTCAACCAAGCGGGTTCGTGGGTCGGGATCGATCGAATGCGCTTTGACTTTCGCTGGCCGGGCGGCGCGCTAACGAGCGAACAGAAAGCCGCCGTCGCACATCGCGTCAACGAGATGATTCGCGACGATGCGCACCTCGTCACGCGCGTGCTGGCGCTCGAAGAGGCGAAGAAAACCGGCGCGATCTGGATGGCCGGCGAAAATTACGGCGAGATGATCCGCGTCGTGCAGGCCGGACCGTCGATTGAGTTTTGCGGAGGGACGCACTCGCATTCGACCGGCGAGCTGGGTCTCTTCGTGATCCTCTCTGAGTTTTCGATCGGAAGCGGTATTCGGCGAATCGAGTCATGCGTTTCTGAGGCTGCGGAGCAGTATGTCGGGCGTCAGGCCGAGCTGATCGGCTCGCTCGCTTCATCGCTCGCGACCGCACCGGACGAACTGCGCGAACGCGTCGAGCGGATGCAGCGCGACGTCAAAGATCTGCAGACCGCGCTCGGGCAACTCCGCGCGCAGCTCGCCGCAAACGAGGCGCGTTCGTACGTCGAAAATGCCGAGCGCAGCGGCGACCGTGCGTTCGTCGGTGCCGTCGTCCGGGAGGCGAATGCCGAATCGTTGCGCCATTTGAACAACGCCATCCGCAGCCGTCTGAATAGCGGGGTCGTTGCGCTTGCGGGAATAGACAACGGCAGCGTCAGTCTGCTCGTCAGCGCCAGCGACGACCTCGTGCGCGCCGGCGTTCACGCGGGCAACCTCGTGAAGCTGGCTGCACCGCTCGTCGCGGGCAAGGGGGGTGGCCAGGCTGCGCAGGCGCAGGGCGGCGGCAGCAATGCCGGAGGTGCGGAGGCGGCGGTGCGCGCGATCCGCGACGTCGTGCTCGCGTGACGTTCCGCGCCGCTGCCGCGGTGCTCGGCCTTGCCGCACTGCTTGGCGCCGGTCCCGTCCACCTCGACTCGCAGTACGTCCTGCAACGCTACGCGGTAGCCGTCGGGGCAGCGCCGGTCCCCAAGGCGGTGGTCTTTACTTACACCATTTCGCAAGTCGGGCCGAACAACATCGAACAGCGACACCGCATCTATCGGAGCGGCACCGACGTCCGTGACGAGACGATCTCGGTTGATGGAATCGCGCTCGGCCGGAAGGCCGTCCGATTCTCGCGGCGCGAGGATCGCTATACCGTCGATCGCTTCGCTCCGCGTTCCGATGCCTACGAGTTGCTATTCTTGGGGACGGCTAGGGATGGCCGCCATCTCGACTACGTTTACGAGGCGACGCCGCTGACGAAACCGCCGGGCGCAACGATCGATCGGTTGACGATCGACGGCGTGAATTTTCTGCCGCGGGTCGTTCACTTTCACGGCGCGGGCCTCGACGTAACGGGAAGCGGCGAGATCGAGTTTGGACCGTTCGGGAAGTATTGGATGCCGGTGATGGCCGCTGCACAAGCCCACGTCAAAGGCAAACCGGCACGCGAACTGCTCACCTGGAGCGAGTACCGCTTTCCCGAAAGCCTTCCGACCTCGACGTTCCAGGCGCCCGAGCCGCTGCCGCACGCAACGCCCTCCTCGATGTGACGCGGTTTAAATCCGCGTACGTAGCCGCGCTGGTCGCGCTCGTCGTCACCGCGCTCGTCTCGCAACTGCGGCCGACTCCATATAACAACTACGTTCTGTTGGCGCAAGCATTCTTACACGGACGCGCCTGGATCGATTGGCCCGGCGCATACATCGATGCGCTCCAATATGCGGGACGATACTACATCATCGAAGCGCCATTGCCGGCCATCTTGCTGCTGCCCTTCACGGCGATCTTCGGATTGCAGACCAATCAGACGCTGCTTGCCGTCGTGCTCGCCGCGGTCGCCGTCGGCGCAGCCTGGGAACTCGGCGAGCGCTTCGGTCTGCGCGCGTCGGCCAACGCCTGGATCTGCGCCTTTCTCTTGGCCGGCACCGATCTTTTATGGTGCGCGACGCTCGGCGACGTTTGGTTTATCGCGCACGTCAGTGCCGTCGCCTTCACGCTGCTGGCGCTGGCGGAGCTGGCAGGTAAGCGGCGTGGCTGGCTGGTGGCACTCTTTGCCGCTTGCGCCTTCGAATCGCGCTTCTCGATGGTGTTGGCGCTCCCCGCGTACGCGTATCTGTTGCTGGCCCCACGACGAAGGATGACCGAGCTGATACCCTTCGCGAGCGTATTAATCGCCGTCGGCGCGCTCTGGGTCTTTTACAACCGTGCGCGCTGGGGAACGTGGAGCGACATCGGATACACGACGTGGTACCATCAGGACCAAGCCGGGATGCCGTTTGGCTCGCCGTTTCGTTTGATCTATCTCCCTTACCAGTTTTGGTCGTTTTTCATCCAAGCGCCGACTCGCGTTGCAGCGTTTCCGTGGCTGCGCCCGGAGTACTCGGGCGTTGCGCTCACGTGGACGTCGCCGGCGCTGATCCTCGCCTTCTTCGCGCGTACGCCGGTCCGTTGGGTGATCGCGCTTTGGATCGCCGCGCTGCTGACCGCGTTACCGAACTTTCTCTATTACGTCAACGGCTTCGCACAGTTCGGCATGCGGCACGCCCTCGATTTCGAGCCGTTCCTGGTTGCTCTCATGATGCTCGCGGTACGGGATCGCTTTCTGCGCTTCGGGTATGCGCTGATTGCGTACTCGTGTGCGGTCGGGCTGTGGGGCTCTTGGTACTGGCTCAGCTTCGTGCGCGCGTAGAAGTACCGGCCGAAACAAGCGCATCGTAGGCTTCGCGCAGCTCGCTCGGATCAAAAACGGGCGCGCCGCAGGTTCCGGTCACGCAGACGTAGGCGGCCGGTTCGGCCGGCATCGCCAGCCTGAAGGCCTCTTGCGGCGAGAGTGTGCGGATCGCCGTAAAGGGGCTCGGCAATCGTCGTGCGACCTCGCGAAACTCATCGGTTGTTGCAGGGTCTCCGACGATGCGAACGCTCAACGCTGGGAGCAGATAGCGCCGTAGCGCGCGCGCGTAGGTCGCAGCAAACGGACCCGCGGCGCGCGAAACCGGCGCGAAGTAGCGCAACACCGCGGCCGCGCGCTCGCGATAGCCGGCGTTTTCCGTGAGCGCGGCGAGCCGTAGGAGCGCCTCGGCGAGCAGCCCGTTTTCGACGATCGGCCGCTCGCGCACCGATAGCCGCCCGAGGGCTTCGCCGTCGGGCACTCGATCGTCGAAGGCGCCGCCGGCGTCGGAGAAATTCGTGGCGGTCGTGGCAGCGATCGATTCCGCGCGTTCGAGGAATCGCGGCTCGCCCGAGATCTCGTGGGCATCGAGCAGCGCGCGCAGGTAGGCGACGTGATCGACCAGCAGGCCGCGAATTTCTGGCGTACCGCCGGGCGCCAGCACGTGAAAGAGCAGCCCGTCATCGCCAACGAGGGTGTGGTTTACGTTGTCGAGCGTCTCCAGAGCTTGCGTCAACAGCGCGTCGTCGTCGAGCGCCCTTGCACAAAGACATTGCGCGCCGGCGAGCGCGCACGTCCAGTTGGTATAGGAGGTTCGATCGACGTACGGTTCCCCGCGCGCGCTACGTTCCTCGAGCGGAAGCGCGTAATACTCTTCGTCGGCGTCTTGACTGCCGCCGAAGAATCCATTGCCTGGGTCGCGCAGCACCCGCGCAACGTAACCGAGCGCCGAAACGAGCGTTGCATGGAACTCCTGGGTCGGTGCGAACAGCACCAGCTCGGCGAACACTCGCAGCAGACCGGCGTGATCTTCGGCCATCTTTTCGAAGTGCGGAACGCTCCAATCGCGCGTCGTGGAGTAACGAAAGAAGCCGCCCTCGACGTGATCGTACATGCCGCCGCGCGACATCGCCAGCATCGTACGCGCGGTCATGTCGTAGAGTCGCGTTGTTCCCCAGAGGCGCCACTCGGCGAGCAAGAACTCGTGAATCTCCGGCTGCGGAAACTTCGGCGCTTCGCCGAATCCGCCGAACTCGTCGTCGTATGATTGCTCGAGCTGCTCGAGGAGCGCGACGATCGGTGCGTCACCCAAATCGCCTGCGGCTTGCGGAGGACGAGCGGCCTGCGCTTGCAGCGCCACCGTATGCTCGGCGATCTCATCCTTGCGCTCTGCATAGAAGCGCGCAATCTCGTCGAGTGCTCGCCGCATTTGCTGCGGCGGCAGGTAGGTCGCACCGGTCAGCGTCGTTCCGTCGGGCGCGAGAAACGCCGTGGTCGGCCAGCCGCCCATGTTATAGCGCGCGTTGACGTCGGGCCGCGCGTCATTGTCGACGCGTACGGGAACGTAGCTCTGCTTGATCGCGTCAATGACGCCCGCATCTGAGTACGACGTCTCATCCATGACGTGACACCAATGACACCAAACTGCCGAAATCGAAAGAAGGATCGGCTTATCCTCGGCCGTGGCGCGCGCGAAGGCTTGCTCGCCCCACGGCATCCAGCCGATCTCCGCGGCTCGATTCGGCCGCGGCGAGAAACGAAACTCACTCATCTCGATCCGGTGCTCCCTGCAGAAACGACGTTGCGTACAGCACGGCGATCAACGCATACAGCACCAGCCCGGCAATGCCTGCCGATGCCTCGTGAAGGGCCAGCGTCGCCGCAAAATAGGCGGCGAACGCTAGGCTGAGCAACGCGTAGCGGCGGTGGATCTGCGGCGTCATTGCATAGACCTCGACGTCGTAGAATCCGCCCTTGCTGCGGCTGCGGCGCCAGGCGACTGCCGCAATCGCCAGCGCGAGGAGAGCGCCGGCGGCACTCCAAATCATCGCTGCGATCCGATGGCCTCCTTACTATACATCGCAATTGCTTCTCTCGATGGCTTTGTGGCTGACCGCGCCGGCGGGTTCGATTGGGCGGCTCCCGACGATGCGTTGCACGCCTTTATCAATGACATGATGCGGCCGATCGGAACCTACCTCTACGGCCGGCGAATGTACGAGACCATGGCGGGTTGGGAGACGGCGGAAGCGGACCCGGGCTCGGTGTCAGATGACTTCGCGAAGATCTGGCAGGCCGCCGAAAAGATCGTCTATTCGACCACGCTGCCGGCCACCCGCACGAGTAATACCACGTTGGCGCGTTCGTTTGATGCGCGCGAAATCGAGCTGCGCAAACGCGGGTCGCCGTCCGACCTGGCCGTCGCCGGCCCAGACTTGGCCGGATACGCGTTCCGTGCAGGAATCGTCGACCGGTGCCGGCTCTTTCTCGCTCCCGTCCTCGTCGGCGCGGGCCGTCGAGCACTGCCGCGCGGCGTGCACCTCGAGCTAGCGCTCGAAGATCAGCGCTGTTTCGAACGCGGCTTTATTTACCTCGACTATTTGGTGAAGCCGCCACAAGCGTAGCAGTGCGCGGCGTCGAACGCCCGCTAGGATGGCTCCCCAAAAGACGTCCCGGCGTTTGGGTTCGCTTGAGCTTTACCAGAAGAAGCGCGACTTCGACCGTACACCGGAACCGAGCGGTCGCAAAGTCAAAACGTCATCGCGGAACCCGCGCTTACGCTTCGTCGTGCAGATGCACCGCGCGACGCGGTTGCACTACGACTTTCGCCTGGAGGCCGACGGGGTGCTCGCATCGTGGGCCGTTCCGAAGGGTCCGACGCTCGTTCCGGGCGACCGCCGCCTGGCGATGCACGTTGAGGACCATCCGCTCGACTATCGCGATTTCGAGGGAAACATTCCCGAGAAGCAGTACGGCGCCGGGAGCGTCATCGTATGGGATCGCGGAACCTACACGCTGGCCGAAGGTGACGATCCGGCCGACGAGATTGCTCACGGCAAGATTAAGTTCATCCTGCACGGCAAGAAGCTGCGCGGCGAGTTCTCGTTGGTCAAGATCAAGCCGCGCGAAGACGAGCACGGTGACCCGTGGCTGCTGATCAAAGACCGCGACGAATACGCCGATCCAAAATACAATCCCGCCGACCATCCCGAATCGGTGAAGAGCGGAAAGACGCTTGCCGACGTTGCGGCCGATCCGCGCGCAAAGAAGTGGCAATCGAAGCCGAGCGCGCGTCACGCCGGGGTTGCGCAAGCGCGCGCGAACGTAAAACGCGATTCGATCCCGCACCCGAAGTCGTTGATGCTCGCGACGCTCGTCGCCGAGGCGTTCGACGATCCGGAGTGGCTCTTCGAGATCAAATGGGACGGTTATCGCGCGCTCTGCACTGTCGAGCGCGACAAGCTGACGCTCGTGTCGCGCAACGGCCTCGACATGTTGCATCGTTTTCCGGACCTCAAAGCGTTGGCCGGCGCTTTTAAGAGCGTGCCGATCGTCGTCGATGGCGAGATCGTCAGTCTTGATTCGAAAGGGCGCTCGGAGTTTCAGCGTCTGCAAGAGTCGCAGAAAAAGCCCGCCGGGCTCACCTACGCCGCGTTCGATCTGCTCTACGCGGACGGCAAGGATTTGCGTTCGACGCCGCTCGAGCAACGCAAAGCGCTGCTCGAGCGCTTGATCTCAGATAGTGAATTGGTGCTCTACTCCAAACACATCATCGGCGACGGCAAAGCGCTCTTTGCGAGCGCGCGAAAACAACACCTCGAAGGGATCATCGGAAAGAAACGTGATTCGACCTACCAAGAACGGCGCAGCCGCGATTGGGTGAAGATCAAAACCGGCTTCGAGCAAGAGTTCGTCGTCGGCGGCTGGACCGAACCGAAGGGCAGCCGTAAAGGCTTCGGCGCGCTCCTGCTGGGGGTCCACCATCAGAAGGCGCTGCGATTCGTGGGCTCGGTCGGTACCGGATTTAGCGCCAAGCTGCTGCACGATCTCTACGCGCGTCTCGCGAAGCTCGAACGCAAGACCTCGCCGTTCGCTAACGAGGTTATCGCCAACGCGCCCGTGCACTGGGCAACGCCCGAGTTGGTCGTCGAGGTGCGCTTCTCCGAATGGACGCGCGACGGTTACTTGCGTCAACCCGCCTATTTGGGTCTGCGCGCGGATAAAGCCGCCGCCGACGTCGTCGCCGAGCTGCCGGAGGAGGCCTGATGGCCGAGGCACGAGTAAGTGCGCGAGTCGGTTCACGCACGCTCTCGCTTTCGAATCTAGAGAAGGTCTTGTGGCCGCGCGACGGTTACACCAAGGGCGATTTGATCGCGTACTACGAGGACGTCGCGTCATTTGCGATACCGCATCTGAAAGAGCGGCCGCTCACATTGCAACGCTATCCCAACGGCATCGACGGCGAACAGTTCTTCGAAAAACAGATGCCGCGCGGCACGCCGGACTGGGTCGACCGGGTGACCGTCCCGACGCCTGGCGGCTCGCGCAGCCACGTGACATTCGTGGTCTGCAACGATGCGCCCAGTCTCGTCTACGTCGCGAATCTGGCGACGATCGTGCTCCATATCTGGACCTCCCGCGTTGACGCACTCGATGAACCGGACTTCGTGATCTTCGATCTCGATCCAGGGGACAAGTGCACGCTGAAGACGCTGACGGCGGTAGCCCTGAGCGTTCGCAGCCTGCTCGAAGCGATCGGATTGAAGCCGCTCGTCAAGACGACCGGCGGCTACGGGGTTCACGTCGTCGTACCGCTTGCCTCAGGGTACTCTTACGAAACGGTGAAGATCTTTGCCGAGCTCGTCGCGCGGCGCGCTGCCAGTGAGCTCGGCGAACTCGCGACGTTGCAGCGAACGATAGCAAAGCGCCCCCAGAGCGCCGTTTACATCGACTTCGTGCAAGTCGGCCAAGGCAAGACCATCGTTGCGCCGTACTCGGTGCGGGCTCGCGACGGGGCTCCCGTTTCGACGCCGCTCGATTGGAGCGAGGTGGAGGGCTTCGGGCGCCGGCGCGCTGCCGCGATGCCCGCTGACGAGTTCGCAAAGTTTACGATGCGAACGACCTCCAAACGCCTCGAGCGCGACGGTGACCTGTGGGGAGCCAAGCACTGGAAGAAGCAGCGGCTCGAACCGGCGATCGCGAAAGCACAGCGATTGTGGTCGGTGACGGTATAAACCACAATATATAGGGGAAGTAGCGGACGTCCCCCTG
Source organism: Candidatus Acidiferrales bacterium (assembly GCA_035484815.1). GTDB lineage: Bacteria > Vulcanimicrobiota > Vulcanimicrobiia > Vulcanimicrobiales > Vulcanimicrobiaceae > Cybelea. The sequence goes on from DATHOO010000166.1 coordinate 21,519, forward strand.
GGTAGAATAACCCAGTTATGGCGCATGCAATCTGGTCGGGTGCGATCAATTTCGGTTTAGTCACTATTCCGGTCAAGCTGTTTACCGCGGTTAAGACCGACGAGCTTTCGTTCAATATGCTCCACGCCAAAGACGAAGGGCGCATCAAGTACGAGCGCATTTGCAGCGTCGACGGTAAACCGGTGCCGTGGGACGAGATCGTCAAAGGCTTTGAATACGAAAAGGGGCAGTACGTCATACTGACCGACGAAGACTTCGCCAAGGTCAATCCCGAGGCGACGCAATCGGTGGATATTCTCGAGTTCGTCGAGCTCGATAAGATCAATCCGATGCTCTTCGATAAGCCGTATTATCTCGAGCCGACCAAGCAGGGACGGCACGCCTACGCGCTATTACGCGAGGCCCTTTCGAAGAGCAATCGCGTCGCGATCGCGCGCGTGGTGATTCGCACCAAAGAGTACATTGCGGCAGTGAAGCCCATCGACGACGCGCTCGTGCTGGAGCTGATGCACTGGGCGAGCGAAATCGTCAACGCGGGAACGCTGGAAATCCCTAACCGCGAGAACCTTCCGGAAAAAGAGATGGAGATGGCGAGCATGCTCATCGACACGATGAGCGTCGAAGCGTTCGAACCGGAGAAGTTTGCGAACAAGTATCACGACGAGTTGCTGCAGATGATCGAAGCGCGCGCCGCCGGCAAGGAACTTCCAACACCAAAGAAGGCGCCCGCGCGCGGGAAGGTCGTCAATCTCATGGACGTGCTGGCACAGAGCCTCGAGGAGAGCAAAAAGCGCCGCGCCACGAACGGCAAAGACGCAACGACGAAACGCCGCAAGAAAACCGCCGCCTAGCATTTTTGACTCGCTCGTAAGCACCCTGGGTTGGGGTATGCTGCGGCGAGAGCGCTCGTCGCGGCACATCCATGTGCCGCTCCTGCTCTTGCACTTTTTCGGGCTAACGAAGTTTGGAGCAGCCATCCATGGCTGGCCCGAAAAAGTTGCAAAGTCTCGCCGCAGCATACCCATGGTGCTTACGAGCGAGTCAAATACGCGAACCGCCCCTCAGCGTGCGTAGCGCCTTCAGCAATCCTTCGAAATGTTACGCGAAGCGACTGCCGCCGCTAACCGTCGGCGATTTTTGCCGTTTCGGCTTCGAGCGTCAACATGTTTTCGTCGGTGCGACGCTCGCCGGATTCGATGCGCGCGCTGCGCAGGCCCATCGCGAGGGCGATCGCGGCGAATCCCAGCGATTCGACGCCCGCAAACCGCGGACCGTAGAGGCCGAGGAGTCGAGTTGAGGCGGGTGGTGCGAGAATACCCGAAAGCGAGTCGAGTGCAGAGCTGGTTCCGAGCACCGTTCCTTGATCGCGGTCGGAGGCGGTATTGCTGATGAGGGCCGTGATTCCCGTGTTCGTCAGCGCCATGCCGAAGCCGAAGAGCAGCATCGTCGTTCCCAAAAGTGCGAGCGAATGGCCGATGAACGGGACAAGCGCGAAGCCCGCGACGAGACAGGCCAACCCCACGTTCGACATCGTGCGATCGCCCAGACGGGCCGAGACGCGCCCAACGACGACCGCGTTCATCGCGACGTTGATGACGGCGAAGATCGAAAAGAGATAGTCCGTCTCCGAAAGATTGAAGGCCAGCTGGCGCTGCAAGAAGAGCGCGAAGACCGCGAACCATCCGTAGAGTGCGAGCGAGATCGCAAGCTTCTGCCAGAGAAGCCGGCCGAGGTGCGGATGGGAGAAGCTCCGTAAGACCGCCTTGAAGTTGAGACGTTCCTCCTCTTTGGTTCGCGCGCGCGATTCGGGAAGCATCGTGATCGTCAAAAGCAGGGTCACGAACTGCAGCCCGGCGGCGACGAGGAAGGGCGTCGCGAACCCAAAGTGCGCGTAGAGAATACCCCCGCCGGCGGGCCCGAAGACCATGCCCGCAGCGAACATCGCGCCGATCAAGCCAAAGGCGCGCGCGCGGTCTTTGGGCACAACCAGATCGGCGACGTACGCCTGTGTGATGCTGATGTTGCCGCCCGAGATTCCCTCGACGATGCGCGCCGCGAAAACGATCGCAATCGGCGCAACTGCCAGCGCCGCGGCGATGTTCGGCGCGAGGCCGAGCATCGCCCAACCGATTGTCGCACCGATCTGGCTGACGATCAGCACCATCTTGCGGCCGATGCGATCGGAGGCGTAACCCCAGAGCGGTGCCGCCGCGAGTTGGCAGAGCGAGAACGTCGACATCAAGAGGCCGACGACGACTGGCGACGCGCCGAAGTGTGTCACGAAATACGGCAGCATCGGAATCAGCATGCTGAAGCCGACGATGTCGATGAACGTAATGCCGAGAATCGGCAGGAGCTTGCGAATCATGCTCTCGCGGTCATTCGACGTCCGGAGGGCGACCTACCGGGGCGACTCGACCGGCAGAACGATACGCGAGAAGCGCTCGCCTTTGCGCAGGAAGTCCACCTTGTAGGAGCGCGAGAGATCGATGCTCGTCAGCACTTTGTGAAGCCCATCGACGCTGCTCAAACGCTCGCTCTCGAAGGCCAGCAGCACATCACCTTCCCGCAACTGTGCGGTATCGGCCGGGCTGCCGGGTTCGACCGAGTTGATGGCAACGGCGCGGTGGTCGCCCAGACCGAGCCGGCGGGCGGCGGCTGCCGGAAGAATGATATCTTGCGCGGCGATCCCGAGGTAGCCGCGGCGCACGCGTCCGTCGCGAAGCAAGAGTCCGGCAATGTGCTTTGCCGTGTTGATCGCAATCGCAAAACAGAGTCCTTGGCCGGGGAGCACGGCGGTGTTCACGCCGACCACATCGCCGGACGCGGTGACGAGCGGGCCGCCCGAGTTGCCGGGATTGAGCGCCGCATCGGTTTGAATGATGTTGTCCATCAGCCGGCCCGATTGCGAGCGCAGCGACCGGCCGAGCGCACTGACGACGCCGGCCGTCACGGTATAGGCAAGGCCGTACGGATTGCCGACGGCAACGACTAATTGCCCGGGACGCAGCGCCGCCGAGTCGCCGAGCGAAGCGTACGCAAGCTCGGGCGCATCCACGCGTAGAACCGCGAGATCGGAATGCGGATCGTCGCCCACCAGCACGGCGGGCAGCTCGCGACCATCCAGCAGCGCGATGCTGATGCGTTGCGCCTCGTGCACCACGTGACTGTTCGTGATCACAAAGCCGTCGGGCGTGAAGACGAAGCCGCTGCCGTTGCCGCCTCGCCGGCCGGCGAGCACTTCGATGGCGACGACCGCCGGGCTCACGCGCTCGGCCGCTGCCGTAACGGCCTGTGAGTAGGGATCGAGCTGCGTTGGATTTTCTACGGAGAGGAGAGGAAGAGCCATCTAGGCTCCTCCAAACCGCGCCCGGTCATGGTGGGTTTCGTGCGAGAGGGGCGGTTCTTAGCGCCACGAATCGTGCTCTGCTCCGCGCCCAGATGGCGGAATTGGTAGACGCGCTGGTTTCAGGTACCAGTGGTGGCAACACCGTGGGGGTTCGAGTCCCTTTCTGGGCAGTTAGAGCCTTCTGGGCAGTTAGAGGGTGCTTTCTCGGCGGAAGAGGCGTAAGAGCGCCGAGCCGGCAAGCAGCGCCGGCACGACGCCCAGCACTTCGAGAAGCGCGAGTGCGCGCCAGGCGACGTCGAAACCATATATCTCGCCGATGGCACCGAAGAGCATGGGGGTTACGAATGCCGCGAAGAGCGTCCACGTCAACCCTACCCCGAGCGCGCTGCCCGCGTGTTCCTGGCCACCGATCTCGGCGAATCCGATGACACTCACGCCGAGCCAACCTTCCGCCGTATAGCCGAGCGCGAATGCCAGCGCAGCGGCGAGCCAGAGCGGCGTGGCAGGCGTCAGCGCTGAAACGCCAAGCGCCGCGAGCGCAACGAGCACGCAGATCAGGGCCAGCGGCAAGGTTCGGCTCCCACCAAAGAGGTGGTCGCTCATCCATCCCCAGCTGAGCCTCCCGCCGATTGCGGCAATCTGTGAAAGCGTAAAGAGCCCTAACGCAAGCGGCAGTGCGTACCTCGCTTGATGCACCAGGGTCAGCGTCAGAAACCCCATCAAGGCCAACTGTCCGCAAATCAAGATCATTGAGGTGAGCGTCAACAGAATCAGCCGCGACTCACGTGCGATCTGCACCATCTCTTCCAGCATCGCGCGCAGCGAAATCCGCTCGCCCTGCAGCTCGCGCGGTTCGCGATAGAGCGCGGAGGCGAGCGTGCACGCGACCAACGTTAGGAGTCCCGCGGTGGCGAGCGCGCCGCGATAGTTGAAATGCAGCGCAATCGCCGGCAGGAGCAGCGAACCGAGGACGCCCGCGACCGGAACTCCACTCTGCCGGATTCCCATCGCAAACCCGCGATCGGCCTTTTGAAAGAAAAAGATGATCGCGTGGCTGCCGGCGGGTGTGACGGCCGCATAGCCGACGCCGTACATCGCCAGCCAGAAGATCAGCCACGCAAAGTTGGCGATCAGCGAGGCGGCGATCAAGGCGAGCCCCATCACGATGCCGCTCCAGAAGACGACGGCTTTGTCGCCGAATCGGTCGGTGAGGAGGCCGGCGAGCGAAGTCATTGTCGCCGATCCGATCAGCTGAATCGAGAGAATGAGGCCGAGCTGTGCCGCTTGGAGGTGCAGCGCCGACGCGTAGAACGTCATGAGCGCCCCAGTCGACATGATCGAGAGCGACGCCCCTACCATGGCACCCGTGAAAAGCGCGAGCACCTCGTAGCGCGACTCCGGCATCGGATTGTGCGGCAAAAGCCGCCGGCGTGAAGGCATCCGCGGAGTTTCTTCGCCCGACGGCGGCGAAGCTGCTACCGGTGAATCGTGCCCAGGAGCGCAATGGCCGGTTGGCGGTCGCACTTATCTCCGGTGCCGCAGCGGCGATCGTTTGGTACATCTTTCACGGCGTCTACGAGAACTTGAGCACGTCGGAGAAGGCCGTCGGGTATGTCGACGGGATGACACAGGCCGGGATCGATTTCGGCTACGCCGTGATGGTCGGCGGCACGCTGATTCTTGCCGCCGTCGCACTCTGGTCCGCGTTTCAATATCTGCGGCTGTTGATCGGACGCGATCGGTAGACGTGCGGGCCTTGCTGGTCGTCAATCCGCAAGCGCGGCGGGGAGACCAGCTCGGCAACGCTACGCGAAACGAGTTGCGGCGTTTGAACGTCGAGCTCGTAGAAGAGCCCGCGGCACGCGAGTTCGACGCGATCGTCGTCGTCGGCGGCGATGGTTCGATCGCGCGGCAGATTCCGCGTGCGCTTGCCCTCGATGTACCGATCGGTCTGGTGCCGGCCGGAACCTTTAACGATCTTGCGCGCACGCTGGCGATTCCGCTCGAGCTTGAGGCGGCGTGCGCGACAATCGCCGCAGGCCGAACGCGCACGATCGATGTCGCGCACGTCAACGGGGCCTATTACGCAACTGAAGCAAGCATCGGCATATCCAGCCGCATCGCACGATTGCAGCGGCCGGCCGATAAGCAGCGCTTCGGCGTGCTCGCGCTTCTGGCAAGTGCGCTCCAAGTCGTCGGCTATGTACGCCCGTTCCACGTCGAGATCGCTTTCGACGGCGAACGGCGACGGGTGAAGACGATTCAGCTCACCGTCGCGAACAGCCCGCACTTCGGCGGCGTTCTGACGGTCGACGACGCCTCGATCGACGACGGCTGGCTCGACCTCTACTCGATCGAGATCGCGAGTCTGCTTCAGCTCTTCTCCGTTACCGCGGCAATGCTCGCGAGGAAACGCAAGCGGGCCCGCGGCCTACGGACCTATCGCGCGAGGTCGTTTATCGTGACATCCCGCCGGCCGCACCGAATCACCGCCGACGGGGAGCCGGCCGGCACGACCCCGGCAAGCTTCGAGGTCGCTCCCCAAGCCTTACGCGTGTTGGTTCCCTGAGAGTTTGCCGGAACGAAAACATTCGTCGCCGTGACGCGTATATAAACCCAGAGGACATCGATCGCGAGGAACGGCAGGAATGAGTCTGTACGAATTCGGTCCCTTTCAGCTAGACGCCGAGCGGCTGCTCCTGCTCGACGGCGACGCAGCGCTTCCACTCGGTCCAAAGGTCGTCGAGACGCTGCTGGCGCTGACCGAGCATCCCGGCGAAGTCATTCCCAAAGCGGAGCTGCTGGCACGCATCTGGCCCGAAGGCTACGTTGACGAAGCGAATCTAGCCCAGAACGTCTACGTGCTCCGCAAGACGCTGCGCTCGCGCTGGAACGTCGAAGCGATCGAGACGATCCCGAGAAGAGGCTACCGCTTTAAGCCGCCCGTCACGCGCCGGGAGTCAGCCGCCCGTCCGGAGCCCGTGCCGGCCGGGCCACCGCGCCCCTGGCTGCAACGCAACGCGCCGGCACTCGCCGCGGCCCTGGCACTGGCGCTCCTCGGGGGCTCGGCCCTATCCGCCGTTCCATCAACGCCGGGAACCTCGTATCGTGCCGCCTCGGACACCCGGCTCTACGCGATCGGGCGCTACTACTGGAACCTGCGAACGCCCGACGGAATCGCGAAGAGCATCCAGTACTACTCGCGCATCGTTGCCAACGACCCGCGTGACGCCCGCGGCTATGCGGGTCTCGCATCGGCAAACGCGATCGAGGCCGACTACAAGTATGGGCCGTCGTCGGCAAAGGCCTACATCGCTAAGGCGCGGACCTACGCGCAGCGCGCACTAGAACTCGACCCCAACAACAGCGAGGCCTACGCGGTGCTCGGCTTTCTCCCGTCGGTGGAAATGAAGGGCTCGATGCCCGCGACCGGCGCCCTCAAAGACCTCCGGCGAGCCATCGCGCTGAACCCTGCTAGCGGATCCGCCCATCAATGGTACGGCACCGCGCTCTTGGAACAGGGCCATGTCGACGAGGCATATGCCGAACTGAGCAAAGCGGCCGAGCTGGATCCACTTTCGGTCGCCGCGGTCGCCTGGCTGGGTACGACCGCCTATCTCGAGCGACGCTATCGCGACGCAATCTCCTACTCGCGCGAGACGCTCGATCTCTCTCCCAGGCGCTACGATGCCTACGAAACCCTCGGGCTTGCGTACGAGGCGCTTGGCGACGAATCGCAGGCGGCGCATTCGTTCCAGCTGCTCGGGCGCTCCTGTGCCGCTTGCCGATCCCAAGCGGCTGCTCTGCTGGCGGAGCTGTACGCGCGAAATAACGAGATGGCGCGAGCCCGTGCCGAGCTGACGATCGCACGTGCGCACTCCGACGACGTCGCCCCTCAGGACCTGGCAGCCGCCTACGAGGCGGTCGGCGAGCGCGGCGCCGCGCTGGCGTGGCTGCGGCGGTGGCAAAACGGCACGGAATATTCGGAAACCGAGCTCGCGAACGATCCCCGCTTCGCGGGTTTACGCCGCTCCAGCGTCGCCCGGCTGCAAAAACCCGCCTAGGGGCCTTGACGAGGCCGTACCAATGAGCTATTGTACTAGTGTACTAGTACGACAGCTTGATGGTACTAGCGCTCTCTGAAAAGGAAAGGCCACCATGATTCACACCACGTTCTCCGACTCTGAAGCGATCCGCGAATCCCGTACGTCCATCCGTCTGCCCGACCGCCGCTCGGGAGGTCTCTTCCACGGCTGGGGACCCAAGGTTTAGGACCGAAGCTCTCGGATAGCCCGGGTCGCCCACATGCCGGCCATATTGACCGTCGATCCACGCAGCGGCGTGCCGATCTACCTGCAAATCATCGAGCAGATCAAACGATCGATCGCCCTCGGTGTCTTGCAAGTTGGGGAGCAGCTCCCCACGGTGAAACAGCTCGCAATCGATCTTACGGTGAATCCCAATACCGTCGCCCGCGCGTACCGCGACCTCGAACGCGATCAGGTAATCGAAACCGCTCCGGGGCGTGGATCGTTCGTGCGCGCCAACGGCTTGACGGAGTCCCCGCGAGTCGCGGTCGAGATCGGGCGCGATGCGCTCGACCTCGCGCTTCGTGAAGCAAAGGCGGTCGGGCTGACGCAAAGCGAGATCCGCGAGCTCTTTGAAGCCGCGCTGGCGCGTTGGTTTGGCGACTTTAAAAAGTGAGTGAGCATGAGTATCACAATAACGAACTTACGTAAATATTACGGAAAGAGCGCTGCGGTCGACGATTTCACGCTCGAAATTCCCAGCGCCACCGTTTTTGGCTTACTCGGGCCCAACGGCGCCGGAAAAACCACAACGTTCAAGTGCATGCTGGGCCTGGCGCGCCCAACCAGCGGTCGTATCCTCTACGATGGAAAGCCGCTCATGCCCGCGACGTTCGAGCAAATCGCGTACGTCCCCGAGCGCAGCGTCCTCTACGATTGGATGACCGTCGAGGAGCACGTCGAGATGAACCGCCGGGCATTTGCGAAGTTTTCGCCGGCGCGCGCCTTCGAGCTGCTCGAAACCTTCAACGTCGAGCGGCAAAAACGGGCACGCGCGCTCTCCAAGGGCATGCGCACTGCGGTGATGGTCGCGATGGCCTTCGCCCGCAATGCCGAGATCCTCGTCCTGGACGAACCGACCGGCGGCCTCGATCCCGTCAACCAGCGCCACGTGCTGAGTCTCATGATCAACGAAGCCGCCAAAGGCAACTCGATCATCTTCTCGTCGCATCAGATCGGCCAAGTCGAACGCGCCGCCGAGAACATCGCGGTCATGGATCGCGGACGGCTCGTGCTCGAAGGGCTTGTCGACGATCTGAAGGCCGATCGGAAGATCGTCGAAGGCATCTTCCCCGACGTCACCTTCACGCTCGACGGGATTGCGAACGATCCGCGCGTCGCCCGCAGCGATCGCACCGAGCGAATCGTACGGCTACTCGTAACCGGCGGCGCCGCCGACATCGCGTCGCGCCTTTCGAGTGCGGGCGCAATGGCCGTTCGCGTGCTCGATCTGAATCTTGAAGACATCTTCCTCTATGCGGTTTCGCCCGCCAACGCTACGACCGACGTCGTCGTAAGGGAAAGCTCGTCATGAACTACGTCGAATGGCTGCGAGTTCGCAACCTGCTGCGAACCACCGCAATCATCCTCGCGATCCTCGTCGTGCTTGCAGTGATTCTGCGAATCTCGGTTTCACGATACATGTCGCCCGATGCTTGGGTTGCCCACATGAGTTTGGATCCCGGTACCAAAGTCACGCACACCGTCCTTCCCGGCGGCACGAAACGCACGACGATTCTCGATCCCTCCGAGCCGAGCACCGTCGTGATCGACGACCACGGCTATAGCGGAAAGCACATCGTCATCACCGAGCCGACAAGTCGCGCTCACAAGGAGCAGCAGGCGCACAATATCGGCATCGGCAGCATCCAAGTGCACGAGTCGCGTCACGGATCGCTAACGACGACCGTCATCGATACCAACGGCTCGGTTCCGATGCTTTACTACATGGCACTAGCCGATGTCGTCGCGCTGATCGTCGCGACGATCTTGGCCGCGCCGTTAGCGCGCGAGATCGACGGTCATCTTGAAATCGCGCTCACTCGGCCTTGTTCGCGGGTTCGTTACGCGCTCGAAGTCATCGGCGCCGATGCCGTCGGTATCCTTGCGGCGTCGGTGATGACGATCGCGGCATTTTACCTCGTTCAACTGCTCTTTGAGTCGGCGCGTCTCGATTTTAGCGGCATCAATGCACGGGCGATCGCAATGGGTGTCACCTTGCCGCTGGCATGGTATGCGCTGCTCTGCGCTGCGACCACCTGGCTCAACCGGTCGTACGGTGCAGTCCTGGGATTCGCATGGCCGGTGACGATTCTTATCGGCGCGCTAACACTGATCCCGCCGGGCAACGTCGTAGCGCTCTTCGTCCACGACGTTGCGTGGGTGCTCTCGCGCCTGAATCCGCTAACCTACGTTTCCTTTGCGTCGCCGAACGATAACGGCACTCTCGACTACACCGGTGCTCACTTCGCTCTGCGCCTCTCGATCGAGGTGCTCATGTTTGTCGTCTATGGGGCGATTGCCATTCTGAAATGGCAGCGCGTGGAGGCTTGATTGTGGAATTCATTGGAACCAACTTCAGCTTAACGCTGGGTGCCTGGCGGCTGCGTTTCGTGCTCGCGCTCGAGGAGAACGACGATCGCCCGAAGGAGAAGGCGCAAACGCCGCATCGATTGCGAGTAATTCACGAAGACGAATTCGTCCGCTAAAGAAAACCCTTCCTATAAAACGAAGCCGGTTCGTACCGCGGGACGCGCATATTTGAGGCCGTCGGTCCCAACGGTGTACAGGTAGATGTTGGGGATCAGCGGGTCGCCGCTGATGTTGAAGGCAAACTGTCCGACGAGCGTCGTAAAGGTCCCGCCCGTTTGCATCGATCGCAGTAACGTCGAGCGCGTGCTCGCGTTGGCTCGCTGCGCGGCCGCGATCATTAGCTGCGCGGCGGCATAACCGAAGGCCGACTGGGTCGTAATCTGGGTGACCTCGCGCTCGAAGTCGGTAATCAGCTGCACGGCGCTTGGGATTCGTTCGATGGGCGGCATCGGCGAGGCGACGTAGGCGCCCTCGAGCGTCTTTGCGTAGGTAGCGATCGTTTCGGAGTTATAGAATCCGTCCGCGGCGCCGAAATCGCCGGTGTATCCTGCGACCCGTAAGGCTTCGGCGATCGGGCCGAGCTCGGCGGTTTTTCCGGCGAGAAAAACGTAACCTGGGGAGCGATCGAGCACGGTCCGCGCCGCCTGCGCGGGGTCGGTTTTGTTGATCGGAAAGAGCAGAAGATCGGAGGGATGCCGGTTGATCCTCGCCGCGGTGACGAAACCGTTGGCGACGTCGTAACCGTAGTCGCCGTCGAAGGCTACAGCGAGCGTCGAGATGCCGCGCTTGCCTTCGAGCGCGGAGTTTGCGAAGAGCCGGCCCGAGGCGCTATCCTTTGCCGGGAGCCGGTAGATATTGTAATACCCGCGCTTGGTAACGGCGTCGGCCGTGACGGTCGGACAAATGACGGCGAAACCTTCGTTGGCGTAGCGCGAGAGCGCGGCGAGCGTCATCGGAGCGGTCAAGTTTCCGATCATGCCGATAACGCTAAAGTCGGCTGCGGCGACGTTGGCGTTGGATGCCGCCATTCCCGGATCGTTGCGATCGTCGAGCGCGCGCATACCCCATACGTGTGTGACCGGGGCGAAGAAGCGGTTCTGCTCGTCGACGGCCGCCTGCACCCCCTTCACAACCTCTTGACCGTACTTCTGAAGCGTTCCCGAGAGCGTGACGCTGACGGCGATCGTCAGCTGCTGCAAAAACTGCTGCTGCGGCTGAATCGGTTGCTCGGGAATGACCTGCGCGCGCGCTCGCGTCGCGGCACCGGCAGCGACCACCGCGCTCGCGGTCGCGATGAAGCCACGGCGCTTCATACGAACCCGCCGAGGGTCGTCAGTAAGAAGAAGACCGAGAACGTCATGTTGGAGACGAAGACGCGTTCATTGATTACAAATAGATTGGCACCGCTGCGGAAGAGGTACTCTTCATACAGAATGAGCGCGGCGACTGAGAGCACGCCCAGAAAGTAGGTGCGGCCGGCTCCAGCAAGCATCCCGGCGGCCGCTAAAAGCACCAGCATCACGCCGTGCAGCAAGACCGGCAAGACGCGACCGCTCGCTTCGCCGAAGCGTACCGGCAGCGAACGAATTCCCTGGGCCTGGTCGACGCGGAGATCCATGAGCGCGTAAATGATGTCGAAGCCCGCGACCCATATCGTCACCGCCGCGAAGAGTAAGAGCGCGGGCAGCGTGACCTTTCCCGCGACGCCGATGTACGCGCCGAGCGGCGCGAGACCATCAACCGCGCCGAGAACGAAATGCGTCGCCCAAGTGAAGCGTTTGCAGAGCGGATAGGTGAGCAAGAGCAGTGCCGCGACCGGCATCAACTTGACGCAGAGCGGATTGAGCATCCATGCGGACAGAAGGAGCAGCGTGAGGCCGGCGGCGCTCGCCCACAGCATGACCGACGGCGAAAGGGCTCCGCTTGCCAATGCGCGCCGCGCCGTGCGCGGATTGCGAGCGTCGATCTCGCGGTCGAGAAACCGGTTCGCCGCCATCGCTGCGGTACGAGCGCCGAGCACGGCAAGAGTGATCCAGAGCAGCGCGGCTGGTGACGGGAGACCTCGCGCCGCGAGAATTGCCCCGACGTATGCAAAGGGCAGCGCAAAAAGCGTGTGCTCGATCCGAATCTCGCGCATAAAGAGCGCGACAAATTTCATCGTTACCGTTCCACCGTGCCGCGCAGCAGTCGCGCGTACGCATCCGGGCCCTGGCCCGACCACGCATCGGGCTGCAACGCGCGCTCGAGTCGCTCGAGACCGTACGTCCGCCAACGCTCGGTGACGCGATCGCGCATCGCCTCGGTCATCACGGTGTCGGGCGGCCAACCCCGCGTATAGCCCTCCGATGCATCCTTGCGCGTCGCGTCGATTCCGATCTTCGTTCCGTAAGCGACGCTATACGATCCGTGATCCAAATCATCGACTGGGCCGGGCATCATGACGACGTCGCGCTCGGGCGCCAAATTGTTGAGCACGAACCACGCGACCTCGCGCGGCCGCTGGACGTCGACGTCCGCATCGACGACGACCAAGACTCGCGTCAGCATCATCATATGGCCCAGACCCCAGAGCGCGTTCATGACTTTTTTCGCTTGTCCGGGATAGGATTTTCGAATCGAAACGATCGCGAGGTTGTGGAATCCACCTTCAATGGGCAAGTTCATGTCGACCACCTCCGGCAGCATCGCTTGGAGCAACGGCAAGAAGATGCGTTCGGTGGCCTTGCCGAGCCACGCATCCTCCATTGGCGGCTTGCCGACGAGCGTCGCAGCGTAGAGCGGGTTACGCCGGTGCGTTACGTGCGTGCAATGAAACGTAGGATAACGATCGGCCGGTGTATAGACGCCGGTGTGATCGCCGAATGGTCCTTCGATGCGAAGGTCCTCGTTGTCAACGTAGCCTTCCAGCACGAACTCCGCTTCCGCCGGGACGACGAGATCCACCGTGCGCGCGCGAACGACCTCGACGGGCTTGCCGCGCAAGAGTCCGGCAAAGGCGAACTCGTCGAGCAACGGCGGTAACGGGGCGGTCGCCGCGTACGTCAGCACCGGCTCCGTTCCGATGGCGACGGCGACCGGAATCTTTGCGCCCCAGGCATCGGCGTGCGCGCGTCCGATCTTGTGGCGCTGCCAATGCATCGCGGTTTCGGTTGCATTGAAGACCTGCATCCGGTACATGCCGACATTGAACCGTTGCGTGCGCGGATCTTTGGTGATAACCAACGGCAGCGTGATAAATGGGCCCGCGTCGCGCGGCCAGGTCGTGAGCACCGGCAGCTGCGTGAGATCCGGCTGCGCCATGACGACCTCTTGAACGCTTCCCGAGCGCACGATTTTCGGGATTGCGTTCGCAAATGGCGCCAGCTGCAGCACGCCGCGAAGCTTTCCGACCAGCGAGCCGCCGGGCGGCGCGATCTCGATGAGTTTGCGGATGCGCGCACCGACCTCGTCGAGATTGGTCGCGTCGAGCGCCGTTGCCATCCGCCGATGCGTACCAAACTGATTGGTGAGCACCGGGAACTCCGAACCAAGCACGTTGGTGAAGAGTAGGGCGGGGCCGCCGGCCTTCACCACGCGATCGGTGATCTCGCTGATCTCCAAGCGGGGATCGACGCTTGCCTCGACGACGTGAAGCTCGCCACGGTGGCGCAAGGCATCGACGAACTCCGCGAGCGACGCGAACGGCATGGCGTCCTGTCTTACGCGCCGGGGTAGCGACCCCTGGGTTCACTCGCGCCGCGCCGGAATTGCTGCGACGAAACGCGCACCGCCGGAGGGCGCTTCGCCGACCGTTATCGCGCCATCGTGGGCCGATGCGATCCAGCGGACGATCGCGAGGCCCAAACCGGTGCCGGATGCGTCGTCGCTGCGGCGGTAGAAGCGTGCGAAAATTCGCTCTCGCTCCTCCGGAGGGATGCCGTCACCGTCGTCGTCGACAACGATTTCGCATTGCCGTCCGTTGCGTTGCGACGCGATCGAGACGCAACCGCTGGCGTGCCGGACGGCGTTGTCGAGAAGATTGCGCGCGAGCTCGCGCAGACGCCGTTCGTCGCCATCCACGATCGCACTCGCCGTCGTCGCTTCAATGCGAATGCCGCGAGCTGTCGCCAACGGCTCGGTGTCCCGCGACGAGCGTGCGACGATCGTCGCGAGATCGACCGGTTCGCAATGGAGCGCGCGGCGCCCGGGATTGCGCGCGAGCGTCAAAAGATCGGTAACGACCGCCGAGGCTTCGAGCGCGCTACGCGTGATTGCCTCAAATGCACTTGCGCTTTCGGACGAAGCCCCACGACGGGCCGCCTGCGCGATGGCCGCGATCGCGGCCAGCGGCGAGCGCAACTCGTGCGCCGCATCCGCGGCGAAGAGGCGCTCCCGATCGTAAGCGGCTTGAAGCGGTGCGATCGTCGCGCGCGCCAAGGCGTACGAAGCAATTGCGACAATGACGACGAGCGGCGCGTCGATGGCGGCGAGCGTCACGACGACTGGGCGCATCGCGCTGGCCAGCGCTTGCGATCCGTACGGGGTGCCGAGTGCCGGAGCGACTATCGAAGCATACTCGCGCCACATGAACGCATACGCGCCCACGTTGAGCGCGAGCAGCACGCAGACGAAGATAAAAAGATAGAGCCCGGCCGCGCGAACGATCAACTGGGGGAGAGACTCTGACGGATCAGAGGGCCTTTAAGCGATATCCGATGCCCCATACGGTTTCGATCACGCCGCTCGCGCCGAGCCGCTTGAGCTTTCGCCGGAGCTGGCTCACGTAGACGTCGACGATGTTGCTGGAGCCTTCGAAATCGTAATCCCAGATGCGCTCGACGATTTGCGTTCGCGATAGCGCGATGCCGGCGTTACGGGCCAGAAACTCCAACAACCGGAACTCGGTCGCACCCAAAGGGACCGGCTCGCCATTGTAGGTTACGTTGCGCCCGGCCAGATCGATGCGCAACGATCCAACTTGCACGACGCCGACCATCGGCCGGTCGCCGCGACGCAGAATCGCCGTGATTCGCGCGATGAGCTCTTCTTCGACGAATGGCTTGACGAGATAATCGTCGGCGCCGCAGTCCAGCCCCGCGACGCGATCCTCAACGGCGTCGCGCGCGGTGAGCATCAGAATCGGAGTCTGGACGCCCTCGGCGCGAGCCTGACGAGCGAGGCTAAAACCATCGAGTCCAGGTAAGCCGACGTCAACGACCGCCGCATCATAGCAGCGCCGCAAAAGATGATCGAGTCCGGCCTCGCCATCGGTCACGACGTTCGCGGCGAACTGCCGAACTTCAAGCATCATTCGAATCGACTCGGCAACCGGCTCGTTATCTTCAACGACTAAGACACGCATGATTACTCCTTAGTTCTTCAACGGGCCCGGGAAAGCTACTGTCAAGGCGGCGCTGAAGAACGGATGCTGGGCCGGCTGCTGCACCTCTTGGGCGAGGATGCGGAACGGCGCGATCTGAACGGCTCCGTAGTACACGAAGTCGCGGTTGATGAATGGATTCGCGTAAGCATCGTAGCGGACGCCGAGATAGGCATGCGGGATCGGGTAGTACTTTAACCGCACGTAACCGCCCGAAGAGTTTTGATTCGTCAAGAAGCCGTCGGCATCGTGATCTTGGCCGTACCACTGTTCGGCCTGTAAGTCTAGATCGCCGTAACCCGCGTGCGCCAACAGGCCGTAGCGGGTGTAGAGATCGGCGAACGGAAAACGCCCGGTCTCCAGGACCCCTAACGTTCCACCGAGCGCGGTCGCACCGATGTCGAACTCGCTCTTGGACGTTTGGAGGAGCGTCTGGCGCAGCCAAAGACTCGTCTCGGGAGTCTTCATCCAGGTCGTCTCGCCGGTGGGGACGGGCTTACCGCCGTACGCCGAGCCGGCATAGAAGCTCCAGGCGACGACGCCGTCGATCCTGAGGTTGCCGATCGTCTTCTCGGCCATCACGCCCCAGCGCGGCGAGGAGAGCGGCAAGTTGTTCAATCCCACGTGCGCAGTGTAATAGCCGTACCCTTGCAAATCGTCGAGGCGCTGGCCCGGCGATTGCGCAAGCGGCAACTCGAAGAGCCCGCCGCGGTAGAGCGTTTGGGTGTGCGCGTTGTAGGTCGCGGCGAACGCCAAGTACGTCGCCGCCGGTCCGCCGGCCGCGCCAAAATTGTAATGGAGATAGGCCGTGATCGCACCGAGGTTGCCGCTCCCGAGCAGAATGCCGCCTGGCGTAAATCGCGGCGAGTCCGCCGCCGGCTGCTTATCGTACTCCAGCTGATAGCGGATCGCGAAAATCGTCGTTCCGTGTTCGGGCAACGGTAAGCGATAGCCGTGCGAGCGAAAGTAATTTCCGAACGCATTGAGTTCCGGAAGCACGCTATGGCACTGCCCGCACTTGAAATGATACCGCTGCGCGAAGATCGGAATCGCACGAGCCGGGGCACAGGTCCAGGTGAAGAAGGCTGCCGCAAACGCGGCAATCAGTAGCTTACTGCGCAACGACCGCAGCTCGCATGCCGCCCCCGTAGTGGAAGAAGCAGCCGAAAAGGTAGGTTCCCGCACGATCGACGGTAATCGTCTGCGACGATCCATTCGCTTGCATTGCTCCGCTGGTCCAGTTGCTTGAGATTGTGGTCCCCTTTTGCTGTAGCGCGCTGTCGCCGAACGGCGAGCCGCTTGGGAAGGTCGAGTCGCCGACCAGCGCCGTCGCCGTGTGGGCGAAGCTGTCGACATTGACAAAGTGCAGCTGCGAGCCGACCGCGACGGTCGTGATCGCGGGCGAGTAGCCACGGCTGGTGCCGCCGTAAGGCGTCGGCACCGGCCCATATTGCGTCAGGCTTACGTCGATCGTCACTCCGCCGCTGCCCCCCGACGACGAGGGAATTCCGCCGGCGGTACATGCGGCGAGAAGCAGCGCGCACGAAACGGCGATGCGGCGCATCATCGCGCTGCCACCTGTTCGTCGCGCAGCGCGTCGACGACTGCGTCGCTGAGTGCGCTCGAAGCGAGCATCGTTTGCGCGAGCGTTCCCGCGCCGTTTAAGATGTAGACGTAGGTCGTGTGCTCGTCGCGATAGCCGCGCTTCCCCTCGACCGAGAGAACGCCGAACGTGCGCATGAGCGCGAAAACGTTGCTCGTCGAGCCTCCCGCTACCAGCCAGTAACGCGGATCCGCGTCGAAGCGTTTGGCGAGCTGTCGCATCGTAGCGAGCGAATCGTGCTCGGGATCGAGCGTGATGGTGACCAGCTGCGCCTTGATATGAGCTTGAGCGAGTCGACGGGCGGCGTCGGAAAACTGCGCGTCAATCAACGGACATGCATCCGTGCAATGCGCCGAAATGAACGTCACGGCGAGCGGCTTGCCACGAAGCGACGCGAGCGTGAAGGCGTGTCCCCGCTGGTCGACCAGACGTGGCTGCACGTCGATCTCCCGCTTCTTCGCGACGGGGCCGCGCTTGATATCGTACCCGCCGGGTCCCGGCGACGCGGTGGGACCGGGCGTCGCGCCGGCTACGACTTGGATGACGTCGCGCATGCTGAACTCGATGTAATGGAAGGCGCAGCCGATCAGGTAAGTCCCGGGTTTGGAGAGCTTTACCGTGACCGACTGGCCGGCGTTGAGCGTGCCGCTTGCGTAACCGGTGCCGAGCACGCCGTTACCGCTGGGATTAAACGATAGGCTGGGCGATGCCGGCCACTTCGGCGGCGGCCCGCTCGTCGCAGAAAGAACGTTTAGTGTGTGGGGCGTCGTCGTCGAGAGGTTCGTCACCGTGATCTTCACGCCGGGCGGGAAGGCTAAGACTTGCGAGGTTTGCTCCTGCGTATAGCCGCTGACGGTTCCCCAGGTGGGATCGTTTGCCACGCCGATCTTGCCCGTTGGTATGCCGACGCCAATTGCCGAGGACGTGGGCAGGGGCGAGGGCGAACCGCCCCCGCCGCCACCGCCGCCGATGCTGCCCAGCCCGCCGCCGTTGGTGCACGCCGCAACGGCGCTTCCAACGAGGACACAGAGCCAAGCCGCGCCGTTGAACTTCATCAGTGCGCCGGAGCCGTGGCCTGCGGCCCGGGCGTGGCGCCCTTGCGGACGACCAGCACATCCTGCATTCCCTCGTGGTAATGGAAGTAGCAGCCGATGAGATAGATTCCGGTCTTTCCGAGGGTCACGCTGACGGTTTTACCGGGTGAGATGACGCCGCTGGCATAGCCTTTTTGCAGCTTGCCGCCCGATGCGATCATCAAGAGCTTCGGACTCTGCGGGAAATTAGCCGGCGGTCCTTTGATTTTCTGCACGACGTTGAGCGTATGACTGACCGATTTCGAGATGTTCATGATCGTGAGCTTTGTGCCTGGTGGAAAGCCGAGTGCCTGTGAGAACATCTGTTGGGTGTATCCTCCAAGCGTTGCGTGCCAGAAGGGATCGCTGACCGTGCCCAGGCCTTCACCGGGCAGCTCTTCCATGATCGTGCCCGTACCCGCGTGGTTCGGATACGTGGCCGTGATCTTAAAATCCGGCATATTCGGGAGGGTGAAGCTGGAGCCGGTGGGCGTGTTGCTTCCGTAACGACCGCCGCACGCTGCGAGCAGCGCAGCGGCGATTGCGACGGCAAGTGCCATTGTTTTTCTGGACATGAAGCCTCCAAGCGTCGAGAGTGGTAGGGGTAAGGTAGCGGTACGGGATGAAGAAAGTCTAAATCACTGTGGGCTCTTGATGGAGTCGCGCATTGCTGCGGCGATGTTCTGCAGTGCCGGATCGCCGGAAGCGTCGACCGTGGCTTGGGCGAAGGCATTGCGGGCGGCGCCATGCTCTCCCTCTCGCAGGAGGACCACGCCGAGTGCAAGACGTGCGCGCGCGTAGCCGGGCGCGAGACCGAGCGCGCTGCGGAGTTCGCGTTCTGCCGCATCGTAGCGCCCGAGTCGTTCCTCGGCAAGCGCGAGATCGTAATGAGCGACCGCGTACGACGGATTCACATGGAGCAACTTGCCGAAATCATCCCGCGCCGTCGCCGCATCGCCGGCTTGCAACGCGACGATGCCTCGCGAGTAGAGTGCGCGCGCGGAATCCGGTGCCAGCGTCATGTACCGGTCTGCAACTTTTCGCGCTTCGGATAGATTGCGCAGCGCAATGTCGATCGAAACGAGATTGGCCATGGCGGCAAGAAAGCCGGGATCGAGCGAAAGCGCTGCGCGCAACTCGCGGGCGGCGTCTTCATTCCGCTGCAGGTTCGCATAGGCAATTGCGAGATCGTAACGTGCAGTCGAGCCCAGCGGCTCGGGCGGACGCAGCGCGACGATTCGCTCGAATTCGGCGGCGGCGGCTTTCCAGTCGCTGCGGCCTTCAGCGGCGAGCCCAATGGTGAATCGTTCCTCGATTTCGCGCCGGACGGCGACCGCGCGCAGCGCCGGCGCGGAGGTCGTCCGCGGTACCGGTGTCTGGGGCGAGTAAGTCTGCGCTATCCCGGAGGTCGCCGTCAGCTGGGTCAGAAGGGCGACAAGAAGGGCAACCCGCATCGGTCACGGAGTACCGCGGTCGAGGGGTAACTCGGCTTCCTGCCAACCGGCGGCTCCGGCCGCGCGTTCGGGCTTACACTCCCATCCCACTCGGCCCGCCGAGGTTATCGGACCGAGGAGGGCCGGCGCTGCTGAGGGCGCCAATGCGCCGGCCAGCAGGTCGTCCAGCGAGGCCGCGCCGGCGATGCCGAAACGACCTAAGCAGAAAATGGCTCCAGCCAGAAGAGCAGCCGTGAGGACGCGAAGGAGTGGAATTCTTGACACTGCTTCCATCATAGCCGAAAGTCTAAAGAATCCGTGAATCGCTTGCTTGGCGGCGCTGCCTTGCTCTTAACCATGCTCGCCGCGGTGCCGGCGCGTGGTCAGGAGCCTTTGGTCGTGGGATCGGTTCGAGACCAGCGGGGCGTCCCGGTCGTCGGAGCCGTCGTTAGCGGGCAGAGTCCAGCCGGAGTTGCGACCGCCACCACCGACGCGGCCGGCACCTTCGCGCTCCACGGATCCGGCATCATCGCGGTGACGGTGCGCTGCCGCTACTGTCTGGCCATCCGAGTCCCGGTTACGCCGGAGCAGCCCGTCGTCGCCATCGTGCGACGCTTCGCGGCCCTTGTCGACGATGCCCCATCCCCTGCAGATCTGCAAAACCTGCCGTACGCGCACGTCGAGTCGGCGATCGCGCTGCGCCCATTCACGCTCTTGGCGCAGACGACCGCGGCGTACCCCGGTCCGACCCTAAGCGATCGCGGCCTCTCGGCATCCGGCTCGCTACTCATCGATAACGGCACTCCGAACTACGACATCGTTTCCGGCGCGTCACCGTACCAGGCAATACCCGCGTACTATCAACAGAGCGCCACGCTGCGCGATGCAAGCAATGCGTACTTATACGGGAACCAGGCCGCCGGCGGCATTGTCACGCTCGAACCGTTTCTGAACGGCTCGAGTCAAGAGGTCGCGACGATCGGCAGTGACCTCATCGCGCGTCTACAAGCCGGTTCTGATACCCAGGCAATTGCTGCTGGAACGTTCAGCAACAACGACGAGTCACGCCAACGTACTGATATCGACGGGACCTGGCCGATCGGCGGGGATCAATCCATCTCGTTCGCCGGCGGCACCCAGCAGGGACGCGATTTCGAAACGCCGGGCGCGTTTTTCGCAAATAGTTTCTCCTTTGCGGGCGCGACGTTCAACGCTCCGCGCGCGCTAAACTTCTCATTGTCGGCGGTTACCGATCGCGGCAACTACGCGCAGAGTGAAGACGAATACCCGATTTCGGAGGCATGGTCCGATTCCGACCTGAGCGCGGGAATCCACACCACCGGTGCCATCGCCGGTTTTGCCAACGTGGGGGTCCGTTCTTCATCGGGGTTTTACGATCCACAAGCACTCCCCAATGGCCTGCCGCGACTCGCCGCGACCTTAGTACAAACGCGAGCCGATGCGGGTTTCGAAGCGAGCGGAACCGATTACGACGTCACCGCCGGCGTCGGCACCTTCTGGATCGATTACGCTGGTGGAAGCCTCGGCGTTTCGCAGCCGGCACGAACCGCGGTTACGGTTCCGTCGTTGAACGCCCAGCTATTTCCGAACGGAAAATGGAGTCTCAACCTGCAAGGCAGTGGATCGTTCACACTGCCGACGTTCGTTGAACAGTATCTCTACACGGGTAACGCGCCGGTTCCGGTTGCGGACGAACGCAACACGTTGGCGGCCGGAGAGCTCACCTACACCGACGATGCGCGCTTGCGCGTAGCGCTCGAAGGCGCCTCGCAGAGCACCAACGGCGCGTGGTCGGGCACCGTCTCGTCGGCCGGTTTATCCGCGATTTGGCAAGTTGCGCCGGATATCGCGGTGCGGGCGTGGACGATGCACGTTTCCGACACCGTGCCATTGTACGGTGGTGGCCTCCCATACAACGGCAACGCGCCGACGGTCGCGGCGCTTTGGCTGACGTACGAAACGCCGAGTGCGCTGCGCGTCGATCTCCTCTACCGGCGTGATTTGCTCGACGCCCTGCCGTTCTACCACGTCGACGGGGCGATCTCCGGACCAATCGTAGACGGATTGCGCTGGTACGCCGGTGCCGAAGACCGGATGCAACGTACGTTCGTCGACGTCGGCATCCGGTTCATCGGCCGTTAAGGGAATGGCGCTTTAGTCGTCGTGACGGCCGTGGGGTCGCCGGCGGCGCCGCGTCGGCGGTGCGCCCGCGACGTTAACCGGCGGGGTCGGCTCGTGCGCGTCGCGCGGAGCTCGCGGAGCACGCGGAGCAGAGTCGCCATTTGGTGAAACGCCTCCGAGCAGGGCCTTGCGCGAGAGATTGACCCGGCCTTGGCCGTCGATCTCCATGACCTTGACCATCACCTCATCGCCCAGCTTTACGACGTCCTCGACTCTTTCGACCCGCGTCGGGGCAAGCTGGCTGATGTGGACCAGACCCTCTTTGCCTGGCAGAATTTGCACGAACGCGCCGATGTTGATGATGCGCGTAACGGTTCCCCGGTACGTGTTGCCGACGATGATTTCGCGTGTGAGATTTTCTACGATCTCCTTCGCTTTATCGCCAGACGCTCCATCGAGCGATGTGATGAAGACGCTGCCGTCATCCTCGATGTCGATTTTCTCGACGCCGGTGTCGGCGATGATTTTGTTGATCACCTTGCCGCCGGGTCCGATGACGTCCTTGATCTTGGCAGGATCGATCTTGACCACGATCATGCGCGGCGCGTACGCGGAGAGTTCCGCGCGCGGCTCCGCAATCGTCTCCGCGAGCTTGTCGATGATCGCATGCCGCGACGTGCGTGCCTGCGCCATTGCTTCGCGCATGATGTCGATCGTGACGCCTTGGACTTTGATGTCCATCTGGATCGCGGTAATGCCTTTTTTCGTACCTGCGACCTTGAAGTCCATCTCACCGAGGGCGTCCTCGAGGCCCTGAATGTCGGTGAGAATGGCGTACTTGCTCCCCTTGAGAATCAAGCCCATTGCGACGCCCGCCACGTGCGCGCCGATCGGCACGCCGGCGTCCATGAGCGCGAGCGACGATCCGCAGACCGAGGCCATCGACGAGGATCCGTTCGACTCGAGCACCTCGCTGATGAGGCGAAGCGTGTACGGGAACGTCTCTTTGGGCGGCAGCACGGGCAGCAGCGCTCGCTCGGCGAGATGTCCGTGTCCGATCTCGCGGCGGCCGGGCCCGCGCATTGGACGCGTCTCACCGACCGAGTAGGGCGGGAAGTTGTAGTAGTGCATGTAGCGCTTATCTTCGAGCTCGACGATGCCGTCGAGCCGCTGCGCGTCACTCGTCGAGCCGAGCGTCGCAGCCGTGAAGACTTGCGTCTGACCGCGCGTGAAGATGCCGGAACCGTGCACGCGCGGCACGTAATGCACCTTGCACCAAATCGGACGCACTTCGTTGGGTGTGCGGCCGTCGGGTCGGATTTTCTCGTCGACCACCATGGAGCGGAGCTCGTCCTCCTCCATGGTCTTGATGACCTTGTAGAACTCCTTCGTGGTTGCCGGCGCTTCGAGCAGCACTTTGACGGCGTCGTCCTTTTTGGTACAGCGCGTCAGCGCTTCGTCGACGGTGATCGCGGCGAACAAAGACTCGCGCTTCTGCTTATCGACGGTCCGCATCGCCTTGGCGACGTCCTTGGCAAAGGCTTTGCGAATCCATCGCTCGAGATCGGAATCGATCTTTGCGACGGGGTACTCGCGTTTCGGTTTGCCGGCTTTGTGCGCGAGCTCGTCGATCGCCTTGATGATCTTGCGTATCTCGGCGTGCGCGAACTCGACGGCACCTAAGAAATCTTCTTCGTCAATCTCGTTTCCGCCGCCCTCGACCATCATCACCGCATCGGATGTACCGGCGATCACGATGTCCATGCCGCCGCTTACGTACTCCGGCAGCGTCGGGTTGCAGATATATTCACCGCTCTCGTCGCGGCCGACGCGGACCGCCGCGACGGTCTTCTCGAAGGGAATGTCGCTAAGTGCGAGCGCCGCGCCCGCGGCGCAAATGCCAAGCACGTCTGCATCGAGTTGTGGATCGATCGAAAGGGTTGTCGCGACGATCTGAACGTCGTTGCGGAAACCGTCGGGGAAGAGCGGCCGGATCGGCCGATCGATTTGCCGCGAGCTAATCACTGCGTGCTCGGACGGACGTCCCTCGCGCTTGATGAAGCCTCCGGGAATCTTGCCGGCGGCGTACATCTTCTCTTCGAAATCGACGGTCAGGGGGAAGAAATCGATGCCTTCACGAGGCTTCTCGGAGGCGGTAACGGCGCAGAGCACGACGTCCTGGTCGCCATAACGAACCAGCGCGGAGCCGTTTGCTTGCTTCGCCAGTTCGCCGGTTTCGATGGTCATCGTGCGCCCGCCGACCGTTAAACTTACGGAATCGGGCACAGTATCTCCTAAAAATTAAATTTCTTTATCTGTTGAATTTGACTCGGCCGGGTTCGGGCCGGCAGGAGCCGTGACCTGCAATCGCGGTTTGTAGGTGCCTTCCCGGCACGGCTGGTATAACGGCTCCCATGCAAACCCTCACCCCCGCTGGTTTGACCGAGCTAAAGCTCAAGGCTAACGACGTGCGTCAGGGCATCATCCGATCGCTCCTGGCCGCCGGCTCGGGGCACTCGGCCGGCCCGCTTGATATGTCCGACGTGTTCGCCGCGCTCTACGGTAACCTGATGCGCCACGACCCGCACGCTCCCGAGTGGCCGCAGCGCGACCGTCTCCTGCTCTCCTGCGGCCATATTGCCCCGGTGCGGTACTCGGCGATGGCGAACTTCGGGTACTTCCCGGTCGAAGAGCTGCTGACGTTGCGCAAATTCGGGACGCGATTGCAGGGACACCCCGAACGGGTTCGGTTGCCAGGCGTCGAGACGACGTCGGGTCCGCTCGGCGAAGGGCTCGCGCAAGGCGTCGGCATGGCGCTCGGCGCGAAGATGGACGGCAAGGACTTTCGCGTCTGGGTCGTGACCTCCGATGCGGAGCATCAGTGCGGCCTGCATTGGGAGGCAGTGCTGACGGGCGCAAAGTTCGAGCTCGACAATCTCACCGCGATCGTCGATCGGAATTTCATTCAGATCGATGGAAGTACCGAAGACGTGATGCCGCTCGAGCCGTTCGCCGAGAAGTACCGTGCTTTTAATTGGGAAGTCTTCGAGTGCGACGGCAACGACATCGAAGAGTTTATTGCAACGGCGCGAGAAGCGACGGAGTGCAAGGGTAAGCCGCAAGTCATCATCGCGAACACGGTGCCCGGCAAGGGCGTCTCCTACATGGAAGGCGACTATACATGGCACGGAAAGCCGCCCAACGCACAGCAGGCCGAACAAGCGCTGCGCGAGCTCGAAGCCGCGCGTAAGGAGATTGCCGCCGATGGCTAGCGGAACGCCGACGCTCGACGCCGCCGCCGAAACGATGCACCTCGTCGACT
Organism: Candidatus Acidiferrales bacterium; assembly: GCA_035484815.1. Lineage (GTDB taxonomy): Bacteria > Vulcanimicrobiota > Vulcanimicrobiia > Vulcanimicrobiales > Vulcanimicrobiaceae > Cybelea. The sequence continues at coordinate 46,480 of DATHOO010000166.1, forward strand.
ATCGTGGCGACGTGAAGCAGATACCGACGCGCAACGGATTCGGCGAGGGTCTGATCGAAGCCGGCGCGCGCAATCGCGACCTGCTCGGCATCTGCGCCGACCTCTCCGAGTCGACGCGCTTCGAAGGCTTTCGCAAAGCCCATCCGGCGCAGTACATCGAGATCGGCGTCTCCGAACAGATGCTCGTGGCGATGGCCGGCGGTTTAGCTGCGGTCGGAAAGATCCCGTGGATCGCCAGCTACGCGATGTTCAATCCCGGGCGCTCCTGGGAGCAAGTTCGAACGATCATGGCCCTCAACGAGACCAACGTCAAGATTGCCGGCGCCCACGCCGGCGTCTCGGTCGGTCCCGACGGCGCGACGCATCAAGCGATCGAAGACATCGCCATCATGCGGGTGATTCCGCACATGACCGTCGTCGTTCCGTGCGACTCGGTGCAGACCAAAAAAGCCGCGCTGGCGCTCTCCGACCGTTGGGGCCCGTCCTATCTGCGCTTCGGCCGCGAGAAATCGGCCGTGATCACGACCGACGAAACGCCTTTCGAGATCGGCAAGGCGCAGACGTTCCGCGAAGGCAGCGACGTAGCGATCGTCGCATGCGGCATTCTCGTCTATAACGCGCTCATTGCCGCCGACCGGCTCGCAAGCGAGGACGGCATCGAGTGCCGCGTCGTCAACAACCACACCGTCAAGCCGATGGACGAAGCCGCCATCGTCGGTGCCGCCCAAGCGTGCGGCGCGGTCGTCACGGTGGAAGAGCACCAAAAAGCCGGCGGCATGGGTTCGCGCGTCGCGGAAATTCTTTCAGCAAAATTTCCGGCGCCGATCGAGTTCGTCGGCGTCGACGATCGCTTCGGACAGTCGGGCGATCCGATGGAGCTTATCGAGTACTACGGCATGGGCGCCGACGCGATCGTCGAAGCCGCGCGTCGCGCCCACAAGCGCAAGAGAAGCTAGACTCCCTACGCTAGCGCTTTGGTCCGACGGCGAGCGCCTCTGGAAAGGCTCTTGCGGCGGGGTACGTTCGCAGCACTTTGCCGCTGCCCGGCCCGTAGACGGTCACCGTACTGCTGCCGCGTGTCGTGCCTTGATTTGCGACGTAGAGATTTCCGGCGCTGTCGAAGACCGCTGACGTGGGCGCGTGAAGCCCCTGCCTGATCGTGAGGATCAGCTTTGCGTCACCCGGCCGATAGACCTGAATCGTATTGCCGTCGCCGACGTAGAGATCGCCTGATGGCGAAATGACCGGATCGCCCGCGCCGCTCTTGAAGCCTTCCGTTATTCGGCGGAATGGCCGCCGAGCACCCGGACGAAAGACGCTCACCGAGCCCCACCGACGGCTGTTCCCACCGCGGCCGTTGCTGACGTACAGATTGCCCGACGAATCGAAGGCCAGCCCCTCGGGGTAGTTGACGCCCTTGGTAACCATGTACGATGGTTCTGAGTCGCCTGGTGCAAAGACCGAAACGTCGCCGGGTAGCCCGACGACCGCGGCGTAAAGATTTCCGGAAGCGTCTAGCGCGATCGCACACGGATTAATTCCCGCTCGGCCGATCGTGCGGAGCACGTTACGCTTTCCGGGAGCGTAAACGGTAATCGGCTCGCCGTGCTGGGGACAGCCGCTCGCAACATAAAGGTTACCGGCCGCGTCGAATGCGAGGCCGTATGTTGCACCATTTATGCCTTTGCTGATCTCTAGCCGAGGCTCCGATTCGCCCGGCGCGTAAACGCCAATAAACCCGCTCGGGCCGATCCCTGCGGTATTGCTAACGTAGAGATTACCCTCTCCATCGAAGCGCAGTGCGGTAGGGTTGACCGTCCCACTCTCTATCGTTCGCAGCAGCTTCGTGCTGCCCGGCGCGTAAACGTAGACGTTCGACGAGTACGTATTGGCCACATAAAGATTGCCCGCTCGGTCAAACGCGAGTCCCTGGGGATCGACGAGGCCGGTCGCAACCTGGATCGTGCGCGAAGGCGTCGAGCCACCTAAGGCGTAGACGGAGATCTCGTTCTGAACGGAGTTGGCAACGTAGAGATTGCCGGCGGCGTCGGTGGTCACGGCGAGCGGGGCGTAAACTCCGTCGGTAATCGTGTACTCGGGCGTTTCTGCGCCCGGAGCGTAGACCAGAACGCGGCCGCCGTAGTTGATGTATTTCGGTTGTGCCGAGTAGAGATTTCCTAACGCATCGAAGCAGAAGATTCCCGCAGCCCCACCGATCGTGCGCAAGCGTTTCGTGCCGTGGTCCTGGTAAACGTCGATCGAGCTTCCCGCGTCGAGGTAGAGATTGCCGCTGTTGTCGAAATCGGTCTCCGCCGGCTGATCCCGCCAAGACTTCACGATGGTGTGAAACAGCTTGAAAGTTCTTGGCGTGTAGATCGTCAGCGTCACCTCCTTCACGGGGGCGAGGCAGTGCTGGCAGTTCGATACGTAGAGGTAGCCCGAAGGATCGACGCCGAGCGCGACGACACCGACGACCCCATTGCTGATCGTCTTCGCGATCTTCCTCGTTCCCGCCAAGTACGCGTAGACCTGATTCCCGCGGTAGTTTGCGGCGAAAACGTCGCCGGCACGATCGATCGCCATCGCACCGAGCTCTTTGATGCCGTCGGTGATCGTTCGAATCGGCTTGGCGTCGCCCGGCGCGTAGATCGTTACCGAGCTCCGCGGAAAACGGCCATGCCCCTGGTTTCCAACGAAGAGATCGCCGGCCGCGTCAACCGCCGTAGCGATTGGAGCGTCGACGCCTGCGGTAATCACGCGCAACGGCCGATCGCGGCCGGGCTCGTAGACGAAGACCGAGTTGCCCCAGCGGTTCGCGACGTAGAGCACGCTCGACGACGGCTCCCTAGTTGAATGAAACGGGAGAACGCGCGCGTTTAGGGATGGTACAGGGGTCGCGCTCCATCGGGCGGCGCAGGCAGTCAGCGTAAGCGCCAGTGCGAACCGAAGGAGAGCGCGAGCCGTTACCTGCGTAAGCCGAGTTCGCCGATCAAACTGCGGTAGCGCTCGAGATCTTTCGCGTGCAGATAGTTGAGCAGGCGGCGGCGCTGACCGACCTGCAATAGCAAACCGCGCCGGCTGTGATGATCCTTCTTGTGGATCTTGAGGTGCTCGGTAAGGTGATTGATGGAAGCAGTCAGCATCGCGATCTGCACTTCGGCCGATCCGGTATCGTTCGATCCGCGACCGTATTTGGTGGCGAGATCGGCTTTGAGTTCTTTGCTGAGCGGCACGGATGAAAGCTCCTTAGGCAGGATGGTCTCGCTCGGGTACAGTGCGCTCGACCGACCGTCCCGGCGACCGGCTTAGAATATCAGAGCCGCCTAGTCCGCGCAAGGTCAGGCCAGGTTAGCTCAAAAACCGCACCGGGATGGATTTTGGAATTAAAGGCAAGACGGTGCTGGTAACGGGAGCGAGTTCGGGGCTCGGCGCGGCGGTTGCGCTCGCGCTGGCGCGCGAGGGCGTAAAGCTGGCGCTGGGCGCGCGCAATCTCGAGCGGCTCGATGGCGTCGCAAAGCGCGCGCGCGAACTCGGCGCCGGCGATGCGCGCGCCTTCGGCGTCGATTTGGGCGACCCGAGTTCCATCGCGGCAATGCTCGAGAGCGTGCGCGGCGCTTTCGGCGACGTGGAGATCGCGGTCCTCAATGGCGGAGGGCCCAAGCCGGGGCATTTTACTGAAACTACGGTTGAAGACTGGGACGCAGCCTACCGGCTGCTGCTGCGAAGCATGCTCGTATTGCTCGAGGCGCTCGTGCCCGCGATGCGAGCGAATCGTTGGGGCCGGATCGTTGCGCTGACGTCGAGCTCGGTGAAGCAACCGATTGACACGCTCGTGCTCTCCAACGCCTTTCGAACCGCGCTGGTATCGACGCTCCGAACGCTTGCGACTGAAGTAGCACGCGACGGCGTGACCGTGAACGCCATCGCAACCGGACGCGTCGAAACGGATCGGCTGCGTGCGCTCTACGGCAACGACGAGCTCAACCTTCGTGCAGCGGCTGCCGAAATCCCGATTGGCTACGTTGCGTCGCCGGACGACTTTGCGCCGATGGTCGCGTTCCTGTGCAGCGAACCAGCGCGCTACGTTACCGGCCAGACGATATCGGTTGATGGAGGACTCATTCGAGGGCTGTTCGGGTAGCCGCGCGAATAGCCAGGGCCGATATGCAGGCAGTGGAAGGAAAGCGCGTCGCCGCGCTGATTGGTGATGGTTTCGAGGAGACCGACCTGATGGAGCCGCGCCGGGCCCTCGAAGAGGCCGGTGCGATCGTCACGATCGTCGGCGTCGACGAGCGGTCGCGGCAGCGCATTCGCGGCAAGCGCGGGCTCGACGACGGTCAGAGTCTTCGCGCCGAGGAGCTGGTCGCCGATTGCACTGCCGAAGACTTCGACGCGCTCCTGCTTCCAGGAGGCACCTCACCCGACCGAATCCGCACGGATCGCGAAGTGCACCGCTTCGTTCGTGAGTTCGAAACGCTCAAAAAGCCGATGTTTTCGATCGGTCACGGCGCACAGGTGCTGATCTCGTCGCAGATCGTTCGCGGGCGCCAGGTAACGGGGGTGCATGCGATCGCCGACGACATCCGCAACGCCGGCGGGCTCTATCGCGACCAGCCGACGGTCACCGATTCCAACTGGGTGTCCACGCGCGGGAGCGAGGACCTGCCTCAGTTCAACCGCGCGATGCTGGAGAAGCTCGCGACCGCCGCACCGGCTCAAATCGGGTCGTAGCGGGCCAGGGTCTCACCGTACTGGCGCAGCGCCAGGAAGGCCACGACGGCGCAAAAGGCAAGCGCGCCGGGCACGCTGCGTCCTACCTCAACGAGTGCGAAGGCAACCAGGCTCGTAGCCGCGGCGAGCAGCACGTAGAGTGCGCGCAAAACGCCGCGGCGCATCGTTGCCGAGAGCGCGACCAGCGTGCCGGCAACGGTGCTACCGAGCGCTATCAATAAGGTAAGCGGCGGGATGGGCGCACCGCCCAGTAACTGGCCGGTCATGTAAACCAGGACGGTAAGCGCAGCCGCGATACAGGGGACGAGCGCCTTTCCGCGCGCGAGTTCGCGTCCGAAGAGTGGCGCGCTCTGCTCGCAGCGGTCGAGGTGCGGATGAACTCCCGGGCTCTGGGAGAGTGCCAGCACGATGCCGAGCAGCGAACAGAAGAGCACCGGGCCGGCCAAACTCGCGGGCGCGATCAGGCCGGCGACGAGCGCGCCGGCGCAGGTGGAGAGAACGACGCGGCGTTGTGCGTAGAGCCGAGCCTGCAGAACTCCGAAGAGGGCGCGCGCCGTCACGCGAACGCCGACGCGGCCGCGGGCTCGGTGTGCGTGGAGAGGAGCGCGATCTCGCCGACCGCTGTCCGGATCTGCGGCGCATAAACGGCTTGCGGACGGTCGAGGATGATGAGCCGCGGCAGACCGATCAGCGCGCCGATCAGCGGATAAGCGAAAGCCTCGTGCATTCCGCGCAAGCGACCGCGTATCAGCTCGGCGTGCGCGAACGCTCGAGCCGGCTCGACGTTCCAGAGCGCCGCACGATAGGCGATGTATCGCGCGAACTCCGATTCATCGATCGCGAAGGGCTCGTGCGGGACGAGCGCCGTCACGCGCTTGCAGTGGACCGGCTGCACGCGTGGATCGTAATCGTCGATGAGCACGGAACCGCCCGAAGCCTTTGCGATTCCGGCGGCGAGGAGCGCGACGACGGCGGCTTCCTCCGCCGTAGCGCATTGCAGCGTGAGGCGCTCACCAGGCTCGAGTTGGAGGCTCACCGGTCCGACCGTGGCGGTTTCGGTCGCAAATGTCGCGTCTCGCATGCGCAGCAGGGGCATCCGGGCAGTATCATTCGTCGGCTGCGGCCAACTCCACTACGCTCGTGTTGTCCAACACCCAAGTCGCACAGAAGCTGCTCGAGATCCGTACGCTCATGGAGATGGCGGGCGAGTCATTCTACAAGTACATGGCGTACGAAAAAGCGGCGGCCTCGGTCGAGAACGCGCCGCCCCTGGCCGATCTCGTCGCCGCGGACGAGCATCTCAAACTGCCCGGCGTCGGCAAGTCGATCGGCTCGGTCATCGAACAGCTCGTGCGTACCGGGAGCGCCGACCAGCTCGACGCGCTCCACGAGCGCTTTCCACCGTCGCTCTTGGAAGTGCTCGGCGTGAGCGGCATCGGCACGAAAACCGCCGCGACGCTCTTCGCGGAGTATGGAATCGCCTCACTCGCGGATTTGGAAACCGCGATTGCGGCGGGGGCGCTGGCCGGAGTGCCGCGCTTGGGCAACAAGACGATCGAGAACTGGCGGCGAGGTATTCTTGCGTACAAAGGCCGGCAAAGACGGACGCCGTTGCCGGCCGCGCTGGCGATCGCGCGCGAAGCGATGACGTACGTGCGCGAAGGACCGCCGCTCGAGCGTCTGGAGTTCGCCGGAAGTCTCCGCCGCGCCGAAGTAACGGTCGGCGATATCGATCTGGTCTGCACGTCGCACCACGCCGCCGACGTCGTCGCGCACTTCGCTGCGTGGCCACGCGCCGAGGCAGTCCTCGCGGAAGGGCCGACGAAGGCGAGCATCTGGCTGCCCGGGGGCTTGCAGATCGACTTGCGCGTGCTGCCCGATCATCTCTACGGAAATCTACTGCAACACTTCACCGGGTCGCGCGAGCATAACATCAAGCTGCGCGAGCAGGCGGTGCGTGCCAACCTGCGCGTGAGTGAGAACGGTATTCTGAACCTCGAAACCGGTGAGGTCGTGACCTGCGCGGATGAGGCGGGAGTCTATGCGACGCTTGGGATGCAGCTCATTCCGCCGGAGCTGCGGAGCGGGCTCGATGAGATCGAGCTCGCGCGATCGGGTTTGATCCCGCCGCTGGTCGAAACGGCCGATATTCGCGGCGATTTTCACATGCACACCACGTGGAGCGACGGCGACGACACGCTCGAAGCCATGATCGCCGCAGCCGCCGCGCGGGGCTATGAATATCACGCGATCAGCGACCATTCGCAGGGACGCGCACGGCGTTACGGGATGACCCCGGCCCTTTTGCGCGAACAGCGCGGCCTCGCCGACGAATTCGACACGCGCTACGGGATTCGCACGCTCTGCGCGAGCGAAGTCGATATTCTGCCCGACGGATCGCTCGATTTTGAGGATAGCGTGCTCGCGCAGCTCGAGGTCGTCATCGCCTCGGTGCATATCGCGACGAGGCAATCGCGCGAAGAGATGACGGCCCGTCTCATCCGCGCTTGCGAGAATCGCTACGTTACGATCATCGGGCATCCGACCGGGCGCCGCTTCGACCATTCAAGCGGATACGAGTTCGATTACGACGCCGTCTTCGCGGCCGCGGCGCGCACCGGGACGGCGCTAGAGATCGACGGACAGGCCGCTCGCCTCGATCTTCCGGCTCCGCTCGCGCGAAAAGCGAAGTCCTTCGGCGTGACGTTTGCGCTCGACAGCGACGCGCATCGCACGGGCGATCTGGCGGCCGTCGAGTTCGCGGTCGGGCAAGCGCGACGCGCAGGACTCGTCAAGTCCGACGTGCTCAACGCTCGCCCGCTCGACGAGGTTTTGGCATTCATCGCTCGCAAACGCGAGGCGGCATGATTGCCGGCGCGCGTCTGGCGCGGCCGCGCTCGGAGCCGGTGCGCGGCACGCTGATCTTCGTTCACGGCGTCGGCTCAACTGGCGCAATCTGGGACGCGCAGCTCCGCGCCTTCGGTGACGAGTGGCTCTGTGCCGCGATCGAGCTTCGCGGGAACGGTGCGGAGAAGCCGGATCCGGATCCGTCGACGATTAACCGCGAAGGTTTCGCGGAGGATGTCTTGACGGTCGCCGACGCCTTGCGAGCCGAGCGCTTCACGCTGGTCGGCTGTAGCCTCGGCGGCGTGGTCGCGTTCGAGCTGATGCGTCACGCACCCCGGCGTCTCGAGCGCCTCGTGCTGCTCGGCACGTTCGCGCGCTATCCCGACGCGCAGGCCTACGCCGATGCGATCGTACGCGATGTTTACGCGGCCGGGACGATGCGCGTGTTCGGCGAGCTCCGCGCGGCGAAGCTTGGGTTACCAGCGGTACGGGTGCGCGAAACGATCGAGCAGATGGCGTGCAAGTCGGTGGAGTGTTATGTCGCCTCGACGCAGGCGACTTGGACCGGCGATTATCGCGACGTGCTGGCGGCGATCGACGTGCCGGTGCTCGTAGCCTACGGCGAGCACGATCGCATCGCGCCCCAAACGCTGTCGGAGGAAATCGCGTCGGGCATTGCCGGCGCGAAGCTGGCAATGATTCCCGGCGCCGGGCACGTCGCTAATGCCGATGCACCGCAATCGTTCAACGAACTCGTGCACGGGTTTCTTTAGAGAATGCGTTCGGGCGCCGCGTAGATATTTGCACGGTCGCCGCGCAAGAAACCGACGAGGGTGACGTTGAACTCGCGCGCGAGTGCGACGGCCAAGCTGCTTGGGGCCGAAACCGATGCGACGATCGGCGTGCGGGCCACGACGGCCTTCTGCAAGATCTCATAGCTCGTTCGGCCGCTCACGACGAGCGTCGAACGCGCGAACGGGAGGCGCGCCTCGAGCAATCCCCAACCGACGAGCTTGTCGACGGCGTTGTGACGGCCGACGTCTTCGCGCACCGCGATCGCCTCGCCGCGCTCGTCGAACATCGCGGCGGCGTGCAGACCGCCGGTCGAGTCGAAGACGCGCTGTGCGGCGCGCATGCGCTCGGGTAGCGTGTAGAGCGTACGCGCTTCGATCCGCACCTCGTCGTCGAGCGCTTTGACCCCGCGCTCGCGCAGCGAATCGAGCTGCGCGCGTCCACAGACACCGCAAGAGCTGTTCATCGTGAAGTGACGCTCGAAGCGCGTGAGATCGAACGGTTGCGAAGCGCGTCGCAGCGCGAGGCTCACGATGTTGTAGCGCTGCTCGGGATCGATCGCGGGATCCAAGCAGTAGGTAAGCTCCGCGATCTCGTTGCGCGAGCGAATCAAGCCTTCGCCGTAGAGAAACCCGGCCGACAGCTCGAAGTCGTTGCCGGGAGTGCGCATCGTCACCGCGAGCGTTCGCGCGACGTCGCCGCACACCAGCCGAATCTCGAGCGGCTCCTCGGTAACGACGTTATCGTACTTCCGCGACCGCACGTCGCCGGCTAGCGAGGTCACTTCGGCCTCGGTGCTCCGGCCGGCTCGCGCGAGCGCCATTAGACGTCCTCGTCGGGGCGGTTCTGCACGTAGGTGTAGCCGAAGCGCCCTTTGATGCAGAGATGCCCGCTCGTGACGTCATTTTCGATCGGCGAGGTGACCTTCACGATTTCGTTCTCCTGTACGTGCAGCGTGAGCGTGCAGCCGACGCCGCAGTACGAGCAAATCGTTTCGGTCTTCGTCTGCGCGGCTTCGTGCCACTCGCCGCGTGCGCGCAGCTCGTGCTCGGACGAAAACATCAACGCGCCGGTCGGGCAGACGCCGATGCAGTTGCCGCAATAGACGCAGGCCGAATCGGGTAACGGGACGTCGTACTCGGTGGAGATACCGGCCTCGAACCCGCGCCCCGCGACGGCGATCGCGAACGTGTTTTGAGCGTCGGTGCCGCAGGCCTCGACGCACTTGTAACAGAGAATGCACTTGGCGTAGTCGCGCACGTAGAGTTGGTTGTCGATCTTTACCGGCTGCGCAACGGTTGCACGTGCCTCGCCGTAGCGGGATGGATCGGCGCCGTAGCGTTCGCTGTAGCGTTGCGCATCGGGGGCCGTCGAGAGATCGACCGACGACGCGAGAAACTCGAGCACCATCTTGCGGCTGTGACGGACGCGCGGCGAGTCGGTGCGAATCGCCATGCCGGGCTCGGCGCGGCGGGCGCAGGCGGGCACGAGGGCGCGCGAACCCTCCAGCTCGACGACGCAGACGCGACAGGCGTTCACCGGCGTCAGCGTTTCGAGGAAGCAGAGCGTCGGCGTGTCGACGCCGAGGCTCGTGCACGCCTCGAGGAGCGTCGCCCCTTCGCGGACGCGAGCCGGCCTGCCGTCGATCGTAAGCTCGACCGTTTTCATCGTGCGTTTCCGGCTTCGAAGAGCCGCAGGCGAGTCACTGCCGATTCGACCGCGTTGGCCGCGGTTTGTCCGAGGCCGCAAATCGACGCGTCGCGCATCGCCGCTCCAATTTCTCCAAGCAGCGCCAGATCGTGCTCCCGGTCCGATCCGGGGGTGCCGTTGGAGATGCGGTCGAGCGCCTCGTCTTGACGAACGGTTCCGATGCGGCAGGGAACGCATTGGCCGCAAGACTCATCACGAAAAAATCGCGCGATGCGGCGGACGATCGCGACGAGATCGATGCGATCGTCGAAGAGCATCACGACGCCCGAGCCAAGCGTGACGCCCGCGGCACGGGCATCCTCAAAACTCAAGCGCAGCGTCAACGACTCGGGCGTAACCAGCGCGCCGGCGGCGCCCCCAAGCAGAATCGCCCGTAACTTGCCGGATCCGGCGATGCCGCCGGCGAGGTCGACGAGGGCCTGCAGCGTCGTACCGTGTGGCACCTCGTACAAGCCCGGGCGGCCAACGCTACCCGAAAGGCAGAAGAGCCGCGTGCCGGTTGATTCCGGCGTGCCAGTGCGCGCGTACGCCTCGCCGCCGTCGAGCAGAATCAAGGGGAGATTCGCCAGCGTTTCGACGTTGTTGACGAGCGTTGGTTTGCCGAAGAGTCCCGCTTCGGTCGGAAACGGCGGCTTGTTGCGCGGCTCGCCGCGTTTGCCCTCGATCGAGTTGAAGAGCGCGGTCTCTTCACCGCAAATATACGCGCCCGCACCACGCCGCACTTCGATCGTCACGCCGTCGAGCAAGCCCGCCGCGCGACTCTGCGCAATTGCGTTTTCGATGCGCGCGGCGGCCAGCGGGTACTCTCCCCGAACGTACACGTATGCACGTTCGCACCCCGCCGCATACGCGGCGATCGCCATCGCCTCCACGATCGCAAACGGATCGTGCTCCATCAGAATGCGGTCTTTAAAAGTTCCGGGCTCCGACTCATCGGCATTGCAGATGAGGTAGTGCGGGCGACTTGGTGCGGCTGCGACTGCTTCCATCTTGCGGCCCGTCGGAAAGGCAGCGCCGCCGCGCCCCAACAGCTTAGAAGCGACGATCTCCTTGACGGTACGCTGCGGGCCGAGCGCAAAGGCTTTGTGCAGTGCGTCGAATCCGCCGTGCGCGCGATACTCGTCGAGACGCTCGGGATCGATGGCGCCGACGCGCTTCAACAAGCGCAGCGGCGATCCGCCGACCTGCGGCAGCGGGGCGTCCAGTGGCACCGGTCGCGAAGCGCCGGCTTCGATCGTCAGCGTCGCCGGCGCGCGATCGCACTGACCCAGGCACGGGCTTGCCTCCCACGCGAGGTCGCCGCGCTCCATTTCCCGGCAGAGCGCTCCGGCACCGGCGGCGATGCACGCGATGTCATCGCAAACATGGACGACGCGCGCCGGTTTCTGCGTGGTCGAAAAGAGCTTGTAGAAAGTGGCGACGCCGTAGACGTCGGCCGGCGCGACGCTGAGCCGCTCGCTCACATAATTCAGCGCCCCGGCGCTGATCCATCCGCAGCAATCCTGTACCGCATGCAACAGCGGAAGCACGAGATGTCGACGAATTTTGCCCTCCGGTTCGGCTGCGAGTGCCGCGTCGACCGCGTTTCGTTCGACGTCGCTTGCGGTCGCCGATGTAAAATGAAGATCCACTACGAGGGCATCGTTTCTATGCGCACGGCGCAGGCTTTAAACTCGGCGGTGCCCGATTTCGGATCGGTCACATCGATCGTCAAAAGATTCGTCGCGATCTCGTCGTTATAGTGAAATGTCGTAAACGCAAGCCCGGCACGCAGCCCGGAATCGATGCGAACGGGAATGACGATCGAGCCGCGGCGTGACGTGACCACAACCCGGTCGCCGTTCTCGACGCCGTAGCGTACGGCATCTTCGCGGGAAATGTCGAGCGTTTCGCCGCGTCGCAGCGGCGAGGTGTAGCCGCCGCTCTGCACCCCCGTGTTGAAAGAATCTAGCCGGCGACCCGTTGTGAGCCGCACCGGGTACTCCGCGTCGAGTGGCTCGACGGGCGGATCGTGCTCGACCGCGGCAAACGCCGCGGGCTCGCCTTCGCGGGGTTCGCGCCAAAGCCGCGCGTGCAAGAACTGTTCGCCGGGATGGCGCTCGTCATAGCACGGCCACGGGATTCCACCGAGCTGCTCGAGGCGTGCATAGCTCATGCCGGCGTGCCACGGGGAAAGCGAGCGGCACTCGTCCCAGATGAGTTCCGCGCTGTACTCCGGCCACTCGTGGCCGAGCCGGCGCGCGAGCGCCGTGAGAATTGCGCCGTCATCGCGCGCCTCGCCGGGCGGTTCGAGCGCCTTTCGGCAGCGCTGCACGCGGCGCTCGCTGCTCGTCACCGTGCCCTCGGACTCGCACCAGCTTGCGGACGCCGGAAAGACGACCTCGGCCAGTTCCCCCGTCTTCGTGAGGAAGATGTCCTGAACGATTAAGTGCTTCAATCCGCGTAACAGCTCGATCGCGTGCTCCTGGTCGGCTTCCGATTGGGCGGGATTCTCGCCGATGATATAGAGCGTGTCGAGCTCCCCGCGTTCGATCGCGCGAAAGATGTCGGTGAGATTCAAGCCATATTTGCGCGGCAGGCGAGCGTTCCAGGCGCGCTCGAACTTCGCGATGCTGTCCGGATCCTCGACGTCCTGTCCGCCCGGAAACTTGTTCGGAATCGCGCCCATATCGCCGCCGCCCTGAACGTTGTTCTGTCCGCGCAACGGATTCACGCCCGACCCGTAGCGGCCAACATGACCGCAGAGCAACGCGAGGTTGATGAGCGCACGCACGTTGTCGACGGCGTTGTGATGCTCGGTGATGCCGAGCGTCCAACAGAGTTGCGCGCGTTGCGCGCCCGCGTACGTGTGGGCCAGTTCGCGCACGAGTGCGGCCGGCACACCCGTCGTGCGCTCCGCATATTCGAGCGTATACGGCTCGACCGCGGCGCGGTACTCGTCGAAACTGCTCGTCGCGCGCGCGATGAAATCGCGATTCTCGAGGCCGGCGGCGAGAATTTCACGGCCAACGGCGTTCGCCAGCGCAATGTCCGAACCGACGTCGAGACCCAGCCACCCGTCGGCCCATTGCGCGCTCGCCGTGCGCCGCGGATCGACGACGTAGAGCTTCGCCCCGTTATGAATGCCGCGCAGAACGTGATGAAAGAAGATCGGATGCGTCTCACGCGCGTTCGATCCCCAAAGAACCACGACGTCGGCCCGCTCGATCTCCTCGTACGAGCTCGTGCCGCCGCCCGCCCCGAATACCGCCGTCAGACCGACGACGCTCGGGGCGTGTCAAGTTCGATTGCAGCTATCGATGTTGTTGCTGCCGAGAACGCAACGAGCGAACTTTTGCGCGATATAGTTCATCTCGTTGGTTGCTTTCGAACAGCTGAACATTCCGTAGGTGCGCGTTGCATCGCGATCGCGAGCGTCGCGCAGCGCGGACGCGGCACGGTCGAGTGCCTCGTCCCAACTTGCGCGGCGCAGCTGGTCGCCGTCGCGAACGAGCGGGTGCGTCAATCGAAGGTAGGGTTTGCTCACGCTCCGGTAATTCGAGCGCGGGGGCATTGCTCCCACCCCGCGCGAGCCCGGGTCTGGAGACATTCGCCCTCTTCGCGCTATCTTCGACGCTCGAAGCGCTCGGTTGGATCGGGCGGTTACCCAATTTCATTCCGATTATCGGATCGCTCTTTGGACCGGCGTCTTGCTCATGCGCATCACATTGGTGTTTTCGGCGCGGTTTTAGCCGGCTGGAGCGACGCTATGGCTCGCTCATAATGAGGGGTGCTTCTGGCGGAAAAAGCGGTGGTGGCCGGCTCAACTGGGCGACCGCGTGGACGTTTTCGAATGCGACGCTGGCTTGCGGATAGACCAGACCGCCGTAGCGCATCGGTCGCAGCGCGGTCTCGTCGTAGACGTAGAGCGCACCGGCGCTGTTCGCGAACCGAACGCGCCAAGGAACGTTCGTCCCCGGTCCAGCGACGAAATTAAAGCGTTCGACCAGTTGAATCGGTGCAAACGTGCGGGTATCGACCCACAACTGCTGCAGGCGATACCGCCCGGGATCGCGCAGCGCTTGGAGCTGCAAGTGATATGCGGAGACGCCGTAGATCGACTCGATGCCTTCGAGCGTCACGCGGTAGGCTCGCCGATAGACGGTTTCGCGCTCGATGACCGGCGGCGTACTAGAATCGGGGTTCGGCGTCGAACGCTCGAACGGCTGCGGATCGTGAAAGTCGGCGCGCACTTCACGCACCACTGCCAGCGGATCCGGTGTAGCCGATGGATTCGCCGGCGCGATCTCGGCCATGCCGAAGGTATAGTTTGGCGCGAGCACCGGAACTCCGAGGTAGTCCGTTGGGGGCTGTGGCTTGCCAAGCACCGATGACAGCAGCGGAATCTTGATGTTAACGCCGTGGGCGGCATAGGTTGGATGGGCTCGCTCGTAATCGCTGACGGCGTCGACCGCCACCTCCTGCGAGCTCGAGTCGTAGGCGCTCCAATACCGTTCCGTCTTCAAGGTCCCGCCTTCGAACACCGTCACGGCGACGGTATATTCGAGCAGCGGCGGATACTGCTGCTGGTGCCAGTAGGCCCGCGCTCGAGCGAAAATTTGGTAGGGATCGGCGAGCGTTTGCGCGCCTGCAGTCGTGATGGGCCACCCTGCGCCCAGGACGATGGCGGCGGCGACTGCCCTTCTCACACCCTCTGCTTTGCGGCGTACGACCGGCGGCCTTCCCGACGCTTCACGCGTCCAAAGGAGCCGGCTCGCACGAAGCGCAACTTCCCGTCGCACAAAGGAGCGATTCTCATGGATCTTTCACCGATTACCGTCTATGCCGGCGGCCGGTTTCAGAAGTATCGCGACGTCAAGATCGGGTTGCTCACGCACGGGCTCCAGTACGGCACCGGGTGCTTCGAAGGTATTCGCGGTTACTGGGTACCCGAGGAGCGCGAGCTCTACCTCGTACTGCTTCGCGATCACTTCGAGCGGCTGGCGACGTCGGCGAAGATCCTGACGATGGCGCTCCCCAAATCGCCCGACGAGCTCGCCGAGATTACGGTCGAGCTCTGTGCGCGCAATAACTTCCAGACGCACGTCTACGTGCGCCCGTTCTCTTACAAAGCCGCCGAAGATATCGGCGTACGGCTGCATAACGTTCCCGACGCTTTTGCAATCGTTCCGATTCCGTTCGTGCAGTATATTGACGCGACCCGGGGCCTCGACGTTTGCGTGAGCTCGTGGCGGCGCGCCGACGACACGATGGCGCCCCCGCGCGCAAAGATTACCGGACTCTACGTCAACTCGGCGCTTGCCAAGAGCGAGGCGATTCAAAACGGCTACGACGAAGCGATCCTGCTGTCGCACGACGGTCACGTCGCCGAAGGCTCAGCCGAGAATATTTTTTTGGTGCGGCGAAACGTGCTCTACACGCCGGATCCGTCGCAAAACGTGCTTGAGGGCGTTACGCGCCGAGCGATCATGGAGATCGCGCGCAGCGAGCTCGGCCTGGAGGTCGTCGAGCGTTCGATCGACCGCGGCGAACTCTATTGCGCCGACGAAGTCTTCTTCACCGGCACGGCGGTCGGCATCTGCTACGTTACCTCGATCGATCGCCGCACCGTTGGCGACGGCACGATCGGACCGGTGACGCAGCGGCTTCGCGATCTCTACGACAGCATCGTGATGGGCCGCGATCCGCGATACGGCGCGTGGCTTACGCGCACGTACGCGTCGAACAAGATCAACGCGTAGCGCCCCTACGCGAGGAGCGCTACCGCCACGTAAACAAACGCATGCGGTTGCTCCTTCAAAGGCAGCACTTTAGGGAATTCGTGGCGGAGGGGCCAGGGTTCCCGATAATCCGTCGTTCCAGTAATCGCTGTCGGGTGCGACGCCGACGTTCGCGTTTGCGTTGGCAGTCGCGTAGTCGGGCGCCATTGCCGAGCGCCAGCGGGCGAGGCGAAGTTCGTCGACGTACGCTAAGTGCGAAATCGAATGGATGAAGGAGCGCCCGAGATTTTGCGACGGTAAAGCCGTCGTCATCACGGCGATGACGTAGGGCGCGTCCGAGGCGAAGACGATGCCGGCGTCGTTGAGCGTATCGAAGAGCGATCCAGTCTTGTGTGCAATTGCGACGTCGACCGGAAGCGGCGCCGGGATCAGCGTGTTGAATTGATCGGCCTCGAGAATCGTGATCATCTCGTTCGACGACCATTCGTCGACCAGTTCGTGCCGCGCCATCAGCGCCAGCAGGCGAACGAGATCGGCCGGCGAGGTGCGCAGTGCTTGGCGAATCGACCAGCCCTCGGTCCGCACGTAGCCGGCGAGATGCGTGTGCTCCAAACCAAGCTCGCTCATCCGGCGGTTGATGTTCCGGCGGCCGACGAGCCGAATCAGCATGTTCGTCGCGGTGTTATCGCTAATGTCGATCATCTTCTCGAGCAGCGTCGAGACCGGATAGGTTGTCCCGACGGCCGCATCGCAGAGATCGCCCGATCCGTAATCTTTATCCGAGGCCAACAGCGTGACGCGCTGCTGCAGATCGAAGCGTCCGGCTTCGAGCTGGGTAAATACCTCGACCATCACCGGAACTTTGATCGTCGAGGCAGCCGGCATGCTCCGCGCGGCGTTGAAACCCGCGGCGTAGCCGGTATTCAAGTCGAGAACGTCGAGCGCGATGGAGGCCGGCACGTGGCGCGCCATCGTTCGTACCTCGCTATTGAGTCGCGCCATAGGCGGCGGCAGATACGCAAGCGCAGGAAGAACCGAGGTGACGGTAACGGAGAGAGCCATCACCACGACGAGGGCCGCATGACGCAGCATGGACATCGGTTCTCGTTGCGCGCGACGCGACTCCTGCCGCGACTCACTACGGAGCTTGCTCGCCCATATGGTGTAAGGCGATGCGTGCTCGCGCATCCACGCCGTCGCTTACGCGGGTACGGCCGGTCGCAAAATCGAAGCTCCCGGCCTCGTGAGTACCACGCTCTCTCCGGTGCGGCGCGTCGATATCGTCGGCGTGCCGATGGATCTCGGCGCTAGCCGCCGCGGGGTCGACATGGGACCCTCCGCCGTGCGCTACGCGAAGCTGCACGATGCGCTGCATCGGCTCGGGGTCGCCGAGATCGTCGATCGCGGCAATCTCCACGTGCCTATTCGTGAATCGGCCGATTCGCAGGAGAGCTCGGCGAAATACCTCGGCGTCATTACCGAAGTCTGCGATGACTTGTCGCGGCTCGTCGAGGAGGCCGTCCGCGCGGGCGGTTTGCCGATCGTGCTCGGCGGCGATCACTCGATTGCGATGGGAACGCTCGCCGGTTTGACGCGCGCCTACGGCGAGCCGCCGGGCCTGGTTTGGATCGATGCACACGCCGACATCAATATGCCCGGCAGCTCCTCAACCGGTAACGTGCACGGCATGCCGCTCTACTTCGCCTTGACCAAGGGCGGCGCGCAGGCGCAACGGACCGTGCAAATCGGCTTACGCGACGTCGATCCAGATGAAAAACGGTTGCTGCGCGAGTTCGGCGTGCGCACCTTTACGATGAGCGACGTGGATAAGCTCGGGATGGTGCACGTCATGGAGCAGGCGCGCGCGATAGCCGGAGCGGAAGGCCGGCCGATTCACGTAACGTTCGATATGGACGCGATCGATCCGAGCGAAGCGCCCGGTACCGGCACGCCCGTCAAAGGCGGTTTGAGTTATCGCGAAGCGCACTTAGTGATGGAGATGCTCCACGATAGCGGCCAACTTGGCTCGATCGAGATGGTCGAGATCAACCCGATCCTCGACCATCGCAATCAGACCGCGCAGTTGGCGGTCGGCCTCATCTGCTCGGCGCTCGGTAAGTCGATCTTGTAGTCAGGCGCCGTTATGGTTCGTACTCGTAGATCGTTCCGCATCCCAGCGGGCACGATCCCGATCCGCCGTACATCGTTACGCCATACAGATTTTTGTGATCGGCAACAATCGGACCGCCGGGGTCCCAACCGTCGTTCGCGCCACCCATAAACGCATGCACAATCGCCTCGGTCCACTTCTTGTCCTGCCGCGATGGAATCAGGTCAAAGAGGGTGCCGCAGCGGACGCCGCGGTCGCAGTCACCGCTGCCGCCCCTTACGGTGGTTCCGTAGAAATCACCGTGCTGGAGAGTAATGCTGTCAGGCGCCCCTGCACTGAACGCGTCGCCCTTAAAACGATAGAGGATCGATTCTGTCCACGCCCCTCGCTGGCCGGGCGTGGGCTGTATGCGAAAAAACGTGCCGCATCCCGACCACGGATACCCTTGCGTATAACAGTGCTGCAGCGGGCCACCGTAGGTCGTCACTCCGTAGAGCGCGCCGTTTGCCATTAACAGGAGACCGCCGAAGGGAAACTCACCGTCGTCTTTCGGCGCCTTTGCAGCTTTGAACGAATGCAATATGGTTTCGGTCCACCGCGAACTCCCGCTTGGTTTTAACGCAAAGATGGTTCCGCATCCGCGATCGTTCCCGCACGCCGTCGAGCGGCCGCCGGCGTTGGTTTCGCCGTAGAACGTGCCGTTCGGGGCCAAAATCAGGCTGCTCGGTGCCTCCCCGTCGGGTGGTCCAGCGAACGAGTAGAGTATCCTTTCGCGCCACTCGCCCTTGCCCGAAGGTGGACGCGTCAGTTTGAAGATGGCACCGCAGCCTTGAAAGCAGTTGGTGACGGCACCGCCATTTCCAGCCGTACCGTAGATTGCGCCCGACGCATCGATCGTTAATTGCACCGGCGAAGCAGCGTCGTCGGGAGATCCATGGAAGCGGTGAAGTACGGTTTCCTGCCAGTTGCCGCCCGTGCCAGCGGGCGGGGTTATCTTGAAGACCGTGCCAAGATCCGCGTTGGTGCCTCCGTCCTGCGTCGTGCCGTAAAAGGATCCCTCGTAAAAGAGTAGCGAGCTCGGCACCTGCCCGTCGCGTTGCGTGCGTCCAAACGAATAGAGCACGGTCTCTTGGCGCGAGGATGGGTTGTAGGTGAAGAACGTACCGCAGCCCACGCTTCCGTTGCAGCCTCGGGGCGTTACGCCGCCGTAGTAGGTTACGCCGTAAAGATGTCCTGAATCGTCGGAGATGAGGCCACCGTTCGGCACGTAGCCATCGGGCGGTCCGCGGAACGAGTAGACGAGCGCATACGATGCGGACGCGCGTGCGGCGCCTTGCTCGTCACGAGGTAACGATAGGGGGCTTCCACCCGAGCTGCAAGCTGCAAGACCCAATAGCAAGGCGGCCGCGTCTACGGGCTTCACGGAGAGTGAGGTTACAACTTAATCGTTGCTTGACCTTGGCAGGCGACGCCGCCGCCGCAGACTGCCGGATCCCAATCGGCATCCGCAAGCATCGAGCGAATGCGGCTTTCGAGTTGCGGATCGACGGGCGGATCGAAGGTGATGCTCTCCGTGTGTCCGTCTTCACCGACGATGACGACCAGCGTGACGTGCGCGCCGAGCGCGTCGAGTTGTTTGCGAACGCCGGGATCGAGCACGGGGTCGGGCTGCTCGGCGCCAAACGGCAAGTAGCCTCCGTTCTGACGCGCTCCAACGCTTGCCACGGCGCGGACCGCCGGCGAGGGCGACGCGTTCGGAACGGCCTTGCTGTTCGAGGTTCCGGCGCCCGCGCGTTGCACGTCGCCGTAACTCGGAGCGGCGGGCGCAGCGCTTGCAACCATCGTTTCTTTTAGCGCATGGGGATGCGGCTTGGTCGCCGCTAACCGAACGGGGTTCGCGAAATTAACCGTTGCCTTGGGTTGGTGGCGCGGGGCGACTGCGCGCGGCGGCGGGTGCGGAGTGCGCGGCGGAGTGATTCGCACGTGCAAGATGTGCGCGAAGCTGACCGTCTCAACGGGCGACGTCGTTCCGGTCGTCCACGCAAGCGCCGGGATCATGAGCGCGGCCAGCACGTGAAGTCCCACGGAAGCGAGCGTTGCTCGCTCCATGCGCAGGCGTGCGGTGAGCGCTCCGGTCATCTCCCCTCCCTTCGATTTCAACGTGCCGGGCGCCCCGGTCGTGACCCGTAGGAGCGTGTCGCTCCTAGCCCCCTGAGCCCTCGAGCGCTTCGGCGCCCCAGGCGTCCCAGTGGGGCGCACGCGAGCGCGCAAAGAGTTCGATGCGAGGACGCCGGCCGCACAGTTGCTCGATGAGCGTTCGAAAAACGGCTGGTTTTTCGCTGTGCGCGCCGCGCGGCTGCAAGACGACTTGGGGTTGTGCGAGATCGAGGATCGGGAAGGGCCGGCCGGTCGCGTGCGTGGTCGCGACCAGCAGCAGCTCCGAGGTCGGTTTGGTGAAGGTCGGCGGTATGCCTTGACCCGCGATAATCGCGCCGCGCTTGTTGACCTTCACCCAGACGTAGGCGACGCCACGGTAGTAAAGTCCCCACGCTTCGATCAGCTTGATCGCAAAATCCAGCCGCGGACAGGTTGCCCAGACGAACGCGGCAGCGCGCCGATTGAGGATCTTGCGGAGGTCGATTGCGGCCAGCTCGTCGAGCGACATCAGGGGATAGTGCTTGCCCGCCGCGGCATCCTTGATCGCGCTGCCATAGTAATACCACGGCGGATCGACGTACGCGATGTCGTAGAGCTTTGAGGGCAACGGTGGAAGCACGAGATGCGGCCGCGCGGGACGGCGCCGAGCCAGCCGTCGCGCGTGATCGTTCACGAGGCGAGCAGTCCGGCAACGGCCGCGCCGCAGAGCGTCGCCGCGAAATTCACCGCGTCGTTTTCAATCCAAGTGGCACCGCGGCGCAGCTCGGTGACGGTGCCGCAGAAGTGCAGCCGCGTTTCGCATTCACAGCGGCACTGCGGACACCACCGCAGCGCCTGAAGACTTCCGCCGAGCAGCGAATCGAGCAGCGCGCCGGCGATGCCGCCGGCGGTAACGCTCCAAACCGACGCGAGCCCGAGCAATGCCGCAACGCCCGCGACGACAAAGGCGCCCGCGATCGACGCGGCGAGTCCAAGCGGCGTCACGCCGCCCGAGCGGCCGGCCGCGACCGGTCGCAGCGTGAGCAGTGAGACCGGTGCGCGCCGCGCGAGAATGCCGATCTCGGTACCCCACGTGTCGGCCGACGCGGCTGCGAACGCGCCCGCGAACGCGGCCGCGAATCGAGAACTTCCGTGCACGCCGGCGAGCACGCAGACGGCTGCGATGCCGCCATTCGCCAGCACCTGCCAGCCATTGCGCGGCTCGGGCTCGATGCCCTCGCCGATCGCGCGTTTGCGCGCCTTGCCGATCCGCGAAAGCAGCGACGAAGGAATAAAGAAGGCCAGCAGTACCGCCGCGCCCGGCCATCCACCGGCGCCGAAAACGATTGCGCCGACCGCGAACGCAGCGATCGCACCGCTACGCGAGAGGGCGTGCGCGCGATAGGCGACCAACGCGACGACTGCCGCGAGAAGGACGCCGATCGCAACCTGAGTCAGGCTTTTCGTGCGAACGTAACCTCGAGCGCGTCGAGTAACCCGGTGGTCGTGTAGCGTTCGGCGACGACGTCGACGTGCAAGCCGATAGCGCGCGCGGCGGCGGCGGTGATCGGGCCGATGCAGGCAACACATTTGTCGCGCGCGAGCTGCACCGCGGCCGCATCGCCACCGAGCAGCGTGGCGAAACCCCGAACGGTGCTCGCGCTGGTAAACGTCAACACGTCGGCGCGTTGCGCTCGGTGTGCAAAATCGGGATCCGCCGGCGTGACGGTTTTATAAGCCGGCACGACCGACACTTGCAGTCCCGCATTCTCGAGCATTCGTGGGAGCACGTCGCGGGCTTCTTGCGCGCGGAAGACGAGGACACGATCGCCGGCGCGCGCCGCGCCGATCACGAGCCGCGCGACCTCTTCGGCGACGAACTCGGCGGGAACCGCGTCGGCGCGAATACCGTAGGCGCGCAACCGCTCGGCGGTGCGCTCGCCGATCGCCGCAACCTTAATGCCACCAAGCGCGCGCGCGTCGGCTCCGCGCGCATGCAGCCCGGCGAAGAACGCATCGACCCCGTTCTGCGAGGTAAAGGCGATCCACCCAAACGAGTCGAGCTCGCCGATCGATCGCGCTGCGGCGCTCGCATCGTCGGGCGGCTCGATCGCAATCGTCGGCGCGACGATCGGTTCGGCGCCGCGTTCCAGCAACGCGCGCGCGAAAGCCGCCGATTGTTCGCCCGTTCGCGTGATCAAGACGCGTTTGCCGAAGAGCGCGCCGGTGTCCCACCACCGCAGCCGTTCGCGCAATGCGACGACGCCGCCGATCACGACGATTGCCGGCGCTCCGATCTTTGCGCCGACAACGTCGGCGGCGATCGTGGCAAGCGTTCCCACCACCGTGCGCTGACTCGGGCGCGTGCCGTCTTGGATGACCGCCACCGGCGTTTCGGGCAAGAGCCCCTGCTCGATCAGCTGCTTGGCGATTTCACCCAAGTTCGCGGTGGCCATCAGCGCGACGAGCGTGCGATGCGGATCGGCCAGTTTTGCCCAATCGAGCGTCGACGCCGGCTTGGTCGGATCTTCGTGTCCCGTAAACACCGTGAACGACGTCGCAAGCTCGCGATGCGTCACCGGAATTCCGGCGTACGCCGGCACCGCCAGCGGCGAGCTGACGCCGGGCGCGACTTCGAAAGCGATGCCGGCGCAACTCAGCGCTTGCGCCTCTTCGCCGCCGCGTCCGAAGACGAACGGATCGCCGCCCTTCAAGCGAACGACCTGGCGGCCCCGTTGCGCTTGCGCAATCATCAGCGCTTCGATCTCGGCCTGTTCCATTGCGTGTTCGCCGGCGCGTTTGCCGACGAAAATGCGCTCGCAGCCGGCCGGTGCCAGCGCAACGATCGC
Organism: Candidatus Acidiferrales bacterium; assembly: GCA_035484815.1. Classification (GTDB taxonomy): domain Bacteria; phylum Vulcanimicrobiota; class Vulcanimicrobiia; order Vulcanimicrobiales; family Vulcanimicrobiaceae; genus Cybelea. The sequence continues at coordinate 69,375 of DATHOO010000166.1, forward strand.
ATCGCTTGCCAACGCGTCATAGAGCAAAACGTCGGCGCTTCGCAGCAGTTCCGCCGCTCGTAACGTCAGCAGGCCCGGATCACCCGGGCCTGCGCCGATCAAAGCAACTCGTCCCTTCACTTTGGGTCGGGAACTTGATTGAGTTCGAACAAATCGTCCAAGACGCGAGCCGAGGAGAGGGCCTCGGCTTGATCGATCGTCGCCTGTTCGCGAATCTTGAGGATCGCCGAATGTAAGAGTTTCGAAACGATCGTGAGCGACATGCCGGTGATGAGCATGCGCTCGCGCTCGTTCAAATCGGGGCAGCGCGCGAGCAGCCGCTCGAGCTCGGCCTCGCGAATTGCTTCGGCCTTTTGCGTGAGGCGAGTGATGACCGGAACGGCAAAGCGCGAGCGGTACCAGTTCTCGAAACGCGCGACGTACTCCGCGATAATCTCCTCGACTGCCGGTATCGCTTCGCGCCGTTGCTCGAGCCGCTCGTCCACCACCGATTTAAGCCCATCGATATCGACGAGCGAAACATTCGAAACGTTCGTAACGGCCGGATCGACGTCGCGTGGAACGGCGATGTCGACGATGAAGAGCGGACGATCCGGACGGAGCGCCATGGCGGCGGCGACGCGCTCTTGGTTGAGAACGAAGTGCGAAGCGCCGGTTGAGGCAACGACCACGTCGGCCACAGAGAGCGCATCGCCAAGCTCGGCAAGCTCGACGCTTTCGCCGAGCCGGGCTTCGGTGACGAGCTCCCGCGAACGCGCGATCGTGCGGTTGGCAACGATCACGCGATTTGCTCCCTCTTGCCGCAGCCGTTTCACCGCGGAGCGTCCCATTTTGCCGGCGCCGACGACCAGCACCGAGACGCCCTGCAACGTGCCGAGGCGTAAACGGGCCGCGTCAATCGCCGCCGTGGCGATCGAAACCGATTCGTCGCCGATGCCGGTCTGAGCGCGCGCCGCTTTGCCGGCGGCGAGTGCTTCGCGAAAGAGACGGTGGAGCGACCGGCCGAGCGATTTCGCGCGCGTCGCCGCGACGTAGGCCTCTTTCACTTGGCCGAGAATTTCGGCTTCGCCGATCAGCATCGAGTCCAGCCCCGTGCAGACGCGAAAGAGATGGTTGACCGCTTCGTGACCGAGCCGCGTGTAGAGATACGATTCGATGTCGTAGCCGGTCGTACCGTGACCAAAGTTGGTCAGAAACGACTTGACTTGCGCGGCGCCGCGCTCGTAATCGTCGAGCTCGGCATAGATCTCGAGACGGCCGCAGGTTTGCAGCATCACGGCCTCGTGGACGGCTTCGTAGTCGCGCAGCGCTACCAGGGCTTCGGCCATACGCGAAGCGGGAAACGCGTGCCGCTCGCGGACCTCGACGGGCGCGGTGCGGTGCGAAAGACCAATGCAGATGATCGGCATCGCGCGGCTACTCCAAGCTCAACCGGTGGGTCAAGATCGCCATTTCGCCCGCCAGATCGATGTTACGCACGATCGCGCGACCACCCACCTCGAGCGGCGCCGGGGCGAAATTCAAAATCGCTCGCAGGCCGAGATCGGCGACGCGTAGCGCGATCGTTTGCGCAGCTTCGGCGGGAACTGAGATCACCGCGATGTTACAACCCGTCTGCGGGAGCAGTTGTTCCAGCGCGGCGACATCCGAAACCACAATGCCCTGCCAGGCTTCGCCGATGACCGCGGGGGAGCGGTCGAAGATCGCCGCGACGTTGAAACGTCGCTCGCGCGCGGTGATGAATGCGGCGAAGGCACGACCCAGGTAGCCGAAGCCCACGATCGCGATTCGCCAGTCATGATCCAATCCTAAGACCCAAGCAAGCTGCTCCACAAGCGGATCGATCGCATACCCCTGGCCGCGGCGGCCGAGTGGGCGGAGGGCGCTCAGGTCCTTGCGGATCTGCGTGCTGGTAATCGTGTGGCCGAGCAAGCCGGCCAGACCGTGGGAGGTCATCGTCGTTGCTCCGGCGGCGCGAGCCTCCCGAAGCGCGCGATGGTAAGCGTAGAGGCGGGGAATTGAGACCTCTCCGAGCGGCTCGGCGAGGTCTTGCCGGCTCGAATCGAGCTTGGGATCGATCACGTCGTCGCCATGAGCTGGGCAAGCGAGGCCTCGGCCGCTACAACGGTGCGCTCAACGTCTTTGGGGGTATGCGCCGTCGACACGAAGTTCGTTTCGTACGGCGACGGAGCGAGGTAGACACCCCGCTCGAGCATCGCGGCGAAATATTTTGCGAAGAACCGCCGATCCGATCGGCGCGCTCCCTCGAGATCCTCCACGGGATCGGGTGTGAAGAAGATCGTGAACATCGAACCGGCACGATTGCAACGATACGGCACCCCGTGGCGTTCCATCGCCTCGCTCAGCGACGCGGTGAGTTGCCGCGTCCGTTCGTCTAGCCGAGCGTAGAAGGTGGGGTCGGCAGCGATAACGTTTAATGTCGCGAGTCCGGCGGCCATCGCTAACGGGTTGCCGGAGAGCGTCCCGGCCTGATAAACCGGGCCCTCGGGCGAGAGGTGCGCCATCACATCCGAGCGCCCGCCGAAGGCGGCGGCGGGAAGGCCACCGCCGATCACCTTGCCGAGCGTGGTGAGATCGGGTACCACGCTCTCCAGCTCTTGCGCGCCGCCGCGGGCGACGCGAAATCCACTGATCACTTCGTCGAAAATCAAGAGCGCACCGTAGTGCGTGCAGAGTTGCCGAAGATGGCGCAAATATCCGTGACGTGGAAGCACCAGACCCATGTTGCCGGGATATGGTTCGACGATAACGGCCGCGATCGAATCCGGATGCCTCTCAAACGCGCGCTCGACCGCAAGGTCGTCGTTAAAGGGCAAGACGATCGTGTCACGAGCCGTTCCTTCGGTGACGCCGGGCGAGTCGGGTACGCCGTGCGTGAGCGCACCGGATCCGGCGGCGATCAAGAATGAATCGGCGGAGCCATGATAACAACCGGCAAACTTGACGACTTTCGGCCGTCCCGTAAAGCCGCGCGCCAGCCGAACCGCGGCGCTCGTCGCCTCGGCGCCGGTCGAGACGAACCGCACGCGATGCATCGACGGGATCATCGACGCGATCATCTCCGCCATCTCGCTCTCTTGCTCCGTCGGCGTCCCAAACGAGGTTCCGCGCGTCACGGCGTTGGTAATCGCCCGGCTAACGGCGGGGTGCGCGTGACCGAGCAGCAGTGCTCCCCACGACATCAAGTAGTCGATGTATTCGTGTCCGTCGAGGTCGTAAAGCATCGCGCCTGCGCCGCTTTTCATGAAGACCGGCGAGAGCCCCACCGCGCCGAGTGCGCGTACCGGCGAGTTGACGCCACCTGCAATGGTCTTGCGAGCGCGCGCGAAGGCCGTGATAGATCGTTCCAGTTTCATCGATCGAGCAAATCCGTCATCCTGTTGACGTTGTAAAAATAACTCGAGTCGAACGCAGCGAAGCGCACCGCGATACGCGCGACCAAATCGCGCATGGCGTTTGCACCCGTTCTCCTCAATGCGAACCCTTCGCGGAGAATCGCCAAACGCCCGTAGAGCGCGGCGAGCGGCTCGATTCGGCCGTCGTGCTCCGGCACGACGCCTTCGTCGCCGGGACGCCACGAGGCGGCAAGGCGCTCCAGCACTCCGGCGTCGAGGCGCGGCTGATCGGCGGCCAGCGCGAAGACGCGACTCGCGCGGATCATGGTGCACGCCGAAAGCAGCGCATTGAGCGGACCGCCGAGCGGATGGCGATCGATCAATAAGGGCGCCTCCAGCCGCGCGTCGACTGCCGGCGAGAACGATCCCTTGCCGGCGACGTACACCGGCCAGCCCGTCGTGCGCACGCGTTCGAAGAGCTGCGCGATCATCGGCCGGCCGTCCACCGGGTATTCGAGCTTTCCCGGAAAGCGTCGAGCTTCGCCGCCGGCGAGCAGAACGATGACGGTCGCTTCGCCGGTTCGGGCCGGCGCGTCAGCGGTGCCGCTTGACATACTCTTTTGCGAAGTAGGTGATCACGATGTCTGCGCCGGCACGCACGAACGACGTCAAAAGCTCGTCGACGGCGCGTTCGCCGTCGAGCCAGCCGCGCGCGATTGCAGCTTGGAACATCGCGTACTCGCCGCTGACGTTGTAGACGGCGAGCGGCACGTCGAAGCGGTCGCGCGCCGCGCGGAGCACGTCGAGATAGGGCAGCCCAGGCTTGATCATCACGATATCGGCACCTTGTTCGATGTCGAGCGCGATCTCACGAAGCGCCTCGCGCGCGTTCGGCGGATCCATTTGGTAGCCGCGGCGGTCGCCGAACTGCGGCGTCGATCCGGCCGCTTCGCGGAACGGGCCGTAAAATGCCGAGGCGTACTTGGCGCTGTACGACATAATCGCGACCTCGTGCGCGCCGCCGGCATCCAGCGCAATCCGAATCGCGGCAACGCGCCCATCCATCATGTCGGAGGGAGCGACGAGGTCGGCGCCGGCATCGGCATAGGTAACCGCGATTCGTGCGAGCAACTCGACGGTCGCGTCGTTGTTGACGTTGCCGCTTTTATCCAGAAGTCCGCAGTGACCGTGGTCGGTGTACTCGCAGCAGCAAAGATCGGCCATGACGAGCATCTCCGGCGAGCGCGCCTTGATTGCCGCGATCGCGCGCTGCACGATCCCGCGCGGGTCGTAGCTGCTCGTCGCGACCGCATCCTTATTCTCGGGAATTCCGAAGAGCAGCACACTCTTGACGCCGATGGCGAAGAGCTCGGCCGCCTCGGCCACCGCGCCGTCGATATCGAAGCGCGCGATGCCGGGCATCGACGCGATCGCGCCCGCATCGCTGGGACGTTCCACGATGAAGAGTGGCTGCACGAGCTGCTCGCAGTGGACGCGGTGCTCGCGAACCAACGCGCGTACGACCTCGCTGCGGCGCAGACGTCGCGGACGCAGCGCGATCAGTTTCCGGCTCCCGACGCCACGGCGGCGCTAGCGGCTTGCAAGCACGTCGCAAGCTCCGTGCCCAGCGCCTCGGCGGCTTCAACGGTCGAGAGGCGCCGTTCGATACGTGCACGGGCGATTGCACCGCGCTGGTCCGCATACGCGCCTTCCGCGACAAGCGTGCCGGCATCAATGCGCGCGTGCACGCCAAGCGGAGCGCTGCAGCCGGCGCGCATCGCGCGCAGCGTCGCGCGCTCGGACGCGATGCAGAGCTCGCTCTCCGGATCGTTCGCCGCGTCGCGTATGAGTTCGCCGAGCCACGCGTCGTCGGCGCGCGTCTCGACCGCGAGCGCGCCCTGGCCGGCGGCGGGCACCATCGTTGCGGTTGCAAACGGAACGGTATGCGTGGCGCGATGTCCCAAGCGGATCAATCCGGCCATCGCCAGCACGATCGCGTCGTATTCGCCATCCTTGAGTTTGCGCAAGCGCGTATCAACGTTACCACGTAGCGTTTCGTACCGGAGGTCGGGCCGCAACGCGGCGAGCTGTGCGCGGCGCCGTGGGCTTGAGGTACCGACCACGGCGGCGGGCGGTAACGACTCAAAGCTGACGTAGCGCTCGCTGCAAAAGGCATCGCGCGGATCTTCGCGCCGCGAGACCGCGGCGATCCGCAGATCTTTGGGTAAGGAGGAGGCAAGATCTTTGCACGAATGAACGGCGTAATCCGCGCGCCGTTCCTGCAGCGCACCCTCGAGCTCCTTGACGAAGACGTTGACGGCTCCCAGCCGATCGAGCGGAGTCGTCTGGTCGCGATCGCCGCTCGTCGTGATGCCGAGCATCGTCGTTGCGATCCCGCGTTCGGCGAGACGCGCCGCGATCGCTCGGCTTTGAATCATCGCCAGCGCGCTGCGCCGTGTCGCGCAGACGACCGTTGGACGCGTCGTCGCGAGCTCGGCGATCGGACGCTCCGCCAATGCTTGAAGAATCGGTGCGCGCTCGTTGGATGGAAATGCTTCCTTGACGTGATCCCGCATGCGTCCGAGCGTGTGCAGGGCGTCGGCGTACGATGCGTCCAACCGTTGGCTGAGCTCGCGTGCGACGCGGCGAGCAAACGCCGGCGACTTGCCTCCCGAGTCGACGCTGATGGTGAGCTCGCCGGCGCGGCGCGTCGCGGGCATCGTAAAGTCGCCACGCTTCGGCTGCGCCGCATCGCAAACCAGAGCGCCGGCGGCTCGCGCGTTTGCGACGATCTGCGCGTTGAGTTCGAGCGAGTCGGTGGCCGCAATTACGATCGCTGCCCCGTCGAGGTCGCTCGACTCGTACCGGCGTTCGCGCCACACACCGGCGCTCTCGGTCAGGATGCGGCGCAAGCGGTCGCCGATATGCTCCGCGACGACAAAAATGGGAAAGCCCGCGCCGACCAGCGATTCGGCTTTGCGTGCTGCAACGTTACCTCCGCCGACGATTACGGCTCGACGACCGTCCGGCTGGAGAGAGATGGGAAGCATACGAACGCACAAAGAGTTCCGCGCCCGGCAGCTAAAAACCGCCTCGTGACGGGCCGCGTTTGGTGACCAAACCGAGACTGGGAGCAGTCCGAGCAGCCGGTATCGGCGCGCTCGTGGCGGCGCTCATCACCTTGCCCGGTCTGTGGGTTGGAACGCTTTGGGACAATAGCGAGACCGCGTATGGCGAGGTGGCACGCGAGATTCTGCTGACGCATGACTGGGTGATCATGCACCTCAACGGCGTCCCGTACTTCGTTCAGCCGCCGCTCTATTTTTGGCTAGGGGCCATTTTCGCGCAGATTATGGGCCCGACGGCGTTCGCGCTGCGACTTCCCGCGGCCCTAGCCACGATTGCGCTCGCCGGATTCACCGGCTACGCGGTCGCGCGTCAACTCGGAACCCGCGTCGGCGTTTATGCCGCGGTGATTCTTTCGACCTCACTGATGCAGGCGATCATCGGCCGCCTTGCGATCATGGATGCGTTGCTCGACCTGGCGGTGGCGATGTCGATTTTCTGGTGGTTCCGCGGATTGGAAACTGGGCGGGATCGTTACATCGTCTACGGATGGATTGCAGCCGCCGGAGGATTTTTGGCCAAAGGATTGGTGGCTCCGGTCGTCGCGTTACTGGTGATCGTTCCGTTTTATCTTTGGAATCGTCGCTGCGAACCGACGCACCCGCCGTCGCTTCGAGGCTGGGCTGCGGGCGCGATCGTTTTCTTAGCGATGGTTGCTCCATGGCCGGCAGCTTTGGTCGCCCACTATCACCTTTTTCCGCTGGAAAAGCTGATCGGTGAGTACACCATCGGCCGGTACACCAGCGTCGTCGAAAATCAGTCGGGTCCAATCTGGTACTATCTCCCCGTCATCATCCTCGGCTTTTTTCCGTGGATTGCGTTTCTGCCGATGGCGATCGTCGACGGCGCACGGTCGCTGCGGGGTGCCTCGTCAGATCCGCGACCGCGCGTGCTCCGGCTCACGTTCGTATGGATCGTGGTGCCGCTGCTCTTCTTCAGCCTTGCACGAACGAAGCTTCCGAACTACGTTGCGCTCGAGTTCCCGGCGCTCGCGGTGCTCACCGCGCTCTACTTCGACGGCGTCGTTCGCAAAGGCGGAAGCCGGGCGGCAACGATCTCGGCGGCGATCGTGCCGGTAACGATCGGGGCGCTGGCGTTTGCGATGTGGCTCTTCACCCGCAACAACCGGCTCACCGCCGAGGTCGCAAGCATCGTACCGGCGCTCTTTGGCATGGGACTGGCGATCTTTGCCGGCTCGCTCTTGACGGCGCTGCTACTGACGCGCCCAAAGAGCGTGCAGGTGGCGCCATACGCGCTTGCACTCGCTGCGATGATTGCCGCCGACGCGCTCGCGACGCTCATTGCGCCGCGCGCCGAGGTTTACAAGCCGGTGCCGCGGCTTGCAGCGATCATCCAACGTCAGCGCGAGCCGGGTGACGAAGTCGCGATTCAAAACGTCTCGGGCGGGAACGCGCTGCTCTTCTACACGCATCCGGTTGTACGCGTGCTCGCGGAGGCGGGCGCGAGCGATCCTCAAAACGACGGCGTCGATCCGCGCGCCTTCATCTGCGGAGTGCGACGCGCGTGGGTGATCGTTCCGGCAGCACGACCCGCCTACGATCCGAGCTACGGACGGCGGCGGCGAATCGTTGCGGTCGACCAAAAGGCCGCGTTGCTACTCTACGACGGGCCTACTTGTGGCTCGCGACCTGCGCCTCGGTAACCGCCGAAGCCTTATTGTTTCCGAGCGATCCGCGAATGTAGGTAATGACGTCCGCGACGTCTTTGTTGCTGAGCGTCCCCTTCCAGGCCGGCATCATTCCGTTATAGGTCATGCCGCTCACCGAAATAGATCCGTGGAGTCCGCCCAGGACGATGCCGATCACTTTATTGGGGTCACCCGTTACTACCGGATTATTCGCAAGCGGCGGGAACGTGCCGGGGACGCCCTGGCCTTGCGCGCCATGACAGCTGGCGCAGTTCGCAGCAAAGACCGTCGCGCCGGCGCCGCTGGTCGCGGGCGACGACGCATTCCCGGCCGCCCCGACGCCGGAGGCCGCGCCTCCACCGGCGCTGGTCGTCGCGGCTTCGGCGCTCAATACGACCGATTCGGGCGGTGATGCCGGCGCAGCAGCCTGTTTGGTCATCGTCGTTAGCTGCGCGTAAATAGAGAGGCCGATGATGCCGCAGACGACGATCGCCGTGGACCACAACAATCCCGAGCGCGAGCCGAAACGGCGCGTCGTGCTGCGGTCGATCCAAGGAATCAACAGCACCACGATCAGGAAGAGCGTCGGCACGATGATCGTCGCGATCAGTTCCAAGCTGATCGTCAGCGGACCGAGGTGAACCTCCGGCGGCACGAGCGCGAGCAGACCGAAGAGTGACAAGAAATACCAAGCCGGATAGGGGACGAAGAACTTCGTCGGGTCGGCTTTTGCATCGAGGTATGGCGGAAACGCGAACGAGAGGAAGATGATGATAAAGAAGACGATCAGCGAGAACGCCCCGTCCATGAAGAACTGATCGGGCCAGAAGCGTCCCGGCCGCAGCTTACGCGGGTCGTCAACCACGGGTCCGGCGGCTCCGTTGTGCCGGAAGATCGCCAAGTGCGCGCCGACCAGCAACAGCAACGCGGCCGGCATCAGCCAAACGTGCAAGCCGAAGAAACGATTGATCGTCGCGGTCCCCATCCCGCCGCCGCCTTGGGCGATGTGTTGAATAATCGGTCCCGCAATCGGCGCCAACCCGGTGATGTTGAGCGAAACCTGCGACGCGAAGTAGGCGTCCATGTCCCACGGTAAGAGATATCCCGTAAGGCCCAGCACGAGCGTCACGAGCAGCAAGAGCACGCCGACGACCCATTGCAGCTCGCGCGGCGACTTATAGGCGCCGAAGATCAGAACTTGCAGCAAGTGCAGGAAGACGAGCGCGATCATCGCCGAGGCGCCCCAATAGTGCACGGCGAGCAAGAAGTGCGTGTACGGGTTGAGGTACATCGCGCGCGTCGATTCCCAAGCCGTGGCCGCCGATGGCGCGTAGAAGAACGTCAAGAAGATTCCGGTGACGATCTGTACGATCATCGCGAAGAGCGTTGCGCTTCCGAAGACGTACCAATAGCTCGCGCCTCCCGGAACGTCTTCGGTGAGGAAATCCTTCGCCATCGAGACGAATCCGGTGCGCCGGTCAATCCAATTCAGCATCGTTTGCGACCTTATGCCTGGTACGAGACGACGATACGCTGTGGTATGTTCGACTGATAGACGATCCACGTCACCTCGGCGGCGCCGTTGCGTTCGCGCAGCGGCAACGGATCGAGACCGCGCGGGGCCGGCCCGGCGATATGCGTACCGTCGAACGTGTACTGCGACCCGTGGCAGGGGCACATGAAACGGTTCTGCGCGTCGTTCCAGGCGTAGTAGCAGCCAAGATGCGGACAGATCGGACTAAAGATGACGAAACCCATCGTGACGACGTCGTACGGAACGTCGGGTTTGCCGCCCGGCTCATTGAAGATATCGGGGCGCGCCGTTTGGAACTTCGACGGGTCGACCTTGATGCCCCAACAGTACTCGGGGGCGGCCTGCTCGGGAAGGTACCCGTCGACGTATCTCAGGGTAAAGGTCAGCTTCACCGGCTTGTCGGTCGCCTTTCGCAGCGCTTCGAGCTCTTGCGGGCTCAAGGCAGACCAGCTTCCGGCCGAGGCGTTCTTGGGCGGAAGCAGCGACCCGACGATCGGGATAGCGAGGACGACACCGACGATGCCGCCGATCGTGATCGTCGCATTGGCCATGAACTTGCGCCGGCTGACTTCGTAGCCGCTTTCGGGCGTGTCGGCCGGGCTCAATAGGTTGTGCTGCGCGCCTTCAGATGCGTCGGCATTCGAATCGGACAAGGTCGTTCTCCACGGGAGGGCTCCGCTGGGGGTCGTGCCCCCCTTTAGCCATATTGTAGACCCGCCCTCTAGCGGCGTGCCAGGACGAAACTCGGAACGACCCGGCGCGCCCGGTCAGACCTTATAGCTGTGGAGGCCGGATATCCAGATATTGACGCCGAGGTAACAGAAAATTATCGAGACAAAACCGATGACGCTCACCCAGCTGGTTCGCAGGCCCCGCCAGGCGTGCCGCGTGTGTAGGTGCATGTACGCCAAATAGATGATCCACGAAAAGAGCGCAGCGGTTTCCTTGGGATCCCACTGCCAATATGCCCCCCAGGCTTCCTTGGCCCACATTGCGCCGGTGATGATGCCGATCGAGATCAGCGGCAATCCAATCGCGACGGCGCGGTAGACGATTACGTCGAGTTGCGGCAGGCTCGGCAACGCGGCGAGCCAACGCGCCACCGGACCGCTGGAATCGCCGGTTTGGGTGACGCCTCGCTGCGCGTAGAACTTCAGCAAGTAGATGCACGAGAAGACGAATGCCACCAGAAAGGCCGCATAGGACGAAACGACGATCGGTACGTGGATTTTCGCCCAATACGATTGCAGCGACGGCACCGGCGGCATCGTGCCTTCGTACCACGTAACGCCATAGGCCAGAAAGATCGCGGCGAGGGCCAGCACGAACCCGCCCGCAAACCATAGCCGGTAACGAAATGCGAAGCCGATGTAGATTGCGACCGACATGGCCGCAAAGAGCGAGAGCGAGCCGTACAGGTTGAGCAACGGCCACACGTGGGTCGTTTCGTAGCGCACGATCAGCTGCACGAACTGCGCGACGCAGCCGATGATCGCCAGCGGAATCCCGACGTCGCGCAGCCAGCTCGTCCGCGAGAAAAAGTAGAGGAGCAGGGCCAGCGCGCCCAGCGTATACGCGCCAAGCGCGGTTGCGATCAGGGCCTCATCCAACGGCATGTTGCATCTCTCCGCGCAATGTTACCATCAATCGTTCGAACTCGCTCTCGAAGACGTCGTAGCCTTTGACCGTCGTCGCCGCTGCGCCGATGCGCACCCGCCCCGCTGTCAAGGGATCGACTCGCAGGTATAGGCGCGCCGGCAGAAAGTAGAACGAAACGATCAAGCCGGCGAGAAGGACGAAGGCGCCGATGCCCACGAGCGGTACGCCGGGATCGTGGCGGTATTGAAAGCCGCTATAGATGACGTACTGCTGTGGGACGAGGCGCCAGCCGTCGCCGAAGTCGATCGAGCTTGCTAAGGGGACGAGCGCCGCCCCGAGCGGGCTGCCGCCCTGCGCGACGTCGAGGACCACGGCCGGGTTGTTGACGCGGGGATCGGCAGTCGGCATTCCGCTCTGCTTATCGACCGTCGGCGCGAAGCGTTCGTAAATTACCGTTCGCGACGTCCCGGGAAGATCGAACGAATCACCCTCCAAGAACGTTCGGCTCGATAGCGCGCGGTCAGGGCGCCCGAAGCGGCTGACGGCAAAGCGCATCCCGAAGCCATAGCTCGCCTGATAGTAGAGGGTATCGTCAACGTCGATCGGGTGGTTCACCCGAACGGTCATCGCCTTCGGCGTTCCATCCTTGCCGGTCACGATGACGTGCGAAACGTAGTCGATCGGCTGATAGACCATCCCGCTCTTCGTCATGATCGGCGCGATCTTGTACGCAAAGTCATCCAAGCGAATCAGCGCGTGCGTTTGCGCGACTTGTGCGGTCGCCCCCCTGAGGACCGCCATGTCACCGGAGAAGCCGCGCGCCCAGTAGAGCGTCGTGCCGGCCGCGACGATCACGAAGCCGGTATGCGCGATGAGTACGCCGCGGCGCGCCCAGTTGTGCTTGTCCGCGAAGCTCCATTCGATGCCGCCGAAGCACCGCTCGCGCATCTGCCAGCCGCGCGCGGCGAAGAACTCCGCGACGCGACGACGCACGTCGCCCACCTCACCGTCGACGTCGAAGCTGGCGTGGAGCGGGATTTTCTCGACGCTGACCGGATGCAGCGGCGGCAGACGCGCGGGGATGACGCGCTTGAACGTGCAGACCGCCAACGACAGCAAGATCAATCCGATGATGCCGACATACCACGGTGAATGATAGATGTTGTCGAAGTTCAGCCGCAGAATCGCTCGGGCGATCGGCGCCGCGTAGCTTTGAAAGTAGCTGCTTGGGTCTTGTCCTTGATCGACCACGACGCCCACGAGCGTCAGCAAACCCCATACCACGAAGAGGGATACGGCGAAAAGCACGTTCCCGAACGTGCGAACGAAGTCGCCATAGAAAGCGCGCGCGGTAGCCGTCACCGCGCAGATCCCGTCGAAAGGGCCCAGCGGCGCTGGAGCGGGAGGATGATCCAGATCGAGATTTCATAGAGCGCGTACATCGGCAGCGCGAGCAACGCCATGGTGAGCGGGTTGCCATCGGGCGCGGCGATGCCGCCCGCAATGAAAAACCCGAAGATCGCCTGACGGCGGTAGTGCATGAGCGACGAGGCGCTGACGATGCCCAGCCGCGCCAAGCCGATGAGCACGATCGGGGTCTGAAAGATGATCGCGAAGAGTGCGAGCAAGACCAACACGAAGTTTAGCGTTGCGGCAACGCCGAAGGTCGGCGTTGCAACCGCGTCGGTGATGTGCAGCAACGCGGTGACGACGCGCGGGATCACGACGAAGTGCGCGAACGCAAGGCCCAGCGCGGCCAGGAAGAACGACGGCAGGATGAACGCGTAGACCATGCGCCGCGTGCGCGGGTTAATTGCGGGTACCACGAAAAGCCAGAGTTGCTGGAGCAGCACCGGCAATCCGATCACGATGCCGCCGACGACCGAGAACTTGAACTCGGTGAAGATGACGTCGGCGGGACCGAACGCGTGCAGCTGAATTCCGCCAAAATATTCGTGCATCATCCAACGGATGACGTACTGCGACGGCCAGAAGAGCACGACGGCGATGGCGCCGACGGTTGCGAACGAAATCAGAAGACGGTTACGGAGCTCCCGCAGGTGCTCCGTAAACGGCATCTCCTTTTGATCCCACGACGCCTCCTCTTTCGGCGTCTCGAGGTCGCTTAAGATGATTGCGTACCGCTCCCAGGCGTCGGCGGCGGAACGGCTTCACCCGAAACCTGACCCGCTTCGACGTTATCCATGACGTCGGCGTGTGCGGCGGCAGCTCGCTGACGCGCTTCTTCGCGCGCCTTCGCAGCAGCCTCATCGGCCTCGGCTTGGCCAACCAGGAACTCTTTCTTTGCTGCGCCGGCGCTGCGCGCCAGCTTCGGTAGCTTATCCGCACCGAAAAGCAGTGCGCCAACGATCAAAATGCCGATGATAATCGGGGCGTCGATGATAGCGAGCAGCGGATGAATGGTCATGATGCCAGGGCCTCCGTTAGTTTTACGAGTTCTCTCTTCGCCGCGCTCGCCGGTATCGGCTCTAGGGCCCGCTTGGCCTCGGCGACGAAGCGGCCGATCAGCGTACGCGTCGCGGCAAGGCCGCCCTCGCGCTCGATGCCGTTGACGATGGCCGGGATGGCGTCGTTCGCGCCGTCGTCGTAGAATCGCCGCACCGCAGCGCGAAAACTTCGGTCGCCCGAGGCGAGCGCCGCGATCAGCGGGACCGTGGTCTTGCGCTCGGTGAGATCGTTTCCGGCGGGCTTGCCGAGCGAGCGTTCGTCGCCGGTCATGTCGAGCAGATCGTCTTTCATTTGGAACGCGACGCCGAAGGACTCGCCGAATTCGCGTAAGGCCGCGATCTCGCGCGAGCGGCCGCCACCCATAACTGCGCCGCACTGCGCCGACGCTGCGAAGAGCGATGCAGTCTTCTTTCGAGCGATCTCGACGTAGGTTTCGAGCGGAAGGTCGAGGTTGCCGAGCGCTTGGAGCTGGAGCACCTCGCCGTCGCAAATGTCGGCGAGTGTCGCGGAGAGCACGTTGGGCACGGGGTGCGGATATTTGAGCGTAACGTTCTTGAAGATCCAGGCGAAAAGATAATCGCCGGCGAGCACGCTGACGCGGTTACCGTAGTCAACCGCCGTCGCGTTGACACCGCGCCGGATACGCGCGTTGTCGACGACGTCGTCGTGAATCAGCGTCGCGACGTGAATCAGCTCCATATATGCCGCGAGGTGCAGATGCTCGACGGCATTTCCTCCGCAAGCGTCGGCCGCCAGCAGCGTGATGCGCGGGCGCAGCCGCTTGCCACCGGCCGCGAGCATCCGTTTGATCGCTTCGGTGATGATTGGATTGTCGGTGGAGAACTTCGCTCGAAAAAACTCTTCGACCAGCGCGTGCAGATCGTCGTAGGTACCGGGGGTAAAATCGGTAAGACTCACGGTTTCACGCCGTAGTGGATCGCGATCGCGCCACCCATCAGGCGCACGTAGCCCGGCTGCGCAAATCCGGCGCGCGCAAAGCGCTCGCGCAGCTCGTCGGCGTTGGGATGATGCGTGAGGGAGTTCGGCAGATAGGTATAGGCCGCACGGGATCCACCGACGATTCCGCCGAGCAGCGGCACGAGCCCGTAGAAATAACAGTCAAAAAGACGCTTGAACGCGCGATTGCGCGCCTTGGTGACGTCGAGGTTGACAAAGCGCGCGCCCGGGCGCAGCACGCGCAGAATCTCGCGCAGGGTCGCATCGACGTCGACGACGTTGCGTAGCGAGAACCCCATCGTGGCTCCGTCGAACGCCGCATCGTCGAACGGCATGGCCATCACGTCGCCCTCGACGAAACGAATGCTGCCTCGCGCCTCGCCGGCCGCACGCTCGTGCGCTCGCTGCAACATCGGATGGCAAAAATCGACTCCGGTTACGTCGAGCGTGCGATCGGCCCGTAGCAGGCCGAAGGCGAGATCCCCGGTTCCGCAACATAGGTCGAGGATGCGGGCGTTCGGCACCGGCGCGAGCAGCCGGATCGCGCGGCGCCGCCACGTTTCGTCGAGCCCGCCGGTCAGGACCCGATTGGCGAGATCGTAACGGGGCGCGATCGTCGCGAACATCTGGCGGACGTAGGCCGCCTTTCCGCCGTTGGGCGGGTTGCGCATCGGAGTCGAACTCATTGCTGCGGCCTGCTTCGCCTAGCCGTCCAAGACCTCCGTCGTGATGGCAGCGCAATGGTTGCGCTCAGTTCAACCCGCGTGCTCCTGGCCGCAATGGCACGGGCGAAGGATATCGCGATTGAAGCCTATACGCTGCATGGCCCGGTCCTGGCCGCGGCCGAGGCGGCCGCTCGCCGCGGCGCGCGCGTCGCCGTTTCGCTCGCGGGAGAGCCGCGCGGCAACCGGGACGGGCGATTGGCGCGTGAAAACGAGAAACTCGTCGCGAAGCTGCGGGCTGACGGCGTTGATGCGACGCTCCAAAACGGACTTCACGCGAAAGAAGTCCGCGTTGACGGCACGCTCTATCTCGACGGGAAAAACTGGCACAAGGACGATCTCGTTCTGCGCGACGCCGATGCAACCGATGCCTCGATCTCCGCGACCAAGTTCGATGCACTCGATATGGAAGCCCGGCTATTGCGTGGCGCGGCTGCCGGCGACCACGTCCTCGTCGAAAGCGAGTCGTTCGGCTGCTGCAACGCGGTTTACGGTGCGCTCGCGAAGCTGGGATTGTCCGGTGCGGCCCCGCGATTGCTGGTGAACGAGCGCGACTTGCGCGGCAACGCGCGCGAGCAACACGCGCTGGAAAGGCTCGTCAACGACGGCGTACGCGTACGTATCTGCCAGGATTCCGAAAAGCTCGCCGCCGCCGGCGATCGTGCTTGGGCCGGGTCGGCAAACGCCACGGTGGCCTTCGGCGAGTGGAACGCGACCGATTGGGGCATCTGCACCGGGAAACGGAGCATCGTGCACGCCGTCCGCGATCGGCTCGAATCGCAGTGGGCGGGCGGGCGCGACTTTGAGCCCCACGAGTCTCGAGCAACGGCAAGGTAAACGCACCAGGATCTCGCAAGCTCTTTGGCGTGGTTCCTGTGACGCTCACCGGCGTTTGGGCCGCGACACCGTCGCCGCCTGCCGTAACCGTTCGTTACGTTCCTGCCCCGCCTTACGACGAGAAGATGCATTACTTTCTCGTCGTCAGCCGTGCATCCGACGGTACCCTGCAAGCCTTCATTCGAAATCCCGAAGCCAATGCCGGCGTCGCGTTGGGAAACAGAACGCTCCTGGTCGAGGGCGCAAAGATTTACTTGCGCACCGGTGGGAAGCCGGACGTCGTTGGCGGCGCGTCCGACGATAGGCTCACGATCGATGCGCTTCCGCCCAATGGAGCGAGGGTGACGTTTCATCGGGCCACGAGCGACGAGCTGCGCTGGTACTATCCTCGCGCGACCGCCCACTGGACCTACGAAGAACCCGTTGAGGCCGGTGACGGTTGGCCGGTCGGTACGCTCGCGGATGCCGGGCTCCGCGAGTCGCCCATCGCCGGCGTCCTGCAACCGATCGTCGCGTTGCGCTCGCCGGTGCTTCGCTCGCCGTACATCCAGAGCGTCGCGATCGCTCGTCACGGGCGGCTGGTCTTAGACGAGTACTTTTATGGCTTCACCGCCGCCACCCCGCACGACGTTCGTTCCGCCGGCAAGAGCGTAACGACACTGCTCGTCGGTCGCGCGATCGCCGATACCCACGCGTTTACGCCGCAGACCACGGTGCTTTCGATGCTTCCACAATACTTGCCGGTCGCCAACGACGACGCCCGCAAGCGGCGCATCACCGTTGAAAACCTGATGACGATGTCATCCGGCCTCGCCTGTGATGACAACGACGATAGCTCGCCGGGCAATGAAGACGCGATGCAGAATCAAACCGTGCAGCCGGACTGGTATAAGTACACGCTCGATCTTCCGGTGGCATACGATCCAGGCAGTCGCGCCGTCTACTGCACGGCCGGCATCAATCTACTGGGCGCGATCGTTGCAGGTGCAACGCGGACGCCGCTCGACCAGTATTTCGGCGGACGCTTCGCGGTGCCGATGCAGTTCGAACGCTATGCGCTCTGGCTGATGCCGCCGCCGACCAACGCCGCATACATGGGTGGCGGCGATTACTTTCGGCCGCGCGATTTCATGAAGTTCGGGCAGCTCTTTTTAAACGGCGGGAAGTGGAATGGCCGGCAAATCGTCGATGCGAGTTGGCTGCGTGAATCGGTCGTTCAGCGAACGGTCATGCAGCAGGATGCTGCCGGCGAAGGCGATCGTTACGGCTACGGCTGGCATCTGATGACGCTCGACGTCAATGGGCAGCGATACGAGGTAATCAACGCGGGAGGTAACGGCGGCCAGCTCATGGCGATCGTGCCGCGGCTCGATCTCGTCGTGATGATTACCGCCGGGAACTACAATCAGTATCCGGTCTGGAGCGGCTTTCTACGACAGGTCGTCGGCGCCACGATCGAAGCGGCGACGTAGTCAAAGCCCAAAGAGCGCGCGAGCGTTCGCGTCGGTGGTTGCGTCGATTTCCTCAGCGTCAGTTCCGAGTACCTCCGCCAGCTTCGCAGCGGTATACGCGACGAAGGCCGGTTCGTTGCGTTTGCCGCGTTTTGGAACCGGCGCGAGATAGGGAGCATCCGTTTCGAGCACGAGCCTGCCAATGCCGGCTTCCCGCACGGCATCCCGCAGCGCTTGCGCGTTTGGAAACGTCAACACGCCGCCGATGCCAAGGAAGAGTCCGAATTCGTCAACGTACACGCGTGCCTCTGCGGGGGTTCCGGTGAAGCAATGGACCACGCCGCGCATCCCGGTTCGCCACTCCTCGCGCAAAATCGCGGTGAAATCGTCGAAGGCGTCGCGTTGATGAAAGACGACGGGGAAGCCCGTCTCGCGGGCGACGCGAAGCTGCGCGCGCAGCACCTCGGCTTGGCGTGCGCGCGAGCTATGCTCGTAGTAGTAATCGAGCCCGGTCTCACCAATTGCGACGACGCCGGGCTGCTCGAGCAGCGGTCGCAAGCCGGCTGCGATGTCGTGCGGTGCGTTGCGGGCCTCGTGCGGGTGGATGCCGGCGGCGGCCGCGATTCCGTAGCGTTGCGCCACGGCGATGGCGCGCTCGCTGTCCGGGAGGTCCTCACCGATCGTGACCATCGCCGCGATCCCGGCGTCGCGCGCGCGTGCGGCGACCGCGTCGCGGTCGTCGTCGAACTTGCGATCCTGGATGTGGCAGTGGGTGTCGATCAAGACGTAACGACGGCGTCGAGCTTCGGAAACAGCGGCGCCGCAAGGGCCGTCTGGGTGAGCGGCGCGAGGCCGCCCCACTTGTGCAGCGAGGACGACCAGTCTTCGTCGATTCGGCCCGGCGCGCCGAGCTGTTCCCACATTTCGCTCATCCGCTCGGGCATGACGGGGTGGAGCAACACCGCGATCCAGCGCAGACCCTCGCCGAGGTCGTAGAGCACGGCGTTGAGCTCGTCGGTTCGGTTCTCTTTATGAAGCGTCCAGGGCTTGCGCTCGTCGATCGTCTGATTAAGCGCGGTGATCAGCTCCCAGATGCCCTCCAACGCCTCGCGAAAACGAAGGTCGAGGAACCGCTCGCGAGTGACGACCGGTAAGGGTGCGAAGCGTCGCGCGAGCTGGCTTTCGGCCGCAGCTCCTTCCGGAACGATGCCGTCGCGATAGCGCTGCAGCATCGCGAGCGTGCGCTGCAAGAGGTTGCCGAGGTCGTTGGCGAGATCGCTGTTGTGCCGCTGCGCGATCTTCTCCTCGGAGTAGGAGAAGTCACTGCCGAACGGTGCCTCGCGCAGCAGAAAATAGCGAATCGCATCGGCACCGAAGCGCTCCGCGAGCAGAAAGGGATCGATCGTGTTGCCGAGGCTCTTGCGCATT
Source organism: Candidatus Acidiferrales bacterium (assembly GCA_035484815.1). GTDB lineage: Bacteria > Vulcanimicrobiota > Vulcanimicrobiia > Vulcanimicrobiales > Vulcanimicrobiaceae > Cybelea. The sequence goes on from DATHOO010000166.1 coordinate 88,502, forward strand.
ATCTGACCGTCAATGGTGATCCAGCCGTGCGCGAAGACCAGTTCAGGCGCCGCCTCGCCGAGCGCCCACAGGATTGCGGGCCAGATGATCGTGTGAAAGCGCGCGATGTCCTTGGCCATCAGCTGAAGCGCTGCCGGCCAATATGTGTGAAAACGCGTCTCGTCTTTGCCCCAGCCAATCGCCGTGATGTAGTTGAGCAACGCGTCCAGCCAGACATAGACCACGCCGCCGTCGGGAATCGGTACGCCCCACTCCAAATTCGTTCGCGAGACCGAGAGATCGTCAAGCCCCTCACGCAGAAAGGCCAACATCTCGTTGTAGACGCCGCGCGGCTGCACCCAGTCCGGAAAACGTTCGTAATGTTCGATCAAACGATCGCGGTAAGCGGAGAGCCGGAAGAACCAATCCTCTTCCGAGATCCACTCCACCGGGCGGCCACAGGTCGGGCATCGGCCTTCGACGATCTTTTTTTCCGGCCAAAAGGTCTCGTCGGCGACGCAGTACCAGCCTTCGTATCTGCCGCGATAGACGTCGCCGGTCTCGCGCAGCCGTGCGAAGACGCGCTCGACTATTTCCATATGACGAGGCTGCGTCGTTCGAATGAAGTCGTCGTATTCGACGTGGTACGCTTTTAAGAGCGCCTTCCAGCGCGGGACCAGCTCGTCGCACCATTCCTGCGGCGTCTTGCCGGCCGCGGCGGCGGCGTTGGCCACTTTTTGCCCGTGCTCGTCGCTTCCGGTCAGGAAGAAGGTTGGGCGAAACGTGCGCGCCGTGCGCGCGACCACGTCGGCGGCGACCGAGGTATAGGCGTGACCGATGTGCGGATTGCCGTTGATGTAATAGATCGGCGTGGTGACGTAGTAGGCGCGCTCCATGGTGGTCAGCCTTGATTAATCGAGGTTTTCCGCCGCGCCTTCCGCTCCACGGCCCGCGCGTAGAGCTGCTGGCGCTCGCCGAAGCCGCGCGCGGCTAGCTCCTTCGCGACCTCTCCGACGCGGGTTCCGCGCTCCAGCAGCGCGTCGATCGCCGCGCTCGTCGCCTCGGTGGTGGGCACGGCCGCTGCGACCCGATAGGGCGCGACGGCGAACGCGACCTCCCCCATCACCGGATCGGGAAGTTCCGCGGCGACCCGCTCGGCGGTTCCGGAAAAGTGTTGCTCGTGATGTTTGGTGTACTCGCGCACGGCGAAGATCCGGGCACCCGGCGCAACGGCGGCAAGATCGCAGAGCGCAGCGCGGATGCGTCGCGGCGACTCGTACCAAATCGTCGTGATGCCGCCCTGCAACGCGTGGGAAAAACGCGTCCGGCGCTCGCCGCTGGTGCGCGGCGGAAAGCCTTCGAACGAAAAACGCTGCAGCGGGAAGCCGGAAAGGAGCGCCACGCCCATCGCCGCGGTGGGGCCGGGCAGCACCTCGACGCTCACGCCGCCGGCGCGCGCGGCCGCAACGAGCGCACTACCCGGATCCGAGATTCCGGGCATGCCGGCATCGCTGGTGACGGCAACCAAAGCAGTGCGCGCTCGCTCGACGATCGCGGGGGTCACCCGCTCGGCGTTCTGCTCCCGGTAACTCCAGATTTCGCGACCCTCGAGGTGGAGCGCGTGCAGCAACTTGCGCGCGACGCGGGTGTCTTCGGCCACGATCAGCTCCGCCTCGCGCAGCGCATCGAGTGCACGAAGCGTGACGTCACGCAGGTTGCCGAGCGGCGTCGGTACGAAGACGAGCGGCATGGCGCGAGGCTTCGACGTCGAGCATATACCTCCGGGGACAAAACTCGAGCTCTACATCTCTCCCACCTGTCCCTATTGCCGGCTCGCAATGGCTCACTACGATGCCGCCGGCACACCCTATATGACGCACGACGCCCAGAACGATCGCCGCGCGCGCGAGCGGATGCTCGGCTACACCCAAGGCGATCCAACGGTCCCGGCGATCGTCGTCGATGGGAAGTACGTTCAATCCGGATGGGGCTCGCCGCCGCGAGGTTGAACCGTCCACTAACGTGCCGGTCGGCACGTTGGTCTTAGCGGTTCTAGGCCTCGGCTATCCAGCGTTCGACGTCGTCGGCACGCGACGGTAGCATCGCCGAGAGATTCTCGGGATCTCCCGCGGTGACCGCGATGTCGTCTTCGATACGGACGCCGATTCCGCGAAAGCGTTCGGGCACCGTGGCATCGTCGGGCTGGAAATAAAGACCCGGCTCAACCGTTAGCACCATCCCTTCTCGCAGCTTTCCAAGGCGGTACTCTTCGGTGCGCGCTTGCGCGCAATCGTGCACGTCGAGACCGAGCATGTGACTGACGCCGTGGAGCGTGTAGCGCCGGTGGAAGAGGCGTTCGGGGTCGAGCGCTTCCTCGAGCGAGCACTTGAGAATGCCGAGATCGATCAAACCTTGCGCGAGGACGCGCGCCGCGCGCCGGTTCGGCTCCAAAAAGTCGTTCCCGGCGACGGCGCTTGCAATTCCGGCGCGTTGCGCCGCCCATACGATCTCGTACACCTCGCGTTGCTCGGCTGAGAATCGTCCCGAGATCGGCAGCGTGCGCGTGATGTCGGCGGTATAGAGCGACTCTACTTCAACGCCGGCATCGAGCAGCAGCAGCTCGCCGGAGCGCAGCGCACCGTCGTTGCGCGTCCAGTGCAAGGTGCACGCGTGGTTTCCGGCCGCGGCGATCGTCAAATAGCCAACGTCGTTGGCCTCGATGCGAGCGCGTCCCGAGAAGGCCGCCTCGATGTCGCGTTCGGTTTTGCCGGTGCGCATCGCGCGGATCGCGTCTTCGAAGGCGAGCTTCGAGAGCGCGCAAGCCTTTCGCAACTCGGCGAGGTCGTACTCGTCCTTGATCAACCGCACTTCCGAGAGGTGCTGGGCGAGCTCGTCATCGTCATCGGTCGGCTCGAAACGCGCGTCGACTTCCTCGTCGTGACCGCGGAGAATTCGGCGCGGATAGTTGCCGCCGCGCAGCTCGTCGAGATATTCGGCGAGCGCTCCCATCGGCCGGGATTCGTCGACGCCGTAGTAGACGCGGCTCTCATCGACCCCGCGGTGGCGCCCGACCCAAAGCTCGCCGTAGACGCGGTCGGTAAAGAACTCGGCTTTTCCGCGGTTGTGTTCGGGCACGAAGAGCAGGGATCGATGCCCACGCCCTTGGGGCTCGAGAATCAGGGCCGCACCCGGCTCGACGCCGTCGCCCGTCAGATATGCGAGGTCGCTCGACGGACGAAACCGGAACGACGTATCGTTGGCGCGGACTCGCTCGCGCCCGGCCGGCAGGACGAGATAGATGCCGGGGTAGGCTTGCGAGAGGGCCTCGCGGCGCGCGGCAAACCGCGCGGCTTCGGGATGGCGTTCTTGGGCGATCGGCCGCTCGATCCACTCGCTCGACATGAACTCGACGAGCGCCTGCGGCGGCGTGAAGTCGTGGCTCGCCTTTGCTGGGGTGACGGTTTGCTCGAGATTTTGTTCGGCAGACATGGTTCGACAAAGATTCGCTGAAGCGACGACGGGTCATGCCGGGGGAGCAGCTTCGCGCAACCGACACGCTCGCGAACGAGCGAACTTACTTGGCGTACGTGCGAACGGCGCTGGCGTTTATCGCATTCGGCTTCGTCATCGCGCGTTTCTCGCTCTTTGCCCGCGAGGTTTCGGCGCTGATGCATCACCCGATTGCCGGCGCCGGTCTTTCGGTGAGCTTCGGAACCGCTATGGCGATCTTCGGCATCGGCGTCGCGCTGCTCGGCGCCTGGCGTTACGCGCGCACAGACCGGGAACTGCGTGAGGGTCGGGTCTCGACGCTCTCCGGGCTGGCCGGATATCTCATCTCGCTCTTCGTCGTCGCAATCGGCGCGGTCGTCGCGTTCGAGCTACTCTTGTATAGGTAATCTCCATTGATTTTCGGTTGACCCGCGATTGACATAACGCCTCAGAGACGCTCGTCGCTCCGCTTGGCTCCGCTCCTGCTGCGCGGCCTCCTCGCTCCGCCATCCATGCCCTTCGACTCGCTGCGCTCGCTCAGGATCGTCGGTCCGAGCCTCTTCGGCATTATGTCAATCGCGGGTCAACCGAAAATCTCTAAGCTGAGGTCGAGCGCGGGGGCGCTATGCGTGAGCCAGCCGACGCTGATCACGTCGACGCCGCTACGTGCAACCTCAAGGATGTTCTCGGGCGTCACTCCGCCGCTGGCCTCGGTAATCACACGCCGGCCCACGATGCGAACGGCTTGCGTAAGCTCCGGCACGGTCATGTTGTCGAGCAAGACCGCGTCGATCGGTTCGTCGAGCGCTTCGCGCAACTGCTCGAGCGTATCGACCTCGACTTCGATCTTGACCATGTGGCCGACGGCGGCACGCGCCGCCGCGACGGCTGCATGGATCGAACCGGCGACGATGAGATGATTGTCTTTGATCAGCACGCCGTCATCCAAACCAAAGCGGTGATTGGTACCACCACCACACGCAACCGCGTATCGCTCGAGCGCGCGTAAACCCGGCGTCGTCTTACGCGTATCCGCGATTTTTACGTGCGTCGTGGCGACGAGATCTACCAGCGAGCGTGTCGCCGTCGCGATGCCGGAGAGCGGGGCGAGCAGGTTAAGCGCGGTGCGCTCGCCGGTTAGAATCGCTCGGGCCGGACCAAAGAGCTCTGCCACGACGGCTCCGGGCTCGATCCGATCGCCGTCGTCAATGCGAGCGTCGACCACGACGCGATCGTCGAGCAGCGAAAACGCGAGCGACCCGAGCGTGAGCCCCGCAACGACACCGCCTCGGCGCGCCACGATGCGTGCCGTAGCGGTGCGGTCGGCTTCCACGATCGCATCGGTCGTAAGATCGCCGCCGCGGCCGAGGTCTTCGACCAGCGCGCGCCGGACGATCGGCTCAGCGACGAGCTTAAGCGACGCTGCGCGGTCGCGTAAACGAGCGCTTAGCAAAGGCTTCGTCCATCTGAGGATAGTCGCTTCGGTAGTGGCTGCCGCGGCTCTCGTGGCGCGCCAGCGCCGCTTCGGCGATCAATCGCCCGACCACGAGCAGATTCCGCAACTCCCCGCTTCCGCCGCTGAGCTCTTCATCGAGCTCGTCGATGCGCCGGGAGGCTTCGCGCAGCCCGGCTTCGTTGCGAATCAAGCCGACGTTGGCGTACATGACGCTGCGCACGTCGTTGAGCGCCTGTGCGGCGGTCGTTCGCGCGCGCTTGCGTCGCGGCGCCGGTATTTTTTCGGATCGTGTGCCAGCGGCGCTGGGAGCGACGGGATGCACGCTCGCGATGTCGGCGGCGACGCGCGAGCCGTAGACGAGCGCTTCGAGCAACGAGTTGCTTGCGAGACGGTTCGCGCCGTGCACACCGGTTGCGCTCGTTTCGCCGCACGCCCAGAGATTTTCAAGCGACGTCCGGCCCCATTCGTCGACGGCAATGCCGCCCATATGATAGTGCGCGGCCGGCGCCACCGGGATGTTCTGCACGCGCGGGTCGATCCCGGCCGCGATGCAGAAGCCGAAGACGGTCGGAAACTCTTGCGGGAATTTCATGCCGATTTCCGAGTGCGCCTCGAGGCCGACGGTGCGTCCGCGCTGTTGCTGTTCGAAGATCGCGCGGGCGACGACGTCGCGCGGCGCGAGCTCGGCGTCGGGATGGATGCCGATCATGAAGCGCTCGCCGAGATCGTTAACGAGCGTAGCGCCTTCGCCGCGTACCGCTTCGGTTACGAGCGGCATCGGATCCCGCCCGATTGCAAGCGCCGTGGGATGAAACTGTACGAACTCCATATCCGCGAGTAAGGCGCCGGCGCGTGCCGCCATCGCGATGCCGTCACCGGTCGCCTCGACGGGATTGGTCGTATAGCGATAGAGCCGTCCCATGCCGCCGGTCGCAAGCACGACGGCACCCGCGCGGAAGGCAATCCGCATGCCGGTGGCATTCTCGGTGGCGTAGACCCCGCCGACGCGACCGTCGTCGACGATCAAGTCATCGGCGGTGACCTCTTCAACGACCGCGATCGCCGGATGGGTGCGAACCGCGTCGATCAGCGTTTTGAGAATTTCGTGGCCGGTTGCGTCGCCGCCGGCTTTTACGATACGCCGGCGCTGGTGCGCCGCTTCGCGACCCAGCGCGAGTTCGCCGGCCGCGGTTCGATCGAATCCGGCGCCGAGCTCAAGCAGTTCCTCCACACGCGCCGGCGCGTCGCGCGTCAGAATTTCGACGATCTTTCGATCGCTGATGCCGGCCCCCGCGCGCTGCGTATCGATCGCGTGCAAACTTGGCGAATCGTCCTTGCCGATCGCCGCCGCGATTCCGCCCTGTGCCCAATCGGTTGCGGCCCCTTTGCCGAGCCGTGTTTTACAGAGGACGGTGACGCTGGCGGGCTCGAGCTTGAGCGCCGCGATGAGCCCGGCGATGCCCGCTCCGACGACGAGCACGTCGCTCCGGCGGTTTTCCATCAATCCCGGATCTGACGGCTGTACTCTAGCATGCGCTCGACGGCGCGGCGCGCGCGTGGCGCGACCTCCGGTGCGATCGTTACTTCGTACTCCATCGCTTCCAGGCTATGCAGAACCTTGGGAAGCGTGTTGCGTTTCATGTGCGGACAAAGGTTGCAAGGCCTCACGAATTCGACGCCAGGGTAGCGGCCTGAAACGTTGTCGGCCATCGAGCATTCCGTCATCATCAGCACGCGCGCGTTCGGCCGCGCGACGATCGTGCCGACGTATTCGGTCATGCCTTGCGTCGAGCCGACGTAATCGGCTTCCGCGAGCACGTCCGGCGGACACTCGGGGTGAGCGAGCACGATGAGCGAAGGATCGTCTTCGCGGTAACGCCGTATGTCGTTGCCGCTGAACCGTTCGTGGACTTCGCAATGTCCCTTCCATGCGATGATCTCGACGCTGGTCTTCGACGCAACGTATTTTGCGAGATACTCATCGGGAAGAAAGATGACGCGCGGCGCTCCGAGCGCTTCGACGATCTGCACCGCGTTGCCGCTCGTGACGCAAACGTCGGATTCGGCTTTGACTTCGGCCGAGGTGTTGACGTAGGTGACGATCGGCGTGCCGGGATAGCGCTCGCGCAACAGGCGCACGTCGGCGGCGGTGATGGACTCGGCTAACGAGCAACCGGCCTTGAGATCAGGAACGAGCACCGTCTTGCTCGGATTGACGAGCTTCGCGGTTTCGGCCATGAAATGCACGCCGCAGAGCACGATCACGTCGGCGTCGGTCTGCGCGGCCTGCATCGCTAAAGCAAGCGAGTCTCCCACGATGTCGGCGACCGTGTAGAAGATCTCGGGGACCTGATAGTTATGCGCGAGGATGACCGCATTGCGCTCGCGCTTCAAGCGATTGATCGCAGCCACGTAGGGCGCGTGGAGCGGCCACTCGACGCGCGGAATGACCCCCGCTGCCCGGCTGAAAATTGGCTCGGTTTCGGCCGCGATGCTTTCGCTGTAGGGTAATTCGATGACGCCCATGACGGTGGTTCGGGAGATTGCGGTCCCGGGGCCGCTTCCCCCCTTTCTTAATACCCGCAGCACCGGCGGCGGTATGCGCGGCGGCCTGGCTGGGCGGCCGCCCGGTTTGAAGCCGGCGAGCGAGGGTACCAGACCAATGGGACAACCACGTACGTCAAAGGAGGAACCAGATCAATGAATCGATGGTTCGTCGGAATCGTTCTTACCGGGCTCTGCGTCACGGGCGCAACGGCCCTGGCGGCGAGCGCCCAGCCGGCGCCCACGCCGTCGCCAATGGGTACAGCGTCGCCGACACCGGCGTCGACGATGCAGCCCTAAAGAGTCCCGAAACACCGATCGAACATCGGATCGAGACCCAACGGCGAGGCCGCAAAGCCCGCAGCTGACCGCCGCGGGCTTTGTCATCGGCTGAAGGCGACGTCGGCATCACAGCGCAAAGAAGCGCGTGATGGAGAACCGAGCGGAGCTCACTCTGCGCGGATTTATCTTAGGCGCAGCGATCACGCTTGTTTTCACCGCGGCGAACGTGTATCTGGGCTTGAAAGTCGGATTGACGTTTGCATCGTCAATTCCGGCGGCGGTCATCTCGATGGCTGCGCTGCGTGCATTTCGCAATGCGACGATCTACGAAAACAACATCGTGCAAACGATTGCGTCGGCGGCAGGAACGCTCTCGGCGGTGATCTTCGTCTTGCCCGGACTCGTAATGGTCGGCTGGTGGTCGGGCTTTCCATTCGTCCAATCGTTCGGGATTTGCGCGCTCGGCGGCATTTTGGGCGTCATGTACAGCGTCCCGCTGCGACGCGCGCTGGTGACCGGTTCCGATTTACCCTATCCCGAAGGCGTTGCCGCTGCCGAGGTGCTGAAGGTGGGCGCCGGCGCCGGTTCGGGCGCGGAGCAAAACCGTGCCGGACTGCTCGCACTCCTCGCCGGAGCCCTCACCTCCGCGGGCTTCGCGGCGGTCGTGGCAACGCGACTCTTTACCGATCAAGTTTCGGGCTACTTTCGTGCCGGTAACCTCACGACGGGGATCGGCTTTTCGCTTTCGCTGGCGTTGGTTGGCGCTGGGCAACTGATCGGCATAACGGTCGGCGCCGCAATTTTTGCGGGTTTGGTCATCGCCTGGGGGATTGCGACGCCGCTACTCACGGCATTGCATCCCGCGGCCGGCACCGCGAGCGACGTCGCGAACGCGGTTTGGTCGCACCAGGTTCGCTTCATCGGTGCCGGCGCGATTGGCGTGGCCGCGCTCTGGTCGTTAGGTCGCCTCGCTCGCCCGGTGGCGCTCGGCGTAACCTCGGCATTGGCGGCGTCGCGCCGGCGACGGGATGAACGGGCGCAACTCCCCCGCACCGAACGCGACCTGCCGATCGGCATCGTCGGCGTCGTGAGCCTGCTCTGCCTGATTCCGTTGGCGTTCTTATTGTGGTCGTTCTTAAGCGGAAGCGGCCTCGCATCGTCAAGCCCCGCGCTGATCCTCGCGGCGATTGCCTACATCGTCGTCGCCGGATTTTTCGTCGCAGCGGCGTGCGGTTACATGGCCGGCTTGATCGGCTCATCGAACAGCCCGGTCTCCGGGTTGGCCATTCTCTCCGTGCTCGGCGCGTCGTTGATCGTGCTCGCGATCGCGAAAGGCTTCGCGGTCACTTCCGCGATGCCGATGGTCGCGTACGCGCTCTTCGTTACTGCCGTGCTGCTCTGCGTCGCGACGATCTCGAACGACAATCTGCAGGACCTCAAGACTGGACAGCTCGTCGATGCGACGCCATGGCGTCAGCAAGTCGCGCTCGTGGCGGGAGTCATCATCGGCGCGCTCGTCATTCCGCCGATACTCAACCTGCTCAACCACGCGTACGGCTTCATCGGATCGCCCGGCTTACGCCCCGGAATGCACCTGCTTCCCGCGCCGCAAGCGACGCTCATTTCGGCGATCGCTAAAGGCGTAATCACGGGGCAGCTCGATTGGGGCTTGATCGGCGTCGGTGCGATCGTCGGCGCACTGGTCGTGCTCGCCGATGAATGGCTACGCACGAAAGGCCTCGCCTTGCCGCCGCTCGCGGTGGGACTCGGGATTTACTTACCGCCCTCAACGACGGCGCCGGTCGTGCTCGGAGCGATCCTCGGCTGGGCTTACAATCGCTGGGCCTCGACGCAGCCCGACGGCGCCGGCGCAAAACAGCTCGGCATTTTGGTCGCTTCCGGATTGATCGTCGGAGAGAGCCTCTTTGGCGTGCTGCTCGCGGGATTGATCGTCTTCAGCGGCAACTCGTCGCCGCTCGGTCTGGTCGGCGATTCCTTTGGGACCGCGGCCACCGCCATCGGGGTCGTTGCCTTTCTCCTCGTGCTCGGCGGGCTTTTTTGGTGCCTCAGCCGGCTTTCAGGCGCCGCAGTGGGTGGGAATAGTAGAATTCGACTTTAATGGGGACGCCGGGGCACCGCTCTAGGGTGAAGGTAACGCGCGCAGCGTCGCTCGTGCTTGTTTTTGTGCTTGTTTTAGCGAGCTGCGCGGGCGGTGGCGGCCGCCATCGCGGACGCCGCTTCGGATCGCAGGCGCCGGCAAGCATTCCGACGGCGGCGGCGGCGCCGGCAACCGTGCATCCAAGCGTGCAGATCGCCGGCATCATCTCTCCCTATCAAAACGTGACGCTCTCCAGCTCACTGGTTGAACCGACCGACTCGGTCGCGGTGATCGAAGGCGATTACGTGCGCAAAGGCCAGGTGTTGGCGGTCTTGGACACGGCCGATCTTCGGGCGAGTTACACCGCGGCGCAGCAGAGCGCGGTATCGGACGATGCGCGCTCGGTCCAGACGCAGTACCAAGCGCAACTCAACATCGGTCAAGGCAACGACCAGGTGAGCAATGCGCAAGCGGCACTCCGGCAGGCGCAACAAACGCTCAAGCTCGACCAGGTCAATCTCGATCGGTACCAGTCCTTGCTGGGGAGCGGCTACGTTTCGCAACAGCAAGTCGATCAGCAGCGAACGATCGTTCATAACGATCAGCAGCAAGAACGCTCCGCGCAAGCGAGCCTCTCGTCGGCGGAGCTCAACGCGCGCGTCAACGGAACGTCTCAACGAGGATTGCAAGCCGCCAACGTCGCCTCTGCGGTTGCTTCCGCACAATCCGCGCATGCGCAAGCCGCGCAAATTCAATCGTCGATTGACAAGGCGCTGATCGTCTCGCCCGTCGACGGCATCGTGGTCAATCGCAACCTTAATCCGGGTCAGTATCCGGGTTCGTCGACGATCTTTGTGGTTCAACAGCTCAATCCGGTCTACGCGCAGCTCAACGCGTCTTCGGAGGACGTTTTTCGCATCCGCCGCGGCGCGCCGGTCACGATCGGCGTCGCCGGCGTGAGCGGCGCATTTTATAACGGAAGGGTCAATGCGGTGCTCGGTCAGGTCGAACCCGGTTCGACCAACTTCACCGTCCAGGCTATCGTCGCTAATCCGGGATATCGCTTAAAGTCCGGAATGGCGGTAACGGGAACGGTCTCGTTGCCCTCCGTCAGGGGCATCGGCATTCCCCTTACGGCGTTCTTGGACGATGGCCACGACAGCGTGCTGACGGTTGATGGCGGCGGCACGGCGCGGCTGCAACGCGTGAGCGAGCTCGGAAACGATGGAAAGACTTCCGTCGTCCGCGGTCTCTCCAGCGGCGCGCACGTCATCTCCAATGGGCAGCTGGGAATCAGCCCCGGACAGCAGATCTCCGGGTCCCACGCCAGTCCAAGCGCGAGCCCCGCGGCTCCGTAGAAAAATGTGGCCGACACGCATCTTCGTTCATCGGCCGACCCTCGTCTTCGTGACGCTGGCGTTGCTGGCTGTCGCCGGCGCGGTTTCGCTCTCGACGATCGTACAGCAGCAGTTTCCTAACATCGACTTTCCGACGATCACGGTTCGCGCGAGCTATCCAGGCGGCTCGACGACGCAGATGCGCGACGCGATCGTCAGGCCGATTGAAGACGCCATCGCCGGCGCGCCGAATCTCGACCACCTCAACACGACGGTGCAGCAAGGGCAGGCGACGATTTCAGCCGTCTTCTCGCTCACCTCAAACAAGACCACCGATTTAGTCGCGGTGCAGCAGCGTCTGCTCTTGGCGCAAGCAAAGCTTCCCACGGATTTGCCGGTCCCGACCGTAGGGACGTTCGATCCCGCCGAAGCGACGGTCGTTACGCTGGGTGTAAGCTCGAGCTCGCTCGCGCCTGGAGCGCTCTCGGCGATCGTGACCAACGACATCGTGCCCGAGCTCGAGCAAGTCGACGGCATCTCGAACGTTAACGTCGGCGGCGCGCTCACGCCGGCGATTGAAGTGCAGGTCGATCCGCACAAGCTTTCGTCGGCGGGCTTTACGCTCAACGACGTCGTCAGCTCGATCTCGCAGAACAACAATCGCGCGCCGGGCGGCATCGCGTATTTAGCCAACCGTGAAACGTCGATCGACGTGCGCGGCGACGTTTCGAGCGCGGCGACGGTGGCCGATTTGCCGATCTTGGCGGCGTCGCAGTTTACGACGTCGTTCGGCAATACGTCATTCACCCTGCCCGCGATTCCCGGCGCGCCCGGCGCGCCGGCGAGTTCGTCGGCGGCTGGGAGCGCGGGCGGCGGCAGCGTCGCCATCCCAACGCCCGCCGTGCAGGCGCAAGCGCTCGCGCCGTCGGCGGTTGGGATCGTCGCGCCATTGCCGGCGCCCTCGGTTTCGGCGGCGCCGACGCCCTCGCCGTTCGTTTCGGTTACGCCCGCACCGACGGTCGTCGCCACGCCGTCGCCGCTGCCGGCCTCGCCGTCGCAGACAATTACGGTGCCGGCCACCGCGCAACCGCCGGCGAGTCCATTGCCGGCCGGCGGCGGTGTGGCGATTCCCGCGGGAAGTCGCAGCTTTGGCGGTCCTTCGTTATCGAGCCTGAACCAGTGGAGCGCATCGGCGCGCCAACTGCGCATCGGCGACGTCGCTTCGGTCAGCGACGCGTTCGAGCCGCAGCGGCAGTACAGCTACGTTGGGGGCGCGGCGACGATCTCGCTTGGCGTGCAGAAGTCCACCAATGCCAGTGAGGTAACGGCTGCGCAGAACGTCATGAAGGCACTGCCCGCGATCCAGCGATCGTATCCCGCCGTTGATTTCCGAGTTCTCAACAATCAGGCGGAATATACGAAGCAGCAGATTTGGAGCGTCTTTCACACGCTCATCGAAGCCGTGCTCATCACGGCGGTCGTCATGCTTTTCTTTCTGCGCTCCTGGCGCAACGCCATCGTCGTGCTCATCGCGATTCCCGCCTCGCTCTGCGTGACGTTGACGGTTATGAGGCTGGTTAATTTCACGATCGACACCGTTTCGCTGTTGGCGATGACGCTCATCATCGGAATTCTCGTCGACGATTCGATCGTCGTGCTCGAAAATATCGAACGCCACCACGCGGGCGGTGAGCGCGCGCAGGACGCGGCAATCAAAGGCCGGACGCAGATCGGCGCGGCCGCCGTCGTCATTACCCTCGTCGACGTGGTGGTCTTTCTCCCGATCGCATTCCTACCCGGGACGGTCGGGAAGTTTCTGTCGGAGTTCGCGCTCGTCGTCGTGGTCGCGACGCTGACGTCGCTCGCCATCTCGTTTACGATCACGCCTTCGCTAGCGGGAAACTGGTCGCTCCTTTCGCAATGGAAGCCGCCGCGGCCGATCGAGGCCTTCGCCCGCGGTTTCGAGCGCCTGCGGCAATGGTACGCGCAGCGCGCGCTCCCGTGGGCCTTAGCGCGCGCGCGGCTGGTCTTCGTCGTCTGCGCCGTCGCGGTCGTCTTGTCGGTGATGCTCGTGCCGCTCGGCGTCGTTGGCTTCGAGTTCATCCCGCCGGTGGATCGCGGCGAGGTTTTCGTTCAGCTGACCTACCCCACCGGAACGCCGCTGGCGACGGTGAACGCTGCGATTCAGCAGATCGACCAACGCATTTACGCGCTGCCGGACACGGAATCGCTGACGGCTCTCGCCGGCGGAACGCAAGCAAACTTCGGCGGATTGATCGCGCAGGGATCGGTCGGCCAGATCCACGTTTTCTTGAAAGAGAAGCGCCGGCGTCCAACCGACTTTTGGGTGCGGGTGTTCGGGCGGATCGCCGGCGCGCTCGCACCGACTGCAAAAGTCGTCGCGATTCCGGCAACCGGGACCGGTGGTGGCAACGCCCAGCCGATCGACTATTTGGTCACCTCGACCAACGACGATCCGGACGCGTATGCCGAGCAAGTCGCGGCGGCGCTGCGCCAAACGCCCGGCACGCTCAACGTGAACACGTCGGCGGAACAGCTGGCGCCGCAAATCGACATCGAGTTCGCCCGTGAGTTGACGCGCACGCTCAGTGTAAACATCGGCCAAGCGGCCTCGGCAATTCGTGCTGCATTCGGCGGCACGCTGGCCACGCAGTTCAACACCTCGCGCGGCACGAAGTACGTCCAAGTCATCTATCCGCGGGCGTTTCAAACGACGCTGCGAACGGTCAGCGAGATACCGCTGCGCAGCAACGGCGGCGGACTGACCTATATCGGCGACGTCGCAAAGTTCGTGAACGATCCGTCGTCGCCATTGATGACTCGCGTGAATCGCCAGACCGTCGTTCACGTGCAGTCGAATCTCGAGCCCGGCGCCACGCAGTCGATCGTGCAGAACGCCTTTGCACGCCGCCTCGCAGCGTTGCACCTTCCGGCGACGGTTTCGGTGCGGGCAAACGTGACCGGTCAGCAGCAGAATCTCTCCGACACCGTGCGCGGCATGGGCGCCGGGTTGATTCTCTCGTTATGCCTGGTCTATCTCCTGATGGTAGCGCTCTACAACAGCTACCGCTTGCCGTTCATCATCATGTTCTCGGTTCCGGTCGCTGCGGTCGGCGCGCTCACCTCGCTCGCGCTCACGCATCAGGCGCTCAACCTCTTCTCGCTCATCGGCACGGTCTTGCTCGTCGGCCTTGCATCGAAGAACGGAATTTTGCTGGTGGACTTCGCCAATCACATGGTCGCGGGCGGGATGGATCGCGCGAGCGCGCTGGTCGAGGCCGCGCGCGAACGCTTCCGGCCGATCATCATGACGACGTGCGCCATGATTGCGGGCATGACGCCGATCGCGCTCGCGCTCGATCCCGGCGCCGGCCAGCGTCAAGCGCTGGGCATCGTCGTCATCGGTGGTCTCATCAGCTCGCTCGTGCTGACGCTCGTCCTGGTGCCCGTGATGTTCATGTGGCTGGGTCCTTCGCCGAAGGCGCGCGAGGACGCCGTTACGCGCGATCTTCGCGTGCTGGCGCTCTCAGGTAGCGTTACAGGTCACTAATGCCGATTACGCGGTTGTTCGTTGCGCGTCCGACGTTGGTGACGGTGTTCCTTGCGCTGGTGCTCTTGGCCGGAACGATCGGAGGCATCAATCTGGTCAAACAGCAGCTGCCCAATTACGACGTGCCGTCGATCCAAGTGTTGCTCACCTATTCCGGCGCTTCGACGACCGAGATGCGCGACGCCATCGTGCGTCCGCTCGAGGATCAAATCGCGGGCACCCCCGACCTGAGCTCCATGCAGACCGCGATCCAACCCGGTCAGGCTTCGATCGTCGCGGTGTTCTCGCTGAACTCCGATCCGAACACCGATCTCGTCCAAGTGCAGGGCCGCGTGCAAAACTCGCTGCATCAACTGCCGACCGATCTGAGCACCCCGCAGATCTCGATCTACAATCCGAGCGAAGCCGTCGTCGTTTCGCTCATCGTCTCATCGCCGACGCTCGCGCTCGGCGATCTCTCGGCGATCGTGACCAACGACGTCGTCCCGGCGATCGAGCAAGTGCCCGGCGTATCGTTCGTTCAAGAGAACGGCAGCGTGACGTCGTCCATTCAGGTCAACGTCAAGCCCGACGCGTTGCGATCGTCGGGCTTCACCCTCACCGACGTCGTGAATGCGGTGGCAAACAACAACGTGCGGGCGCCGGGCGGCATCGTCTACGGACCCGCGCGCGAAACGACGCTCGACGTACGCGGCGATATCACCGACGTGCCGTCGGTGGCGAACCTCTTGCTCGGGAACACGACGACCTTTTCAAGCTCGTCGTCGAGCTCGGTCTACCCATGGAGCGCGGCGCCGCGGCTCTTCCGGATCGGCGACGTCGCCGCGGTGAAAGATGCGTTTCAGACGCAGCGCGTCTTTGCCTACTCGCAGGGAAAGCCGACGATCGGGCTCGACGTGCAGAAAGCCGCCGGCTCGAGCGAAGTCACCGCCTCGAACGCCGTGCTCGCGGTGCTTCCGCGGCTGCGCGAGCAGTACCCGAATCTGACCTTTACGGTCCTCAACGTTCAGTCCACGTATACCGAGCAGCTGCTCTCCGGCGTGACGCGGACGCTCGTCGAGGGCATCATTTTCACCGCGATCGTCATGCTCTTCTTCCTGCGATCGTGGCGCAACGCAATCGTCGTGATGGTCGCCGTGCCCACGTCGTTCTTGGTAACGCTCGCCGCCATGCGGGTGGTGGGATTCACGTTAGACACGGTTTCGCTGCTGGCGATGACGCTGATGATCGGCATTCTCGTCGACGATTCGATCGTGGTGCTCGAGAATATCGAGCGACATTTCCATGAGGGTGAAGCGCCGCACGTCGCGGCGGTGAACGGGCTGAGCCAGATCGGCATCGCGACGATCGTCATCACGCTGGTTATCGTCGTCGTTTTTCTCCCGATCTCGTTCCTACCGGGGTCGGTCGGCCTCTTCTTGCGCGAGTTTGGTCTGGTGGCAACCGTTGCGACGCTCACCTCGCTCTTCGTTTCGTTCACGGTCACGCCGGCACTCGCCGGCCGCTGGGCACTCCACTCGCGGTGGAAACCATGGAGGATCGTCGAGCGCTTTACGTTGGGATTTGAAAGGGCGCGCCGCTGGTATACGCAACGCGCGCTTCCCTGGGGACTCGACCATCGCGCAACCGTCGTTTGGGTCTCGTTCGGCAGCCTGCTCGTCGCGCTCGCGCTCATTCCGCTGGGCATCGTCGGCTTCGAGTACATGCCTCCGGTGGATCGCGGTGAGATCTTCGTAACGATCAACTTTCCGACCGGAACCCCGCTCACCCAGACGAATCAGTCGGTCATACGGGCTGAATCAATCGTCAGCCGCGTGCCCGACCTGCAATCGGAGATCACAACGGCGGGCGCGTATCAAGGTCAAATCAGCGGCTACGTCAACAATGGGGCGATCGGCCAGATCCATCTCTTTTTGAAGGATCGGCGATCGCATTCGACCTCGTATTGGGTGGCCTATCTCAGCCGGCACATCGGCGAGTTGCTGCCGGCGGCACAGGTCGTCGCAGTCCCCGCAACCGATCCATCCGGCGGTATCTCCCAGCCGATCGGCTACGTCGTTTCGAGCTTGACCGCCGATCCGGCTCCTGCCGCGCAGCGTGCGTTCGAAGCGCTCGCGGCGACGCCGGGCGTCATTAACGCGACCACCTCGAACGCGCAGAATGCTCCGCAAGTGGACGTCGAGTTCGATCGCGAGCGTGCCCGCGCGCTCGACGCAGCGATCGGCACCGCCTCGACCGCCGTGCGCGCAGCCTTCGGCGGCTACACGGCAACCGAGTTTACCGGACCCAACGGTCTCAAGGACGTGCAAGTCATCTATCCGGAGCCCGATCTTCGCTCGCTGGCGGGCATCGCGGCGATCCCCATTCGCGCGAACAACAGCTCGATCATTACCGTCGGGGACATCACGCATCTGACGCTCTCGCCGGCGCCCCCGCTGATGATGCGCATCGACCGGCGCAGCGTCGTTCTGATCGGGGCGAACGTCGCGCCCGGCGCCGTCCTCTCGAACGTGACGCGATCGTTCGAACGCCGCTTACGCGGGCTGCATCTGCCCGCAAACATTACCGTCACGCCGGTCGCCGGCGGAAACCAGGCCTTGTTGACGCAGATGGTAGCCGAGATGACCGTCTCGCTGGCGCTTTCGATCCTGCTGGTCTATCTGCTCATGGTGGCGCTCTACAACGGTTACGTTACGCCGTTTATCATCATGTTCACCGTCCCGGTGGCGGTCGTCGGGGCGCTGGGAGCGCTCGCTCTCACGCATCAGACGCTCAATCTCTTCTCGATGATCGGCTCGATCATGCTCGTCGGCTTGGTGGCGAAGAACGGTATCCTGCTCGTCGATTTCGCGAACCAGCTGCGCGGGCGCGGTCTCCCGAAGCTCGAGGCGATCAAGGAGAGCGCGCTCGCGCGGTTTCGCCCGATCGTGATGACGACCGTCGCGATGATCGCCGGCATGTTGCCGCTCGCGCTCGCACTCGATCCCGGATCGCAGGCGGAACGGCCGCTCGGCATCGTCGTCATCGGCGGCTTGTCGAGTTCGTTGGTGCTGACGCTGCTCTTGATACCGATCATGTATCTGCGGTTTGCACCCCACCAGTACCGTTCGTCGTCGGTCAACGGCGAGACGGATCCGGATCAAATCGAGCTTCCGATGGGAATGCCGGTGACCCCGGCCGCCGAACGCTAACGTCATGGAACGGTGGCCGTCGCTGCGCTACGAGGATTGGAAGCAGACGCTGCACACGGTGCAGCTGTGGACGCAGATCGTCGGCAAGATCCGCCTGCAGCTGGAATACGCGGTGAACCATTGGTGGCACGTCGCGCTCTACGTCACACCGCATGGGCTGACGACTTCGGCGATGCCCTACCCCGGTGGCCGCTCGTTAACGATCGACTTCGACTTCTTCGACCACCGTTTGCGCATCGCCGGATGTGACGGCGAGCGCGGCGAGTTCGGGCTCGAGCCGATGACCGTTGCCGATTTCTACGCGCGCATCATGCGCGAGCTGCATTCGTTGGGCTTCGACGTGCGGATCAACAAGACGCCGAACGAGGTGAGCGATCCGATTCGGTTCGACCGCGATACCGTGCACGCGTCGTACGACAAGGCGTACGTCGAGCGCTTCCAGCGCGTGCTGCTTCAGGCCGATCGGCTCTGCAAGGCCTTTCGCGGACAGTTTCTCGGCAAGGCGAGCCCGGTGCACTTCTTTTGGGGCAGCTTCGATTTGGCCGAGACGCGTTTCTCGGGACGAACGGCCCCGCCGCACCCTGGCGGCATTCCCGGCCTGCCCGATTGGGTTACCCGCGAGGCCTACTCGCACGAGGAACAGAGCGTCGGCTTCTGGCCGGGCAACGAGACAATCGACGCCGCGTTCTATGCCTACGCCTATCCCGAACCGCCGGGCTACGCAAATGCGCGCATTCCCGCGAACGCCGCTTGGAATGCAAGCCTGCGCGAGTTCGTCCTGCCGTACGAAGCCGTGCGGACGGCGCCGAACCGCGATGCCGCAGTGCTCGATTTCTTCAGCGCGGCCTACGCGGCGGCGGCCGATCTGGCAGGCTGGGACCGTGCATCCTTAGAACGACCCGCCGTATAAATGCTGCGCCGTATTGTTGTAGTTGGTGGTGTTTTACTTTCGTCGCTCGCGGTGACCGCGAGCCCTCAAGCGCCGAAGCCGCTTCGGCATCTCGTCTACTCGTTCACGTTCGATTCGAAGCAAAACGGCACCGTGCCAAACGATCCCGGTACGTCGGGTGCCGCAACGTACAACGGCGACATGAACGACAGCGGGACGATCACCGTCGACGTGATGCGCGAAGGATCGGATCGCGGATTGGTCGTGGTCGTCAGCGAACAGGCGAAGTACACGCGCAGCGCCGACCCTGCAACCTGCGCCGTCTACGGCAATACCGACGTTGCCTGCGAAGCCGGCAAGCGGGTGAACACCGAAGAGTACGCGTTGCTGCGCTTTCTGGGTGCGAACTTCGTGGATCCTAACAAGGTCGACGCGAACGGCCAATGGTCGGTTTCCGAGACCACGGGCACCCTGAAGATGGCCGCGCAGTACACCATCAACACCAACGACAATGGCGCGTTGGCCATCGGCGAGACACGCCACGTCGAGGATACCTCGCAGGGAAGCACAACCTTCGACGCCCAGACGAAGCTCAACTACAACGGGCCCAAGCAAGTGCCAACATCGGTCGACGAGTACGCGACCGAACGGAAAAGCGGTGGGGTCACGGGCATCTCCACGACGGTCTATCAGACGACGATCAGCTTGACCTCCGACTCGCTGGCGGCCAAGCAATAACTCATTACGGTAATACGCTCGAAACGGTTTCGCCGCTGCCATTGCTGAGAATCGTCACCGCGCCGTTTTCATCGGTGCGATAAATCCGCGCCCCAAACCGCCGGAGCGTCGTCAGCGTCGATGGTGCGGGGTGGCCGAAGAGGTTGTGCCGCCCCACCGAGACGATCGCGTAACGCGGCGCTACCGCAGCCACGAAATCCGGCGACGACCCGTACGCCGATCCGTGATGGCCGACCTTGAGGACGTCGGCGTGGAGATCGACGTTCTCAGCGAGAAATCGCCGCTCCGATTCGCTGCCGGCGTCGCCGGTAAAGAGCATGCGGAACCGCCGGTACTGGAGCACGAAGGCGACCGAGTTGCTGTTGATGGCGTTGACTCCGCCGATGAACGGCAATGACGGGCCAATAAAGCGCAGCACGACGCCATCGTCGGTGCGCCATACCGTTCCCGCACGAGGATAGATCGTCGCAACGTCATCGCCGCGCGCGGTTGCCATCGCATCCTGATACGCGTGACCGCCGTAGCGTTGCCCGCTGTCGGCTAATTCGCCGACGCGAAGGCGCCGAAGGACCGGCGCGACGCCGCCGGCGTGGTCGCCGTGCGGGTGCGAGATGACGATTGCGTCGACGGCGTGAACCCCATGCCGCAACAAGAACGGCACGACGATTCGGTCGCCGACTTCCTCCGCCACCGAACCGTTGCCCTGCGCGCCGCGCTCGAGCCGGCCGCCGGCATCGACGAGCAAGGCGTGGCCCCGCGGCGTCTGCACGACGATCGCATCGGCCTGGCCGACGTCGAGCACGGTGATGTGCAGGCGTGCGTCAATTCCGCGCGGCGGCCACAGAACGCCGATCGTTGCCAGTGCAACCGTGGCGACGGCGAGCGTTCGCGCATTGCGTTGCCAGAGCGCAGGGGCCGCGAGCACCGCGACATCGTAGCTCGCGATGGACCATGCCGGCGCCGGCGTCATGGCGATCGCGGCGGCCGGCAACGCGCTGACGTTTTGCACCACCGCCAGCATCCACGCCAGCAGCCAAGAGTTCAAATTTGCACAGACCTGCGCGAGCGGATCGCACCAGGCCAGTGCCAGCTGCGCGGCGCCGAGCGCCATCGTTGCGGCGACGCACGGCACCACGGCCAGATTGGCGACAATTGCGTACGGCGTGAACTGTAGGAATGCCGCCGCTCCCAACGGCCAAACGCCCAGCTGCGTCGCAAGCGAGAGCACCAGCGCTTCGCGCACGCGATCGGGTAAGGCAACGCGCGCTTCGATCCAGCGCTCCAGCGGCGCTGCGCAGGCGAAGATCGCGCCAACACACGAGAACGAGAGCGCGAACGAAATCGTCGCGACGCTTGCCGGGCGTAGAAAAGTGATCGCGAGCGCAGCGATCGCGAGCGTGTTCCAAGAGAACGTCGCGCGGCCGAACGCGCGCGCGGCGAGCGCGGCGGTGGCCATCGTTGCCGCACGAACGGCCGGCAGCTGACCGCCGCTCCACCACGCGAAGATCCAAATCAGCACGATCGCCGCGAGACACGCCGACCAGCGCGGCAG